>JAJPIY010000077.1 GCA_021324515.1 Planctomycetota bacterium
CTCCTTAAGCCGCCAACGGCTTTCGCGGCGTCAAGGCATCGACCAGGTCCAAGGCCGCCCGCAAGCGCGGCCAAATGCTTTCCGTGCTCGCCCATTGGGCCATCTTGCGCTGGCCACAGGCGCCTAGCGCGTCGTACGTCGGCCGATCATGGCGGGCGATGTGATAGCTTTGCCGTAATTGTTCCACTAGCGACGGCCAGACGACTCGGCCCCAGGTGGTGCGGAACCGCAGGCGGCTGTCATGCGGCCAGATGGCCGGCTCAGGGTGTGTTTCGACGATAAAACCCATCTCACGAGTAAAATAATCGCTCAGGGCGGTATGGCATGGTGCCACGCACGGCCGACCCGCCGCCAGGTAATTCATCACCGGCAAGCAGTTGCCCTCCGCGCGGGTGGTCGTCAGGTAATAGGCGCTGGCCCGCACCAGGTCGAGCATGTGTTCCGGCTGGAGATAATCCGTTAGCAGCACGACTTTACACCGATGGGCCAGACCCAGACGGCGGTAGTACATGAGGATGCGCTCGATCCAGATCTGTTCCTTGGTGACGAGCTTGACGGCCAGGACGGCATCGTCGCGGTCGCGCAATCCCCAGATGAAGCCGCTGAACAAGTCTTCCCAATTTTTGCGCCCGTCGCCGGGGTTGAAAATGCAGGTGTAGACCACACCGGACAAATCCACGTAGGGCCGTCGGCAACTCTCCACGTAACGTTCCCAGGCGTTGCGTCCCGCCTTGCGGGCGAGGGCCTTGATCCAGGTATGGGCGGTCGGCGGCACCAACGGTTTGACGTACTGGCTGTAAGTGGAACGCATGGTGTCGCACAGCCGGGCGGGGGCCGAGACGGCCGATTTGCCTTTCTCGTTTCCGCTGGGTTCGGGGGCGTCCCACAGCGCTGCGGCGGGCACATCAGGATGCGGGAAAACGTAGGCCGAGTAGGGAATGCGGATGGGACGATCCGCCTGCCAGGCCGGAATGCGAAAATAATCCTCCGGTGTCGGCACGGGCACGATGCGGATAGGGGTGCGAATCCCGGCCCGTTGCAAGGTCTCCACGGTGAAGGGACCGCCGACCAAGATAAGGTCGCATTGCTGCGATGCAGCGATCCAGTCGTTGCGCGGGTTGCCGTCGAAAACGTGGTCGGGCGCATCGGGGAACTCCCAAGCCGGCACAATCACATTGGGGACCGACGGCGCCGGACAGAAATCTTGGAAGGGCAGGAAACTTACGTGGACCGGATCAAGCCCGCGACGGCGGGCGTCACGCGCGGCCGCTTCCAGAGCACTGGTTTGGCGCGCCACGGGGACGACTTCGCCCCAACGCGACAAGAGCGGAACGAAGAGCTGGGCGACCAAGTCGTAAGAGTAGCCCGGCACACCCAGGTTTTTGCCCCGCGTCGCGCCCGTCTGATAGGAAGTCAAAAGGATGGCTCGCTGCCGCGCCGGCTTGAGAGGCGCGGCCTCGATCTCCAACTGAGGATCGCGTGGACTCATCGTCACGAAGCTCCTGGAACGATAGAAAATTCACGCGCTTGATAGCGTTGGCTGACCCTTCCTTGTATCGATTGCGGCGAGCGAAGAGTTGAAGAAAAGCTCCGAAGATAACAATTGTGCTGGTCCTTCGCATCCATTCTGGCAAGAGAGGCAAAATTGGTTAGCAGCAGACAGAAAGCGAGCGGGGGGTGTTAACCCCCCGGTAGAACTACCGGAGGGTTATACTGGGCACGGGGGGATTGGACACATTTTTTCCCCTTTCCCCCCCCCACCCCAACCCTCCCCCACAAGGGGGAGGGTGCCTTGGTTCTCCCTCCCCCACAAGGGGGGAGGGTGCCTTGGTTCTCCCTCCCCCACAAGGGGGGAGGGTTGGGGTGGGGGGGAATTGTACCAAATTCAACCGTGCCCAGTAGCCCCCCGGTTGTTCTACCGGGGGGTTCACACCCCCCGCTCGCCTTCTGCTTGTCGCAAGCACTGCCGCAGCTTGTGGGCCAGCACTTGCACGTGCGGCTCCTTGACCATCGTGTGATGCTGTCCGGGTACGAAATGAACATCGACCGCAGCGGCCAATTTACCCCAATTGCGATCCGGTGCTGTCTGTACCGGCACCGGCGCCTCCTGGGGGCGAAAGAGCGTGAGCCGGCCCGGATAGGGACGAAGCACGTAGTTGCCGCCCAGCTGGATGTGGGCGTGAAACAGACGCTTGAGGTCGTTGAGGATCTGCTGCACCAAGGGCAAGGGCGTGTCCTCATCGACAAGGCCGAGCTTGCGCACATGGTCCCACAGGTACGGCAATTGCTCGTCCGGTCCAAGGCGGCCTAGCTCTTCCAGCGTAAGGTCCAATCCATATTCGCGGGCAGATTGCGCGGCATCCTCTGCATAGAGGGCGTTGGCGGCGTTGTACGGAATGGTCGTGTCTAAAAGCGCTAAAAGCCCGATGGTTTGTCCTTGATGGCGCAATTGTTGCGCCATTTCGTAGGCGATAATGCCGCCCATCGACCAGCCGCCGAGATGATACGGCCCCTGCGGCTGCACGGCGCGGATGGCGGTGACGTACTCGGCAGCCATCTCTTCCAGCGACGCCGGCAGCTCCGTCTCGCCGTACAGACCGCGCGAACGAATGCCGTAAAGCGGGCGCTCATCATCCAAACGTTGCGCCAATGCCTGATAGCAAACTACAATGCCGCCCGGTGGATGCACCAGAAAACAAGCCGGCCGCGTTCCGTTGGCTTGCAGAGGTACAAGAAGACAGTTCCAATCTCGTCCGTAAGAGGGCGGAGAGGTTCCCCGCTCCTTTACAGGCGAGGTTTGCAAGTCCGCCGAAAGCGATCCTTCGCCGAACAACGCACGAACCTCGTCGGGACAGAGGTCGGTCAGATAGCGAGCAAGCCCGGCGATGGTCGGCGTCTCGAACAGGGCCACAGTATAGACCTGCCGGCCGAGCTTCTCCTGCACGCGGTTAATAAACACGGCGGCTTGGATGGAATTGCCCCCCAGGGCAAAGAAATTGTCGCAAATGCCGACTTTTTGTACGCCCAACAATTCCCGCCATAAGCCCGCAAGGTATTCTTCCAACGGCGTCCGCGGTGCGACAAAAGGTTGGTGATCGGGGCGTCCGACCAGCGGAGCAGGCAATGCCCCGCGGTCCACCTTGCCGCTGGGCGTACGTGGCATGGCCGGCAACAAAACAAATGCCGAGGGCACCATGTAATCCGGCAAGCGTTCCTGTAGGTAGCGGCGCAGTTCTTCGGCAGTCGGCGCCTCTGCTCCCGATCGCGCCGTCACATACGCTGCCAAACGCGGATTTTCCCTCTCTTTTTCATGTAAAATGACCGCCGATTCTAGCACGGCCGGATGCATTGCCAAAAGCGACTCGATCTCTCCGGTTTCGATACGATAGCCGTGCAGTTTCACCTGTTGATCGACCCGGCCTAGAAACTCCAGGCTGCCCTCGGCCAACCAGCGGCAACGGTCGCCGGTGCGGTATAACCGAGCACCTTCCCTTCCCTCCGCCCCTCTCCCACAAGGGAGGAAGGGAGTTTCTTTTCCTTTTCCCTCTTGAGAAGGGAAGGGCCGAGGGGAGACGAAAGGATTGGGCACGAAACGCTCCGCCGTCAGGCAGGGATCATTCCAGTATCCGCGCGCTAACCCCGCGCCACCGATGTACAGCTCGCCCGGTACACCGATGGGGGCCGGCCGCTGCTGCGCATCCAGCACGTATACCTGGACATTAGCGATGGGCCGGCCGATCGGAATGCGAGACCGGTCTTCGCCGCGACGGCAGAGCCACCAGGTTGCGTTAATGGCCGTCTCGGTCGGACCATACAGGTTGTACAAGTCTGCGTCTACAAGCTCGAACAGGCGGGCCGGTACGTCCGGCGGCAGGACCTCGCCGCCGCAACAGACCCAGCGCAGCGTGCGGCCCGCTTCGCGCAAGCGCTCGTCCAGCATCAGCCGTAACAGCGACGGTAAAAGAGGAAGGACCGTGATACGCTCGCGGCGGAGGAGTTCCAGGATACGGCCTGGATCGCGTTCTTCGCCCGGTGCGGCAAGGACCAACTCGGCGCCGGCGGCCAGCGTAGGGAAAATAATCGCCAGGGAAGCATCGAACACGTAAGGGATAAGCAGAAGCACGCGGTCATCCGGACCTATCGGGAGGGCCTGCTGTTGCCAGCAAATGGTATTGCAGATGGCGCGATGCTCCATCATCACTCCTTTGGGACGCCCGGTAGAGCCTGAGGTGTAAATGACGTAGGCGAGATGGTCCGGTCTGTCCGTTCGCAGCGCCGGCAAGGGCATCCCGTGCTGGCGCTGCGAACGGACAAGCGCGGATTCATCATCCACACAAACAATATGCGTTTCCCAATCGGGCAAGCGCTTCTTCAGCCGACGCTGCGTGAGCAGAACGGGAGCACGGGTGTCGGCCAAGATGCTCCGCAAGCGCTCCTTGGGACTGGCCGGGTCGAGCGGAACATAAGCACCGCCGGCCTTAAGTACGCCGAGGATGGCTGCGATCATCTCTGGCGAACGCTCCAGACACAAGGCGACGAGCACATCGGGACCGACACCCTGCTGTTGCAGCCGGCAGGCGAGTTGATTCGCCCACGCATCCAGCTCCCCGTAGCAGACAGTCCGCTCTCCAAAGCGCAAAGCGATTGCCTGGGGGGAGCGCGCGGCTTGTTGCTCGAAGAGATGGTGCAGACACAAATCGCGCGGGAAATCAACGTGAGTATCGTTCCACTCGTACAACACGCACCGTTCTTCGGTCGTGGTCAGCAGCGGCAGTTCGTATACACACTTTTGTGGATCGTTTAAGGCGCTTATCAGTAGCAAGCGGTAATGGTCGATCAGCCGTACAATCGTCGCTTCCTCGAACAAGTCTGTGTTGTAGCGCAGCATCCCGTAGAGAGCGTCAGCCCCTTCTTCGAGGACCATTTCCAGGTCCATCTGGCAGGTGCGCTGTTGCAGAGGATACGGCTCGGCATGCAAACCGCCGACGTTGAGGTGGACCTCGGTCTGAGGCAGAAAGAAACTCCAACAGCCCAGTCCCACGGGGCGATGGGCTTTCTCCAGCGTGAACGATACCTGCACCAACGGTGTGCGGCTCGGATCCCGGGGCAGGTTCAAGCGCTCCACCAACAGCGGAAAGGGATAATCCTGATGTTGCAGCGCTTCCAGTACGGTCGTGCTGGTCCGGCGCAGCAGTTCGCGGAACGTCGGCTTACCGGCCAGATTGGCGCGTAACGGCAACATATTCATGAAGCAGCCGACGACGCGCTCGAACTCCGAGCGGCTGCGGCCGGCGAAGGGCGAGCCGATGACGAAGTCCTCCTGGCCGCTATACCGAGCGAGGAGCACTTCAAATGCAGTCAGCAAGACCGTGTACAGGGTCACCCCTTCTGCGGCGGCCAGCGCCTTGAGGCGTCCGGTAAGTTCTGGTCCGATGTGGCATGGCGCCGCCGCCCCGCGCTGTCGGAAGTGGGGCGGACGCGGTCGATCGGTTGGCAACTCCAACAACGGCGGCACACCAGCCAGCTGCTTTTCCCAGTACGAGCGTAAACGCGCGCCTTCGCTGCCGGCCAGCATCTCCCTCTGCCAGCGTACAAAATCGCGGTAATGCGCCATCGGCCCAGGGCTGGCGTCGGCCAGTTGAGGATGGTTGGCCCCTCTGGTCGAACGGGACCGTTCGCCGGAATAGAGCGCTTGCATCTCCTCCATAAGGAGTACCAGCGACCAAAAATCGCCGATAAGGTGATGCGCTGTAAGTAAGAAAATATGTTCATCTATTGCAAGCGAAAATAGGTGCATACGTGCCAGCGGCCCACGCTCCAGGTCGAAGGGCCGATAAGCCTCCTCCTCAACGCGCGCATGCAGCACTTCCTTGCTCCACGCGGCGGCATCGTGGACTTCCAACTTGACCGCTGCACCGTCTGCAAGAGAGGAATGCACTCTCTGCCAGGGTTCACCGTCGTATTGCTCGAATGTTGTCCGCAGGCTGGGATGGCGGGCGATCAGGGCCTGCAAAGCACGGCGAAAGGCCGGTATATCCATGTGCGAACGAATGCGGGCAGGAAAGAAGACATGGTAGGCAGCACTCTCGCGGTCTAACTGAGCGAGGAACCACAGGCCGCGTTGACCATAGGAGAGAGGGAAAACGGCATCTTCGGTCGCTTTCTTACGTAGCAATTCCGCCAACAGCATTCGTTTTTCCGTGGGCGAAAGTCCCGTCGTTGACGGCGGAGATGGATTCATGGGATGGCGCTCCTATCACGAGACTTTTCATCGAGAAGAGCAGTCAGCAAGGCGTCTACGTCTTCGTCGGGCAACTCTTCAATTTTGGCCAGCAGTTCTTCCGCTGCCTGCGCTTCGGTGGGCGGACGAGCAGACTTGGCAGCGCCCTCGGTGTTCGCCAGCCGTTCGTGCAGCAGTTGCGTCAGACTCGCTAAACTGGGACTGCGCATCAACTCCATGATCGATACGTGAAGGCGCCATTCTTGCTCGATCCAGTTGCGCAGCTCGACGGCCATCAGCGAATCGATACCGAGGTGAAGCAGGGGCTTATCGACATCAAGTCGCTCCGGCGTCGTGCCGAGCACGCGCGCCACTTTGTTGCGGACCAGTACATCGAGCGGAGCGGCGGTGGTAAGCCCCCCGAGCGGACCTTCGGAAGACGTAAGCTCCCCGTCGTGGTCGGAGAGCAGATGGGCGAAGCGCGGCGAGACGCGCCCTGTCACACCCAGGCCGCGCCAACGCGACCAATCCACACGCATAACGCTGATCTGGATCGCTTGGCGCTGCATAGCTCGTTCCAGCAAGGTCAAGGCTTGCTTCACGGTGAAGCTCAACACGCCTTGGCGCTCCAAGCGCTCGCCCAGCTGGGGGCGTTGGGCGAGATAGCCGACTTCACCGAGATAGCCCCAATTGATGGTCAAAGCCGGCAAACCATGCGCCCTGCGATACCAGGCCAAGGCGTCGAGAAACATATTAGCTGCCGCATAGTTGCCCTGGCCCGCATGGCCAAACACGCTCGATAGCGACGAGAAGAGAACGAAGAAATCCAGCGGACAGTGCAGTGTCTGACGATGAAGAGCCCAGCTTCCTTGCACCTTCGGCGCCAGCACGCGGCACATCCGCTGGCGATCGAGGTTGAGCAGCAGGGCGTCTTCCAGGACCATGGCAGCATGGATGACACCGCGCAGCGGCGGGCCGTCGCGCTGTATCGTCGCCAACACAGCGGCGAGATCGTCTTCCTTAGCTACGTCGGCACGAAAGACGACGAGGCGGCAGCCGTGTTGTTTCAACTCTGCAACGGCTTTGCGTGCCTCCTCGGAGTGGGTGCCGCGGCGGCCCAACAAAGCCAGATGCCGCGCTCCCCGCTCAACCATCCAGCGCGCCACGGCCAGCCCAAAACCTCCCAGACCGCCGGTAATCAGATAAGTGGCGTCGGGGCGAAAAGCGAGCGGCCCTTCTGACGGCGCCATGGCGAGCGGGGTTGCGTCCGCTCCCCCAGACGTGCGCAGCGCCAGCACGATCTTCCCCACATGCTTGCTCTGCTGCATGAAACGAAAAGCAGAAAGGGCTTCGGCAATCGGATAGACGTGCTGCGGCAGCGGAGCGAGGCGATTGTCGTGAGCATCCTGCACGATCTGCCGCAACAGTTTGCCAAGAAAGGCCGGCCGCTCACGGATCAGACGATCGAGGTCGATAGCGTGGAAGGACAAGTTTTTCCGAAACGGTCGCAGCCCCAGCCGGCTATTGCCGTAGATATCGCGTTTGCCGATTTCGAGAAAGCGGCCATAATCGGCCAGGATGTCGATGCCGCGCAGCAGGGCCTCACCGGCCAAGGAATTCAACACGACATCAACGCCGTAGCCGCCGGTTCGCTCCATCACCTCGTCGGCAAAGGCCAGGGAGCGTGAATCCATGACGTGTTCTATGCCAAGCTCTTTCAGATACGCGCGTTTCTCGGGGGTGCCCGCGGTGGCGAAAATCTGGGCGCCGGCGCGGCGCGCCAGCTGCACTGCGGCCAAACCGACGCCGCCCGTTGCCGAGTGAATCAGCACGCGCTCGCCGGCGCTGAGACGGCCCAGATACTCCAAGGCGTAGGCAGCGGTCAGAAAAGCAATGGGCAGCGTGGCCGCTTCCTCGAAGGTCCACTGCGGAGGTTTGGGCGCCACCAACTCGGCTCGCGTCACTACATGACTGCCCAAGGCAAAAGGCGCTACCGCCAACACCTCGTCGCCAATGCGGAACCGTCCTTCCTCTCTGGGAGAGAGAGGCGGGCCGACCGCTGTGATACGGCCGCTGCACTCGGCACCGAGCGGAATAGGGCCTTGCCCCAGTCCGGGATAAATCCCCAGGGCCTTCATGACATCGCTGAAATTCAGGCCCGCGGCGACAACCTCGATCTCGACGTGTCCCGCTGGCGGGGCTTGCCGCGGCACGACGTGCGGCGTCAGGTGGTCGAGATTGCCTGGACGCGAAATCGTCCAACGATACGCTTCCTCCGGATGTACGGCACGCGTCCGCGCCCCGGTGGCAGGAACAAAGCGGTGAACGTAGCGTGCGCCGCCGCGCAGGGCGATTTCATCTTCATCGTCCTGGGCCATCAACTCCTCGAACAGGGCCGCGACGCTGCCGTCTTCCTCCGCAGGGTCGAGGTCCACCATCTTGCAGCGCAAGCGGGGACATTCGTTGGCGATGACGCGCCCCAGGCCGAGCGCAGGGCTTTGGGCCACGGCGACTGGCATAGGCTTGTCACCAACCGACTGTGCTCCGCGCGTCACCAGGACAAGCGGGACCGGGAGCCCCAGCCCTCCGCGCGAACTCTCGGACGACGGCCCCTCTTCCTCTGATAAAGTTTGCTCCCAGGCTTGCACGAGATGGAGCAGGCTGAACAGCCCCGCTTCCTGTGCCGCTTCCAAAGCAGCGAGGCTGAGATTTTCCGTCGGCGGCGCATCGAGGCCCCACAAGTGGACGATAGCGCGGCAAGGCCGATCGGGAGTATGGACGGCCTGTAGGAGTTTTGCCATGTCTTCGCGGCGGCCCGGCTGGATCTCATAGCGATCGTCGCCGATTGGTGCGAATCCGCCTCCAGCGGACACCTGTGTACACCGGGCGCCGCTGGCGCGCAACTTGGCCGCCAACTGCTCGCCGATCCCGCTACGGTCGGTGAAGATCAGCCAGTGGGCAGCACCGGCGACGGCGTCTTTGTCGATGTTGCATGCGGACTGTCGACGCCACTCATAAGCGTAGAGCAAATGGTCCAGCGTTTTCTCGGTCTCGCTGCCAACTCGTTGACTGTGCAGCCCGCGAATTTGAGCTAGTAGTTGATTATTCTCATCGTAAATATCGATATCTGCGGACAGTCCGCGCGGCGTCTGTTCGCAGATGCGCGCATGGCTCCATAGGCAGCGGCCGGGGCGGCGATACAGGTGAAAGTGCTCGATTTCCACCGGCAGATAGAGAACGCCGTCTTCCTCTCTGAAATCGTCGGCGGCGGGGATGATGCTCTGGAAACACGCATCCAGAAGCGCTGGATGAAAGAGATAATCCTCTGTGGCGACGGACTTCGGCAAACGAATTTCGCTCCAGGCTTGCCGCTCGCCGCGCCGGCCGCCCTCGATGCCCTGAAACAGCGGCCCATAGTCCAGGCCGATTTGGCGGCAAAAACGGTAGCAATCCTCGCGCGAGAACGTGTCCCTCCGTGAGCAGTCCGCGGGCCCGGCCTGGTAGGGTCTCGATGGGTCGGCGGATGCCGGCCGTCCCCCAGAGCGCAGGACGATATGGGCATGCAAGGTCCACTCTTCGTCGGTATCGATGGTGCGGCTGTAGATGCGCACGGCAGCATCTTCAGGATGATAAACTGTGCGCAGCCGACGCGGCCGATCCGCAGCCAGAAAACAAGGCTTGGCTAACTTGACGTCTTCCAACCGACAGGCACCCTCTCCAAATAATTCACGGGCGGCAGCCAAGGCCATTTCCAGATAGCCGGTTGCGGGGAAGACTGTCGTCTGCTGGACGCGATGATCGTTCAAATAGGGGAAAAGTCGCAAATCCAGCCGCGTCTCCCAGGCAGGTTGCGGGCTGCTCAGCGATGTGCCCAGCAATGGATGAACAGGCGCTGCCAGACGCGTCGTCCGCGACTCCTCGCTCTCGGACCAACAGCGTTCGCGTTGCCAGGGATAGCGTGGCAGCCGCAGCGTTTGCGCGGGACCGGGCGTAACGCCATGCCAGTTGATCGGCTGTCCCAGCACGTAGAGTTGACCAAGGGAGCGCAGCATCGTCGCGCGCTCCTCGTCGTGGCGGCGCAGCGACGGCAAGACTTGCACGGCTTTGCCGCGCGGACGCGAGCATTCGGCGACAGATACAGCCAACACGGGATGTGGGCTTAGTTCCACGACGGTATCGCAGCCCCAATCGAGGAGCTGTTCGACGGCGGCGGCGAATTGCACGGTCTGCCGCACGTTGTGCCACCAGTATTCCGGCCCCATTTCCGGCCCATCAATGCGACGCCCCTGCACGGTAGAGAACAGCGGCAACGTTGCCGGGTGCGGTTGGATGCCGCGCAAGGACGCCAACAACTCGTCACGCACCGGCCCCATCTGAGCGCTGTGGAAAGCGTACTGCACTTGCAAAAAGCGACAAAAGATCTGTTGCTTCTCTAAAATACGAGCGATCTCTTCCAGCAAGCCTGCTTCGCCGGAGAGTGTGACAGAGGTGGGGCTGTTGACGGCGGCAAGGCTGAGGCGCTCCCCGTAAGGAGCGATCAGGCGTCGGGCTTCCTCCGGCGCGATGCCGACCGCGAGCATCCGGCCGCGTGCCGATACCAATTCCATGCAGCGGCCGCGTTGATAGATCACCCGCACGGCGTCTTCGAGCGTGAAAACGCCCGCCAGATAAGCAGCGGCCACTTCGCCGACGCTATGTCCCAGGACGGCTTCGGGCTGCACACCCCACGAGCGCCACAACGCCGCCAATGCTATCTGGAGCGCGAAAATGGCTGGCTGCGAGATAGCGGTCTCCTGCATGCGCGATCGGTCCTCGTCAGCAGTCAACTCTGCCAAGAGCGACCAGGGGCCGAGACGACAGATGATTTCATTACAGCTTTCGATGGTTGTGCGAAAGACCGGCTCTTGCTCCAGCAGTTGCCGTCCCATCGCCCACCACTGCGGTCCCTGCCCAGAACAAATGAAAGCCAGGCGCGGCTGCTGCTTCGCCGCTCCTGGCCTCGAAGGTGCAAAGGCGGCAAGCTGCTCGACCAACTCCTCGCGCGAGTGAGCCACAAGGGCCAAGCGATGGTCGTGGTGGCTGCGGCGATGGGCTGCATTGTAAGCCAAGTCGTGCAGCGAGACTTCCGCTGGACAGTCGGCGACAAATTGCCGCCAAGCATCGGCCAGCTCTCGCAACGCCTGCGGACTGCGGGCGGATAGGGGCACCAACCAGGGACGAGGAGCGAAGGACGAGGAATGGGAGAGAAAGAAACCTTGACTCTCTCCCCTTGCTCCTCGCCTCTCGTCTCTCGCCTCTGTCTTTGGGGGTTCCTGCAACACGACATGAGCATTGGCGCCGCCGTAACCGAAGGAGTTGACCCCCGCTGTCGCTGGGGTGTCACTGGCTGGCCACGGTTCTGGGCCAATCGGCACGCGCAAGCGCAGCTGCGCAAAATCGATGGTCGGGTTGGGGTGCTGAAAGTGTAGATTGCCGGGGATGTAGCGGTAATGCAGGGCCAGCGCTGTCTTGATTAGGCCGGCGATGCCCGAGCCAGCCTCCAGATGGCCGATGACGGTCTTCACGGAACCGATCAGGCAAGGTCGGTTCGCGGGCCGGTTCGCCGACAGGACACGCCCCAAGGCTCGCGCCTCAATGGGATCGCCAACCAACGTACCCGTGCCATGCGCTTCGATATATTGCACGGCCGCCGGGTCCACGCTGGCATTTTGATAAGCCTGGCGCAACAGTGCTTCCTGCGCCTCTTCGCTGGGGACGGTTAGTCCGGGTGTTCGTCCGTCCTGATTCACGGCGGTGCCGCGGATGACTGCGTAAATGCGATCGTTATCGGCCAAGGCTTGCGTCAGGGGTTTGAGGACGATCATGCCGGCGCCTTCGCCGCGGACGAACCCATTGGCCGCCGCGTCGAAGGCGTGGCAGCGGCCGTCCGGCGACAACATGCCCAGACGGCTAAAACCGATATACCAATCCGGCAGGAGAAGCACATTGACGCCGCCCGCCAGCGCCAGGGTACAACCGTCTTCCCAGATACTTTTACAAGCTAAATGTACAGCTACCAGCGCCGACGAACACGCAGTATCCACAGCGACGCTCGGCCCGCGCAGGTCGAAACAATAAGAAACGCGGTTGGCGGCAATGCTCAAGGAACCGCCGGTGTTGGTGTAGGCGTCGATAACGGCCCGGTCCCGGAAGGCAATCTGGGCGAAGGAATATTCCCAGCTGGATATGCCCACGAACACAGCCGTCTTGCTGCCCGCCAACCGTTCCAGCACCTGCCCGCCGTCTTCCAGCGCTTCCCAGGCCGTTTCCAGCACTAGTCGCTGTTGCGGATCCATGTGCGCCGCTTCACGCAACGAAATACCGAAGAAGGCTGCATCGAATTGGTCGATGCCTTCCACGAAGCCGCCCCAACAGGCATGGGCCTTGCCTGGTTTACCTATTTCCGGATCGTAAAAAGATTTTTTGTTCCAGCGCTGCGGCGGCACTTCGGTGATGGCGTCTCGGCCGCTGATGAGTAATTCCCAGAAACTGGCGGGATCGTTGGCGTTGCCAGGGAAACGACAGCCGATGCCGATGATGGCGAGAGGCTCGCGGGAGCCAATCGGTCGGCGTGACGGCAATCCCCCCACGACCGGGGCCGCGCCGTTCCCACCGGCAGGAAACCCGTTGTTGGGGTGATCCATCATGGTCCTCTCTGCTCCGAAGAAGAGACAACGAGATGTCAGTCTGCCGTGTCTTCTATTCTGATCGTAACAAATATCATGCCTGCGGACAAATTGGCCGAGGCAAAGGGCAAACTCGTTCATTCCTTGCAACTATATCTCATGCGAAGATAGAATGAGGAAACGCTTGGGGAGAAATCTTTGTGAGACTTCCGTATTCTCTTGTCCTTATCGGTCGGGAGCGCGGGCGGTATCTTCCGGCTATTCTCGCAGTGGCCTTCTGCGCCCAGCTGAACATCCTGCAATGGGGCGTGTTGCTCGGCACGCTGTCCGTGTTATCGATACCGATCGACCGCAGCGCGGCCGATGTGTGGGTGGCGTCCCGCAACGCGCTAAGCCTGGAATTGGGGCATCCCATTCCCAATGAGTGGGAAGCGCGCGTGGCCAGCCAGCCGGAAGTCGAACGGACCGAGACCTATCTTTTCGGTTTCGGCTATTGGCATAAGCCGACAGGCGGCTCGGAAGTTTGCATTGTCGTCGGCTCGCACCTGGGCGAGCAAGCGCTAGGCGCCCTGGCCGATCTGACGCCGGACATGCGGGCGCGCCTGACCGAGCCGGGCGCGGTCGTCGTCGATGCTGCCGAGCTGGATCGTCTGGGCATCCACGGTGTCGGCGATACAGCGGAAGTGTTCGGCCATCGCGTCTTCGTGGTCGGTTTGTTGCACGGGTTCAAAAGCGTGGGCGGTCCCTATGTGTTTTGTTCGCTGCGCACGGCCCGGATGATTTTGCCGTTGTTTCAAGAGAAGCCGCACGACACCATGTACCTGTTGGCGCGCTGCCGCAATCCCGCAGCGGCACCCGAGTTGATCGAGCGGCTGCGGCAGTATACCGATTTGTCAGCGTTCACACGCAGCGAATTTTCCCGGCGAACGCAATGGTACTGGCTGACACAGACCAATGCCGGCATCGGCATGGGCTGCACGGCAGCGCTGGCTTTGTTGGTGGGCCTGGTCGTCACCAGCCAGACGTTGTACGCTGCTACCGCCGCCTCGATGCGCGAGTATGCCGTCCTCCGCGCCTTGGGCATTTCGCGCTGGCGCATGGGGACGATGGTGTTGGCGCAATCGTTTTGGGTAGGACTGTTTGGCATCGCTGTGGCCATGCCGGTGATTTTCGCACTCGGCTCCGCCGCCAACTTCGCCGGCGCACGGGTGCTGCTGCCGCTCTGGCTGTTTGCGGGGGGGAACGTGCTGACGATGGTGATGGCACTGGCGTCTGGCCTGGCGGCGCTGCGCTCGCTGCGACTGGTTGAACCGATTATGCTGTTGCGTTAACCGGTGGGCAGGGTTGCGTGAGCGCCCGGCGAGCGGGGTTGCGTGAGCGCCCCGAGGGTGCTCACGCAACCCCGCTCGCCACGGGAGGAGTCATGTCGTCGGCCAAACCCATGTTGGAAGCACGTCACCTGGTCCGGTCCTTCGGCACAGGCGATACCAAGACGACCGTAATTCACGATGTGTCTCTCGACCTGTACGGTGGTGAAGTGACGTTGATGATGGGCCCATCGGGCAGCGGTAAATCCACCCTGTTGGCCTTGTTGTCTGGTTTGTTGCGGCCCGACAGCGGCGACGTCTTCGCCCTGGGGCAGCGGCTGGGGCAGATGTCTGAAAGCGAACAGCGGCGCTTTCGCTTACGGCACTGTGGTTTCATTTTCCAGGGGTTCAACTTGTTTCCGTCGTTGACCCCGCGTGAGCAGCTGGAAATGGTGTTGCGCTGGGGGGAAGGAACATCGCAGCGCGAAGCCGAGCGGCGCGTCGAGGAAGCGCTGAAACAGCTCGGCTTGGAACATCGCGCCGATCTGACTGCTGATCAGCTGTCCGGCGGCGAGAAGCAACGCGTGGCCATCGCCCGCGCCTTGCTCAAAAATCCGACCTTCTGTTTCGCTGATGAGCCGACTAGCTCCCTGGACTGGCATAACGGTGAACAGGTGGTGCAATTATTGTGGGCGGCGGCGCACGAGCGCGGGGCCGCCATCTTTATTGTCGCCCACGATGCGCGGATCGTACCTTACGCGGATCGCGTATATTATTTGGAGGATGGGCGTCTAGCGGCGGATGGGGCGGCGTCCGTTCGCACACACCCAAAATAGAGTAAGAGGACCCATGAAGCGTACTTCCACTCTTCGGCGGGGCTGGTGGCTGCTGCTGTTGGTTTTGTTAGCCGCCTCCACGCCCGCCGCGGGCTTGCTTTTCAGCTATTCCTCGCGTGGCACGGCTTCCGCGGTCAGAGAGGGTAACCTCCCAGGCCTCGCCGCGAACGAAGGCATTGTTTGTTTTGGACAAGTGGACCTGATCTACGGCGTTACGGCCCTTGTTCCCCTGCAACCCGGCCGTGTCGCCGAAGTATTGGTCGAAGAAGGACAGACCGTCGTTCCGGGCCAAGCCCTGGTCCGCCTGGAAGACGGCGCCGCACGCAGCCGCCTTGCCGAAGCGCAGGCAGCGCTGGAAGAAGCAGAATTGCGCCTCAAACAAGCTCGCAAACTAACCGAACAACAAAGTAGCCGTATTGCTCAGCAGCAAGACGCCGTTGAGGCCATGCGCAACCGGCTCTCGGCTGCCAAACGTCAACTGGACCGCCAGGAAAAATTAGTCCGGGACCAACTCGCCGACCGCAAAGACCTCGCCATTAGCGAAGACCATGTTCACGAGTTGGAAGCGATGCTTCGCAGCGAAGAGAAGCGCCTGGAAGACCTGAAACGACAAGACATTAACGATGACATCCTTCGGGCCAAGAAGGAAGTAGAGGTCATGAAAGCACGTCGCGAACAGGCCCAGGTCGCTTTGGACGAATGTGTTTTGAAGGCCCCGCGGCGCGGCACCATCTTGCGTTTACTTGTCGGGCCAGGCGATGTCCTCGGCAGCCAGTCGAAACAACCAGCCGTGCAGTTTGCCGCTGAAGGACCGCAAATTGTCCGTGCCGATGTGGAGCAAGAATTCATCAACCGCGTGGCCGTCGGCCAGTCGGTGACAGTCCAAGATGAGACGCAGCTGGGCCGGTTGTGGAAGGGCAAAGTGGAACGCATCGCCGACTGGATCACGAAGCGCCGCTCCGTCCTGCATGAGCCACTCGAATTCACGGACATCCGCACGGTGGAGGTGCTCATTACCTTGGCCCCCGGCCAACCGCCTTTACGCATCGGCCAGCGCGTCCGCGTGCGCATCCCAGGAGAAGAGACTGCCCAAGATGTCAAAAATAGAGAGAAAGAATGACTCTATCTCTTTTTCTTAGCATCGCGGCTAACCAAGAAACACTGTACCCTTCCCCACGGCGTCCTAGTCTGCGCCGCCGGAGGTACGACCCATGGCCACGTCGAATTCGCTGACTAACGGCACCAGCATGGCCGCTACGGCGAAGCCGAACGCCCCGGCGATCACCAGAAACGGAATGAGTGGATCGGCCGATTCTTGCGAGCCAGGCTTGGCCACGAGGATGTTCATCACCGTATACAGCACAGCCAAGGGACAAAACCAACTCGCCCAGGTCAGGGCGGGCGACGGACGCTCTCCGGACAATACCCACCAGAGACCGCCTACGCCTGCCACCAAAAAGAACACGAAGCTGCCCCACTGGTACTCGAAGCGGCCATTAATCAGAATGAGGGCCACGCACACCAGCGTGCCCACCGACAGAAAGAAAATCGTGCTCAGCGTATGGATGATGGCCAGTCGGCTGTTGGGCGTGCGCAAGGCCACATGAATGCCCAGCAACATAGCGAAAGCGAGCAGCACCAACTCTGCCCCCACAATGCAGATAAAAGAGGTCGCATTCATCTCTGTGCGCATTTCGGGATGGCTGGCGGGCGGCGAGGCGAGCAAGCCGTAAGCGGCATAGACCGCAGCCAAGAGCAAGGGCGGCAACAGATATTCCTTGGTGTTGTAGGCGATGCCGCCTAGCTTGCCGAAGATGAATTCCTTGGCTGTTAGGTCCGTGACCAAGAGCAGGTCGAGCGCGCCTGTGTCGCGCTCAGAGGTAATGGCCGTCACCGCCTGCGCCGCCACGAGCAACAGGCTGAGTACACCGACAGGGATCAAGCCGTAAGCAGCGGCGAAGGCCATGCGCTGATGCTGGAGTAAAAGCGGCGCCAGCGCGAACCAGCAAATGAAGGCCAACACGACAAAGTACGCCGTCTTGACCAAGAGCGGACGCCGCCCATAAGCCCGCGTGCAGATCTCCCGCCAGAGGATCGGGTTGGAGCCAACGCGACGCACTGGTCCGGGAGCAGCATGAACGTTAGCTCGCGCTTTGGCATCGCCGGCCAGACGGGACTCCTTGTCTTCAGCGCCTTCGGCTTGTTCGCGCTGCATGACCGGTTCGCCGCTGGGGTTCCACAAGCGCAGACCCAGCACGCCCCCAAGGTTAAGCAATGCACTGAAGACGACCATGACCAAGGTAAAACCGTAGGCAGGAGACAAACCGGGCTCGAGCAGGGTGGCCGGATCTTGCACGGCGCGCAGAGCGCGGAAGGGATCGAGCCATTCTTGCCAGCGGGCCACCTGGACGGTGGACAGGTGCGGCGCCAGCACGGGCAACGCAGCCAAACCGTTGACCAAGCACAGATACAGGACGAGAAACAGCACCGTCAGCGCCAGGGCTTGAAAGGTGCGGTCGCGCCACAGGGCGATAAGCCCGCCCAGCGAACCGGCGGCCAGTGAAGTGGCCGCCACGATCAGCATGGCCTGCCAAACCTGGCGCGGATCGATGCCGCCCAAAAGCACCAGCAGCATCAACAGCGGAAACGTGGCCGCCAACAGTAAAGCAATCGGCAGCAAGCTCCCCAGCAGCTTGCCCAACACGATCTCATCGTTGCGCAAGTCGGTGACGAGAAGCAAGACGAAAGTCCGGCGGTCTTTCTCCTGCGACACGGTACTGGCAGCGGACAGGGCGGCGAAGAACAGAAAAAGCGCTAGCTCAACAACGGTGAGGATCTGAAACAGTAGTGGGCCGAGCCGGGCCGTTTCGCCCAGGGTCTGGGAGCGCCAGAGGCCGCCACTGGCCATCCAGGCGGTCACGCAGATGATCCATAGCGTTCCCAGATAGGCCGCGCGCGTCAGGTAATGATTGGTGCGCCGCGGCACCGTCAGGAATTCACGATTGAAAATAGGTCCCAGCACGATCGCCAACCTGTGATTGGGGGCCCTCCATCATTATTAAATCATACGAATCAGCCGTAGAAAAGGATCGCCGGCAGGCGAGCAGAGACAACTATGTCCCGACTCTGGGGCGAATCAGCGGGTTAACCTTCTTCGCTCGTCTGCTCTTCGGGAACCAGCGGTTTGCCGGCATCGATCACGAGCCAGGCGAGGGCGCCGAGGAACCACGATGCCGCCAATCCCGCGAAGATGATGCGCCAACAGAAGCGGCGATCGAAATGCTCGTGCAGCCGTTCATAGGCATAGGGCAGCAAGGCAGGACTGAGGACGGCGCCGAAGCCGCCGATCATGTTCATCAGGCCCGACAAGGCGCCAGCGCAACGTCCGCCCACGTCGGTGCAGACAGCCCAGAGGATCGGCACCGTCAGATCGTTGACTAAGAAACCCAGGCATAGCAGAGTTTCCGCTTGCCAGGCCGTGGTGGTAAAGCCAACGGCCAACACGCATAGCCCGGCCAAGAGATAACCGACCAGTCCAATGAAGGCGCGGCCCCAACGGCGGCTGCTTCCGCGGCGCAGCAGATGATCCGACCAACGGCCGCCCAGCATGGTACCAGCGGCGCCGCATACAAACGGGGCGCCGGTCAGCCAACCGGAGTCGGCGTAAGCGATGCCGTGGACCTCGTCCCAATACTTCGGCTGCCACGTGGCATAGAAATACCAACCGAAATTGATGAAAAAGGAAGCAGCGCATACCGCCCAAACCGTTGGGCTGCTCACCAGAACGCGCCAGGATGGCCAGGCATGGCCGTGGGAACCTGAGGACGGAGCAGCGCGACGGATCAGGGCCAATTCGCTGGCGTTGCAGTGCGGATCTTCTTCGGGTCGATCGCGGAAGCGAACATAAAAAAGCCAGGCCCAGACGACGCCGACCAGACCGAGTATCCAGAAGGCTTGGCGCCAGCCCAACACCACGGTGAGGGCGCTGAGGGCGATCGGCGCCAACGCGCCGCCCAGGCGAGCAAAGGTCCAGATCCAGCCCAGGGCCGAGGCGCGTTCGTCCAGGGGAAACCAATCGCGGATGATGCGTGTCAGGTTGGGGAAAGCGCCCGCTTCACCCAGGCCGAACAGAAACCGCACCACCAACATCGCCGTCAAGCTGTTGACGGCCAAGGGAAGGGCGAAGCCGCCCAAGTGCAGTTGAAGGCCGCTGTCCAAGACAAACGGCCAGATGCAGCCAGTCAAGGCGGTGAACAGCGACCAGGCCAGCACCATGCCGGCCAGGACGCGCCGCGATCCCCAGCGATCGCCCATCCAGCCACCCGGCACTTCCAGTAACAGATAACCGACCATGAACGCTGCAAAGATCAGGCCCATCTCTTGATCGCGGAAACCCAAGTCGAGCTGAATCGACTCCTTGGCTTGCATGATGCAAATGCGATCGAGGTAGGTCAACAAGGCCAAGCTGCACGCCAAGCCCAGTACGCCGTAGCGCGCCCGGCTGGGACGAGGCAATGCCGGTGGATTCGAGAGCGTCGCCATGCTCCTATGGTAAAGGCCTTCACCCTGCAAGAAAAGCAAAAGTCAGTCCATTATAGCGAGAGGAGGGGCGCGTCCTTACCTCGAAGCCCTTACAGGAAGAACGCGGCGAGTAGCTCATATGCGTAGTCCACAGCGGTCAAGGGGAGTGGAGCGTGCAACTCCCAATCCGGGTTGAAATCGGGTTGGAACACCCGTTGATTCAACTCCTCGAGAAAGGGGCCAGGACCGAAGATGACGCCCAACTCGTGATTGCGGTACAAACTAAGCAGGTCGAAATTACCACTGCCCAGGTAAGCCCAGCAGCCATCGACGAGGGCTGCCTTGGTATGGATGCGGCCCGGATACAGATAGACGCGCACCCCAGCGGCCAAGAGACGATGGGCCGTCACTTTGTTAGTGTGATTGATCGACGGCGTATCTGATTGGATGGTGAAGAGGATGCGGACGTCGACGCCGCGCCGCCGTGCGCGGGCCAGCTTGACAATGACGCCGTTGTCGGTCAAATAGGGGTTTTCCAGGTAGACAAAATGACGGGCATGATCGATGGCGCGATAAAGAGCACGGCGCAGGCTGTGGTGCGTCGGCGTATTCTCCACGAGGCGTCCGGCGGCATTGGCGACCATCGGCGTCTCCTTGGTTGGGGGTGGAAGGGGCGCCGGTTTACCGCCCTGTTCGCGCCAATAGCATTCGAACATTCTTTGCCACTCGGCAACGAGCGGCCCTTGCAGGGTGAAAGTGACGTCGTGGCGGAGGAAGAACGCTGTATGCGTAAAGTTTCGTCCACCCGCCCAGGCATACTGTCCATCGATTAAAACCAATTTACGATGGTCAAAGTGTGCAAATGGGTTGCGGATACGTAGCAATTCGATGCCGGGCTGATGGGCTAGCCAACACACGACGCGATTGACTTCGCCCGCTGTCTTGGGTTTCTCCTGACGCCGCTGCTTAGACGAATCGTTGCGAGAAGGCCCATCGGCGGGAGTAGGAGCAAAAATCAGGTTAGCGCCGCCATCGATGAGGATGCGAACGCGGCGATTGGCCGCCGCTGCTTCGGCCAAATGCTGGGCGATGTTCCAACCCACTGCATCGTCTTCCCAAGTGTAAATAAGTATGTCGATGCAGCGCTGGGCCGAATCGATTAGCTGTTCCAATACGATCAAGGCCGCGAGACCGTCGGGGTACAATTGCACCGCAGCCGGCTGCAAGTCGGTTTCGATCAAGGCGGGATCGAGTCCCTCTGCACAGGGACATAGCGGCGGCGGCAGGCCATGCAAGCATAGGCCGAGGCGTTTGCCGAAGATGCCTCGGCCTGTAGAACAGAGCCACGCGGCTTCCCCGGCGAGCATGGTACGGCCGGCACGGAGCGGATGGTGAACGACCTCTGCCCCTGTATCACAGAGAAGCTGACGGGTGAGGGCGCGATAGCGATGAAGAGACGCTGTCGCCGGCGTACATCCAGAAGGCGGAGCGGGCGCACTCTGACAACCGCTCAGCGCCAAAAGCATCACCGCCGGCAACCAGCGGTGTCGAGCCTCAGAGCGTCGTTTGCAGCGGCCCGGCGTCTGGGTCGTCATGCAGCGAATCCTGCTCGGAAAAGATGCCGAATCCCTTCTGTCTGTCTATTTCCAAGAGTATCGGTTGTTTGGACAGAATACACCAGGAAAAGTAGGGCGCGCCCTTGGAGAAAGGCTGTCAATAGATTTAAGCGAGCGGGGTAGCGTCAGCGCCCCGAACTCACGGCGCTGACGCTACCCCGCTCGCCCCAATCGAGGAGTATCTATCATGACATTGACAGGATGGAAGCGGTTGGTCGAGGGCGCTCCCTGGTTTCGCACGGCGGGGAGTTATCCTATCGCCGCTTATTCAGAGTTCATGCCCTCGCCGCGCGAGGTACGCAAGCCTTACCAGGGCTACGAGGTCAAGGAGTTAGACGTGAACGATCCCTGGGGTTGGCCGATCAGTGAATGGGAGGAAGCACAGGAACTTCGTCCGGGACTGACACACCTCGCCGACGTGGTGGTACATGGCTTGGTAGAGTTGGCGCACGGCCGACCGGCGTACGGCTTCTCGCGGACCAAACTGGCAGGTAATCCTGCCTGGCCGCCGGCCTTGGCCCACCAAGGCCCCTTGGCCCATGAGCGCTACGTCACACTCTTGCCGCTGGCGCTGTCGCAAACCCAGGATGATAAAGGGCGGGTGCGCTGGACAGTGTTCGGTTCCAGCGAGCAAGGCCCGGCCCGCGCCTTTTGGCGCAGCTTTTTCCTCACGCCGCACCGCCAGGCGCCGGCCGAATTGGGCGAAAGTTTTATCCGCCGCCTGCTGCACACCGTCTATGACATTCCTCTGGAAGACTTGGCTGATCTACGCAAGGCCGGCTTTCGCATTCTGTCGCTGGACGACCATTTGGCTTGGCCGCACTGGCGCGAGGGGCCGCTGCCGGAGTGGACCAGGCCGTATCTGTGGGCGGCCCCTTCGGTGGGGCCGGCGTCTCGCCGGTCGCTGGCGGCAGTTCGTTTCCTGCTCACGTTTCGCCCCTTTGCGACGCTGCCGGACAATGTTCAGCGAGCATATCGGAGCGAACAACTGCACCTGTTGCCGTCTCCCGCAAGCCTGTTGTTTTGGGGCGTGCCCGGCTATCAGCAGTTGCAGCATGAGTTCCCGTTCGCCGCACAAATTCCTTTGCAAGGCGTCCTGCCGCGCCGCGAAGCGTTGTCGGGGCTGCGCATCCCGCAATCCGGCTGGCTGCACGAACCGCATCCCGACATACCGGCCCCCGATGATCCGCAGCTTGCTCTCAAGAACACCTATCTGCGCACACATCGCTGGGCCAAACTGCACCGGCATGAGGACGAACTGTCTGTGCTGGAAGACAAGGAACGCAAAGGACATGAGGACAAGCTGGTGCATGTACTGTTCAGCACTGCGGAAAATGATCTCGGCCTGTACGGCAAGCCGATGGCCCGCAATGTGCAGCTGTGGACGCGCGATTATCATCTGCTCTTGGATGGCCCGCGCGCCAGCCGTGAAGATATCCGCAGGGCCGAGAAGCGGGTGCGAGAAGGCGGGCTGTTCGGCTATCGCTTTCAGTTTCCACCGTTGCGGGTGGGCCGGCACGAAATCTACTGGCATCGTCCCCTGGTGGCTTATCTGGACCATGCCCAAAATAAGCCGCTTGTACTGCCAGACGCTCCGCTCGGCTACCTGACGGCCTATCTCGCGGAGCAACCGAACCTGATGCGCCCCGTGGAACTATGGCCGCGGCTTCTGCACCGCGAGCCGTATCGGGAAACACTGGACCTGTTCCAACACACGCACGATCACCATTATCGCCAGACCGCTCTCAACGTCCGTCTGTTGCTCGACGCCTGGCACCTGCGTGGCCGGCGCCCTCTGCCGCGCTCGCTAGCGCGGCAACTGCTCCTGCCTGAAGCGGAGCATTCGCTGGAGACGTGGTTGGGATCGCTGCCAGCGCGGTCCACGGACCCCGTGCGTGGCCAACGCCTGGTCGAAATGTTGGAACGCTGCCTGGAATCGTTGCCTCCGCCGACCGGCGAGCCGTCGGCCCCGCCAACCGGCGCGACCTTTGCTTGGACGGCCCGCCGCTCCTTCGAGGTTAATTACTGGAAAAAGATCGCTTTTCTCTCCGAAGGACGCTATCTTACCAAGTGCAATGCAGATTACATCAACGACGAACCGACCAAGAAGGTGCTGCCGTATCTGGCGCGCGACCTCGATCCTCTGGGCGATTACTTGCTGAGCTATTATCGTCGCCTTGTGGCCAAGGCAGGGCTGGCCGACAAGGTACTGGTCGGCGAGCTGCCGTTCCGCTGGCAGACCGATTTCGACTTTCCCTGGATGGACGGCTGGAAAAAGAACCAGGAGCGCGTGCTGCACGAACGTGACCTGATCGTCGTCATTCCTGGCCGTGATCGCAGCCGAGCCGTCATCATGGCCGATCATTACGATACGGCTTACATGCTGGATCGTTACGATCCGCACTACGGCGGCACAGGGGCGCGTTTAGCGGCGGCGGGAGCGGACGACAACCACTCAGCGACGGCAGCCCTGATGCAAGCAGCGCCGATTTTCTTAGAAATGAGCCGTCAAAAACAACTCGGCTGCGACGTCTGGCTGGTCCATCTGACCGGCGAGGAGTTTCCTGCTGACTGCCTGGGCGCCCGGCACCTGACGCAATTGCTCGTGGAAGGCCGGCTCAAGGTGCGTCTGGCCGATTCCTCGAAGTGGCGTGATCTGTCCAAGGTGCGCATCCAGGGCGTGTATGTGCTGGACATGGTAGCCCACAACAACGACAAGGAACCAGACGTGTTCCAGATTTCCCCAGGCGTCGGACGGCGTTCCTTATGGTTGGCGGAGCAGGCGCACCTGGCCAACGAAGCCTGGAACGCGGCCTGCGAGCGCCTGAATCGCCGCGCCGGTCGCCGGGGTTTGGGCCGCGGCCGACGCAGTCCCGACGCCAGCTGCATTCCACCGACCGCGGCACATCTGCCGCTGCACGGCGAAGTGCGCCTGCCGCACAATCCCCGCAGCACACTCTACAACACCGACGGCCAAATCTTTTCCGACGCCGGCGTGCCGGTGGTGCTGTTCATGGAAAACTACGACATCAATCGCACCGGCTACCACGACACCCACGATACGATGGCCAACATCGACCTGGATTACGGTGCAGCGTTGACTGCCATCGCTATCGAATCGGTGGCGCGAGCGGCGACGGAGCAATCGCCGGAGTGATTGCCGCATTGAAGGACAGAATGGTTTAGCTGTAACTTAAAGGGCGGAGATCAAAAAAATAATTGCTGCTCTCCGCCCCGAGGAAAAAGTTATGATCGAAGCGATGGAGTTCACCAACTTCAAGGCATTGCGAAAAACGACGCTGCCGCTGGCGCCGTTCACTCTGCTTCTGGGACCGAACGGTTCCGGCAAAACGTCGGTTCTGCAAGCCCTCCAAGGCATCGCTGCACTTGCTGC
>JAJPIY010000007.1 GCA_021324515.1 Planctomycetota bacterium
ACAAGGGGGAGGGAGAAACATTCCCCCCACCCCAACCCTCCCCCACAAGGGGGAGGGAGAAACATTCCCCCCACCCCAACCCTCCCCCACAAGGGGGGAGGGAGCCTTGTTTCTCCCTCCCCCCTTGTGGGGGAGGGTTGGGGTGGGGGGGAATGGTGCCCAATTCAACCGTGCCCAGTAGAACACCCCCCGCTCGCCCAACTACCGGGGGGTTCACACCCCCCGCTCGCCCAACTACCGGGGGATTCACACCCTCCGCTCGCCTGCGGGCGTCGAATTCAGCTGGGGGCCGTATCCATTGGTCTATCGACTTGTTGGGCCAATTCGACGATCCGCTTACTAATTTTAGCACGAGGAGACAGCCGCACGAGCGGCTGCCCCTGGTTGAGGGCCTGATTCATCAAGGCCGGATCATCCGGCAGCCACACGGCCAACGGCATTCCCAGAGCATCTTGGGCGTCTTTCCAGGCCAGCTGCTTCCGCTGACCGTAGAAGTTGGCCACCGGCCGCAGTTTTTCTCGGGCGATGCCGCGGTCTTGCAATTCTTGCACATAACGCCGGGTCAAGCGCAACGCCGGAACATCCAAGCGCGTGACGACCACGACCGATTCGGCCAGTTGCATGGCCTCAACGGCGGCGGCATGGGCCGAATGTCCCAAATCAAGCACGGTCCAGTCGTAGAGGGTGCGCAGCAACAGGGCCAGGTGGCGCATAGCGGGCGGCTCGACCGGCTCGGCAATCAGTGTCTCCGGGGCGTAGGCGAGTATCTGCACGCCGCCAACATGTTCGACAAGCCCCTGTTGTAACATCGCCGAATCAGCGCGGTCCCAGGCACGTATCAACTCGTCCGCCGTATGGCGCAGCTGCATATCCAGGGCCAGGGCCAAGGCGGGCACATCGGTAGCCAATTCCGCCAGCACCACTTGCTTGGGGTATTTCAGGGCCAAAGCAAAGGCGAGATTGGATGCTACCGTGGTGACGCCGCTGCCAGGGCAGCCAGCGGTGACGGCGAGCGTGCGTCCGACCTTGAAGCGGATGGCGCCGGCCTGCCGCAATCTCTCCAGAACCGTAGGCAGGTCTTCGCGGAGTTTGTCTTCGTCAAGATACTCGCGCGCACCGCTGCGCAGCGCCTGAATGACTAATTGCGGATCGCTGGTAGGCCCAATAGCGAGGACCGGGGCCGACAGCCGGGCTGCCGCTTTCTGGATAAGCGCCAGGGCTGGCTCTGAAGGGAGGCTGACATACACGGCGACAAGATCGGCGCCGGCCTGGGCAAACCGTGGTTCTAATCCGGCCAACAGCACGCAATCCGCAGCCCCGCACTCTAAACCCGCACTGAGAAGCTGGGCACGCAGCGGCAGGTGCTGATCGGCGTTGTCACTGGCTACGATGACCCGCATGAATTTCCTTCACAAAACTTTTTTATCCACCTCGCGCGCCAGCAAGAGCGCCTCCCCTTACCGGTGCGGCAAACGAGTAAAGTTTTGTATCACTCGACCAACCGAACCTTGCAGATATAGGGGTTCGGCAACTTGGCCATGCCGATACCCGCCCGTCCGACTTCGGTCACGGCCGTCCCCGCAGCCATCATGCAAGGCTGGACCGCGAACGAAATGGCTTCTCCCTTCCCGGCTTGGCGCTTGACCTGGACAACGCGCGCGGCCACGAATCCACACAACACTGGATGCGAGGTTTCCTTGTCGAAAGAAGAAAAACACGGCCACAGACGCGGCAATCCGCTTGATTGTAACTGTTTCAGGGCCTCCTGCAACAGCTGTCCATTCCAGCTGGTGTTCTGGGGGCCCCAGGGCGTGCCGTTGACGACCAGCTGATTGCCCGGCCCCAGCACCAGCTGTCCGCCGAAAGCCGATAAATGAGAAGCGTCAACGCCGTTAACGATTTGCAGGGCCAGTTCTTGCACGTCCGATGCGCCGAAATAGAGCAGGCAACAATTGAATTTGCCTTGCCGCAATTGCAAGTTCAGATCGCGGGGGTTCGCTTTCCTTGTTTGGCCCATCTCCTCGCCGACACCTAGGTACACATCCATCTCGTGCAGACGATCAGCCCCGCGGAGGATTTGGTAGTACGCGCCATTGCGCCGCACTTTGTAGTCGTCGGCGCCGCGGCGCTTTTCGACATTGAATTCCCAGCAATGTTTCAGATTGCCCGGAGGAAAACTAAACAGCGCCAAAGGACACAAAGGCAACGGCTGCCGGCCTAGCGGTCGAAAACCGATAACATAGCGATCGAGGGTGGCCGTCGCCGCCGCCGCAATGTTGTTGGGCAGCCGGCTCAACAATGGGCCGTTGTGCAAATACACCGGGCCGTTGGGATGCTGCGCTTGGCGCCGGCTGGTAACGCGCACGGTATTGATATGCAACCAGGCGGGATCGGAATGGGCCGTCTCGTTGGGCAGCATAAATTCCTTGGAACGCGGCTGGGCCAAGGCGCCGACGACAATGTCGCCGTCCGGATCGTTGCTGGCATTGAGATCGAGATACAAGCCTTGCCCCTGGACGAGGTTTAGCTCGGCATATTGTTGAGCATTCTGGCGCGCCAGCGAAATCAGTTCCTTCATGCGCTGCGGATCGTTGCACAGCAGAGAATCATCGACGAACGTCTGCACAGCGGCCAAGGCGGCGGCGTCGGCATCGTTGCGCAGCAGCGTCCGTGTCTCCACCAACTCGGCGGCATAGAAGGCTAACGCCATGACCAATAACAGGACCGGCAGGCTCAGCAACAGTACCAGCCCGGCCTTGCCCGAACGACGGCGACCGGAGAACAAAGATCCGGAATGGGGAGAATAGCAGAGCAGCATGACGGGTAATGCTCACAAGGGGCGCCGCTTGCCGTTTGGTTAGCAACGCTTCGCAGGAACGTTGCAGGCAACGATATTTTGCAGAAGCATCGTTAACCCATGACGCAAGACGGGCTACCTATCCTACCTTCACCTGTTGTTCGTGGT
>JAJPIY010000298.1 GCA_021324515.1 Planctomycetota bacterium
ACTCGGTCGTCAGGATAGGTCGAGGTACTCGATCATCCTTCCGAAGGATTCCGTTGGCCTTCCACAATTCGCCAGAAAACGGCAATTTTCTTTGGCTCATAATAGAAGCTCTTTTAGCAGACTTTAGTCTGAGTGTCAAGGCGGCGGCAGCCGCTGATTCATTCTGCTTCATTCTCCGGTGGGCGCTCGACGGATGGGTCGCCTGTTTGCAGGCGTTTCAGTTGTTTGCGGAAATATTCCTTCTTTGGCTCTAGTTCGATGACGCGCTTTTGCAAGGCCACGGCTTTGTCTTTGTCGCCGCGCTGGAAATAGACCTCGGCGAGAGTGTCGAGATAGCTGGCGTTGGTCGGGGCCAGTTCGACGGCCTTCTGGGCGCGTTCCAGCGCCTGGTCCAGATTACGGCGGCAGCACGCCGACATCCACGCCGCCGAGTTGTGCGCCCAGGCGCAGCGTGGATAATCACGGCATACTTTCTCATAGACTGCGTAACAGCGACAAAAGAGGTTCGCTGCTTCTTTCTTGTGGCCGCGACGTTCCAGCTCCGGTACCAGGGCGATGGGCAAATCGACCGAGCCGGGCGAATAGGCCAAAGCCAAGTCCACATGCTGGAAGGCCTGGTCGAGCTTGCCGGCGGCGAGCAGGGCCCTGGCCCGTAGCTGATGAATTTGCGCCGGCACCTGGGCATAGGCGGCGTTGGAGATGAAGTTGATATAAGGATTGAAACAGCGCATCATCGATTGCTCAAAACTCTCGGCCGCCCTGAGATAGTCCTTATGCTCCAGGGCGACGACGCCCAAACGGCGGATTGCTGCGCCGGCATAGTACGTGTTCGGTTCGCTGACACGCAGCATCAGCTCAGCTTCACGCCGCGCCGCTTCCTTGTGACCGCGCTCGGTCAAGGCGCGGATAAAGTTGTAGCGTGTTGCGGCGTCAGCAAAGGGGATCCAGTGCGCTTGCTCGATCAGCTTTCGCCCCTCTTTTTCGTGTCCGGCATGAATGAGCGCGTCGCCTGCAAGATAGCACGGCAACGGATCGTAAGATGCCTTCTCGGGAACTACTCGAACAATGTGCCTATCTATTTCCCGCGCCTGTGGTTCTAACTGCTTCTTCCATGCTTGCCGATAGCGTTCGGCCGCTTGGTCCCACTGTTTTTTCGCGGCCAACCGATCACCCAGGCGAAGGAAAACATCGCAGCTGTTCGCTTTTTCCAGCAAGGCGCAAGCGAGATCATCGAGTCCGGCGCGGCTGGCGGCTTCGGCCAGCGAAGGCGGCCACGCCTGTACTACCTCCAACAAGAAGGACGGCGGCTGCAAAGGTCCCAAGGTGGGTAGAGGCCCCCAATGCTCGGCTTGCTCGATCCACTTCTTTACGTCCTTGGCTGCAATCTTGCCTTCCATCAGTTGGCGTAGACGGTCCAGCACTGCCGCCGGGGATTCGTTCTTGAATTGTCGTCGCAGGATAGCCCACCAGACCGCGGCCATCTTCGTCTGTTGAGGGAAAAGGTTCTCTAAATAAGAGTGCTCCAACTCTTCTGGGGTAAGGTCTTTCCGGTCTTTCGGCGGCGCGACGCCCATCGCCTTGGCTGCATGGGCGAAGGCTCGGTCCTTCAGCCCCGCGCGCAGTTCTTCCGCCAGCAGTGCCTGGACCTCATAGGGATTCACTTCGTCTTTGATACGCTCGGCGTAGCGATCGAATAATGCCTGTCCTTCTCTTTCGCCCAGCAAGCAAAGCAGTCGCGCACGGGCCAAATCCAGACGAGGGAAGGCCTCCGCGCTCGGTCCCGCCTGCTTGGCCAAATCGATCGCCGCGCGGAACTCGAGTCGGGCACACAGGATATCGAACAGAAGAAGTTGCTGTTCGGGCAAGGTACGGAGTAACTTCAAGCCGTCAGCGGGGCGATCGTTGAGCAGCAGGCCCTTGGCCGCGACGAAGGCCAGCGAATCATGGTCCGTTTTGCTTTCGGCGCATTTTCGCAGTTGGCGCAGGGCATTCTCGAATTCCTCCTGCTTGCCCGCCAGGCGCGCAAAGGCAGCCCGATAAGCCCATTTCTCAGCGGGATTGCTCGCCCCGGCAAACTCCGAGCGCTCTGCTAACGCTTTCCAATCGCCCAATTCGTAGAGGATGCCTTCGACAAGATCGGCACGTCCGGACTTCTCGGCAGCTTTGCGCGCTTCGAGGAGATCGCCATTGGCGCGATGGAGATAAGCCAATGTTTGGGCAAGCTGCTTATCCTCCGGACGTTTATTCAGACGCGCGCGAAAGTGAGCAATGCGTTGGGGCAGTTGGCCGCGCAGCAGCCAATAAGCGGCGTATGGAGTGTCGCCAATGAATTTGCTCTCGTGGCCAAGCTCGAGTAGGTGCTCGAACGGTTTGTACTGGCCTTCCGTCACGGCGCGGAGAAAAGCCGTCGGCAGTTTTTGGGCAACCAGATCGCCCAACAACTTGCGTTGCTGTGCGTCCTTCTCGGCGGCGGCGATTTTGTGAGCAGCCCGCAAGCCGGCTTCGCCACTATCCAGCAATTTCTGGAAGACTTCCAGCCGCGAATGGCCCGCACTGGTCTGATAGGCCCGGATGAGCGCGACAATGTCGTCCGGTGTGTCTGGATAAATGCCCCAGCGGAACTTGTCCAGCAATTCGCGGGCGCGGCGGGCTACTTCCGCATCGTCGCTTTGGAGCGCTTTCTCCAAGGCGGACTCGGTCACGGCGCCGGCTTGCCACAGTTTCTTCGAGGCGTTCTCCCGCACTTGGAAGTCGTTGTCGCCCAACTCTTCAACCCATTGAGCGATCTGCTTGGGCGTAGGTTGCGAATCAAGACCATCGGCAAAGGCGTCGAAAACCGCCAAAGGGAGCAGAAAGGCAGCAAGTAGGCACCAACGAGTGGGGAACGGCACAGGGGCCTCCTTTGCACGAAGCCAAATCTCGAACGAACGTCGCTGTTGCAATCGTAACGATTGGCGGCAGCGGTGGACAAGATAAATCGGGCGGCCATTTCCGAGGACTGGACAACAGTGTTTGTTTCTCTACAATCTCTTATTCGGGAAATCTCTCGACGCGGCTCGAGTGGGCCAATGAGCGCGACCAGATCCATTTTTTTCGAGATCGAGTTGCCCAACGCCACCACCTGGTTTTATTTTTCGGCGTTGCTGGCGGTGGCCTTATTTTTCAAGTTCAATCGTTTGCTGAGCATCCGCAACGGCGACGTGTTGTCGTTGTTTTTGCCGATGCCAGGATTTCTGCTGCTGAGTCAGTACGGCCTCAGTCCGTTCTGGGGCTATTTATGGTTGCTGGCGGCGTCCGGTTATTTCCTGTTGCGCTGCCTGTTCGACCTCACCTTGGTGCGTCGGCCAGCCCTAAGCCCGAACCTGAATTTCGGTGGGTTGGCGTGGCTGGCCGGCGCCCTGTTCGTCAGCCTCATCGCCGTCGCCGCCCGCCCTCCTACTACGCAAGCCGTCCCTTATTCCCCTTATCTTGGGGAAGGGAAAGGAGGGCCAAGCAAACAACGGGAAACCGCTCCGGGAACTATGGAACCGATGCGCAAGCAGGTCGCAAGGGTCCTTCGGGAACAGGCGCCTGCTGAAGTGGACGAGGAACTGCTAGAATTGGGAGTCGAGCGCGGTCTGACGGTACTCTGCCACCTGGTTATTGCCATTGGTTTGGTTCTGATTGGCTGGCGGCATTTCGAGGATCTGCACGCGGGCATGGCAGCCGCTACCTTTTATCTCCTGTTGCCGTACACGTATCTGCTCCTGCCGCGGGCCCCGCTGGGCGTGGGGCGCTGGGACCACGCCTGGCCAATGGCGCTGATGATCTGGATGGTCCTGTTCTTCCGCTGGCCGACGCTGGCCGGGGCGTTCCTCGGTCTGGCCGCCGGCACCGTCTTCTTTCCGGTCTTGGTCTTGCCCTTATGGCTGAGCTTCTACCGCGGCCGCGGGGCACGCCGCTTTAGCTTGTCTTTTGTCCTCTCGGCGGGATTGTGCCTGGTTGTTCTCCGTCTGATCCTGGGGAGCAACGGTGTCTTACCGCCTACGGTGTTGGCCAGCTGGAAATTATCGGCCTGGCTGCCCATGCCCTGGAGGCCGCCCGAAGGCGCGATGGAAGGCATCTGGCAGGGGACGGCCCTGCACTGGGCCTATCGCCTGCCGATTTTCCTGGCCTACATCGCCTTTGTCGGTGCCACGGCGTTTTGGCCCGCTCCTAAAGACCTGGCCCATGCCATCGCGTTGACCGCGGCAGTGCTCATCGGCATCCAGTTTTGGTACGCTGATCAGGGGGGCGTTTATATTTTGTGGTATTTGCCGCTCTTGCTTCTTTTGGTTTTTCGCCCTAACCTCTCGGCCTGCCAACCGCAGCCGCCCGGCCAAGATTGGCTGGCACGGCTGGGACGCCGGCTGGCACTGGTCGGCCGTCGCATCCTGCGCTTGCTCCGTCCGACTCGCTCTCGCCCACCAGTTACTCGGCTGGTGTCCTGAGACGGTCCTACCCGGCCTTGCGCTCGCAGCGTTCGCGCAGTTGGGCGATCTGCTGGCGTCGCTGCGCTTCAGGAGCATAGGGATCAAAATCGATGGGATGGCCGAGCAGACGTTGCAGGATCTCGCAGGCATGACGGCGCAGCTCCACGTCGCGCCGTTCCAACGCTTCGAGCAGGGCCGGAACAGCGTCCAGACCGCGTTGGAGTAATTCGCCGACCGCCGAAGGGTCGCCGGCCTGCAAGCGGTCGATGAGGCGATGGACCTTCTCTTGCTCAACTACCTCATGAATGGCCTGGATAGGCGGCGGCTCGGCCGAAGGTGAGGCAGCGCGCGTCAGATGGTCTTCGGTGAAGCTGTTGCCAAGATATTCGCTGATGGCGATGGGATCGCGGATGATCTGCTGCGGCGTCCCATGCGTCACGACGCGGCCGCCCTTAATAAGATAGCTGCGATCTGTAATCGTGAGAATTTCGCGCACCCGGTGGTCGGTCACGAGGATGCCGATACCTTCGTCGCGCAGGCCGCGGACGATCTTCTGGATGTCTTCGATGGTCTGTGGATCGATGCCGGTGAACGGCTCGTCGAGCAGGATCAAGAGCGGATCGCAGACAAGGGAACGGGCGATTTCCAGACGGCGTTTTTCGCCGCCGGACAGGCGGGCGGCGTTGTTCTTGCGCAGATGGCTGATGCCAAACTTTTCCAGCACCTCATCGGTCTTGCGGAGGCGTTCGGCTTTGGTGAGCTTGCGGCCGAGGCTGCGATAACGAGGCATGGCCTCCAGGATGGCAAGGATGTTTTCCTCGACGGTGAGCTTGCGGAAGATGCTGGTTTCCTGGGCCAAATAGCCCATGCCGAGGCGTGCCCGCCGGTACATGGGCAGGCGCGTGACATCCTGTCCGGCGAAAAAGATGCGGCCGTCGTTGGGCGTGACTTGGCCGGTGGTCATGCGGAAACTGGTGGTCTTGCCGGCGCCATTGGGGCCGAGCAAGCCGACGACTTCGCCGACATCGACATCGAAATTCACGCCGTCTACCACCTTGCGGCGGCCGTAAAACTTTACTAACCCGCGCGCTTCCAAGATCGCCATCCTTGACCTCAAATCCGAAATCCGAAATCCGAAATCCGAAAACGTCTCCGGATTTGCTCACTTTCTGCTATAACCGTTCTCGTCTGATGGGACAATCCGAAATCCGAAGCCCTTGCGGTACTTCGGATTTCGGATTTGGTTATTCTTTCGGATTTCGGATTTGGTTATTCAGATTTCACACCCGCGGCGGTCCAGTCCTTGCGCTGGCGCGACGAAGGGATGTTGGCCATTTTGCGATATTTCGTCACGGTGCGGCGCTTGACCGGGTAGCCGGCTTTGTTCAGCTCGGCAACCAAGTCCTCGTCGGACAGAGGGTTGGACTTGTCTTCCCGGTCGATGATCTCCAGCAGTTTCTGCTTGATCGTCTCCCAGGCGACTTCTTCGCCGGTGGCGGTGTTGTGCGTACCGCCGCCGAAGAAGCGTTTGAGGGGGAAAATGCCGCGCGGCGTCTGCACCCATTTGTCATCGACGGCCCGGCTCACCGTGGTCACATGGACGCCGACCTGATCGGCGATTTGCTGCATCTTCAATGGCTCAATATATTCGGGGCCTTTCTCGAGGAAGGCGCGCTGCCGCTGAATGATGGCCTTGGTAACTTTCTCCAGCGTGTGCCGGCGTTGCTCGATCGATTCTTGCAGCCACTGCGCCGACTGGATTTTGCGCTTGAGATAATCCTTGATCTTGGGATCCACGTTTTTGTCTTTGCACATCTCGAGGTAGCGGCGGCTGATGTAAATGCTCGGCAGCCAATCGTCCAGCAGCCGCACCGTGTATTCGCCGTTCTCTTGGCGTTCGACAAGGATGTCGGGGACGACATAGGGGATGTTCTCGGCGGTGAACTGCGAACCGGGGCGTGTGTTGAAATGTTTGAGCACCTCGATGGCTTCCTTGATCGTTTGCAAGTCGTAGCCGGTCTCTTTCTGAATGACCGGCAAGCGATTATGGCCGATGTCTTCCAGGTGCTTGGTGATCAAGATGCGGAGCAACTTGGCGTGCGGCGTCTCCGGTGTCAGTTGCAGGAGGAGACACTCGCGCAAGTCGCGGGCGCCGACCCCCGGCGGATCGAGTTTCTGGACGATACGCAATGCTTCCTCCACCTGGGCTGGCGTGGTGCCTTCGCGGTAGCCGCTGGCCAGCTCTTCCAACGTGGGACAGCGGCGGCGCAAGGGTCGGCTGGGTTTATAATCCGGGTCCCTTTGGAGTTTTTGATACTCCGGATCGTTTTCATCCGGAAAGCTCAGAAAGCCGTTGTCGTCGATATGGGTGATGAGGTAGCGCGCCAGTTCGGTCAGTTCGGGGTTGATCTCCAGAAACGACAATTGTTCGTTGAGATATTCCTGGAGCGACTGCGGGCGTGAGGCCATGTTCTGCATGGCGTCATGCTTTTTATCGCCCTCTTCGTCCATGCCGCTGCGCGATGGCCGATGTTCTTCATTGAGCACGTCGCCCCAATCACGGCTCAGGGCTTCGAGGCGGTCGAAATCCAGCTCGTTGGAGCCGCTGTCGTCGATGATCAGCTCGGCATCGCCGGGATCGCTCGAATCGTCCTCGGTCGGATCGGGGTTTTCCATCTCCAGATCGTCGCTGTCGGCAGCAGGTTCATCGCTGGATTCTTTCAGTTCCAGCACGGGGTTTTCTTGCAACTCCTGCTGGATACGTTCTTGCAGGGCCATGATCGGCAGTTGCAAGATCTCCATGGACTGGATCATCCGTGGGGCCAGATGCATGGTTTGCACCATGCGTTGATTGATGGTCGTATCAAGTCGCATAATTCGATACCCCGTCTCTCTTTTCTGTGCAGGTCGCCCCGCCTCCATGCCTCAGAACGATCGCCGACCTTCCAAGGCATCGACGAGCATCTGGCTGTTGGCAAATTCAAGCCCCGATCCCGAAGGCAAACCACGTGCCAAACGGGTCAGGCGCACCCCCAGCGGTGCCAGTAAACTCGACAGATACAACGCGGTCCCATCGCCTTCGAGCGTGGGATTGGTGGCCATGATGACTTCGTGAACGCCCCCCTTGCGGACGCGCTCCAGGAGGCGGTCAATAGTCAGTTGTTCCGGCCCGATATTGTCCAAGGGCGCCAAACGGCCGTGCAACACGTGATACAGGCCACGATAGGCGCCGGCCCTCTCCAAGGCAGCCAAATCGCGCGGCTGTTCAACGACGCAAATAAGCGAGGCATCCCGCCGCGGGTCCGCGCAGATGGCGCACAACTCGTGCTCGGTCAATTGGCAACATTGCCGGCATTGGCGGACGCTGTCCTTGATGGCCCGCAGGGCGTCGGCTAGGGCGTAGACCTGAGTGCGCGAAGCGGCCAGAAGGTGATGCGTCAGCCGTTCAGCTGTCTTGGGACCGATGCCGGGTAGCTTGCCCAACTCCTGCACTAGACGAGCGATCGGTCCCGAAGGCTCGCGTTCCACGACTCTTCCCCTTGCCGCTGCTTGCCTGCCTGTCCGTCGTGCCCCAAGGCATGTCCTTGCGGGGGCGGCGGAGGGGCAGGCGCCTTCGCTATCCCATTCCCGGTAAATTCAATCCCGCTGGCAACCCCATGCCGCTCATGAATTTAGAGGTTTCTTCGCCCAGCGCCTGCCGGGCCTTTTCCAGCGCTTGATTGGTCGCGGCAGTGATAAGATCTTCCAACATCTCGCGATCATTGAGCGCCAGGGCCTCTGGACTGATCGTGCAGCCCAGTACGACCATTCGACCATTCATGCGCACTTTAACCATCCCGGCGCCGGCGTCGCCTTCGACTACGACTTGATCGAGGCGCTGCTGCATGCGTTCCGCTTCTTCTTTAAGACGGGGCAGCTGTCCCATCAGCTTGGCGAATTGCCCAAGATTGCTCAACCAGCTCACGATGTATCCTCCATAAGGATCTCGTCCGCGTTGGCGCCGGCACGGGGTAGTATACCGAACCCCTCATCCACGCGCTGCAAGGAGGCCCCCAAAATATCGATAGCTCGCCGGACCAGGGGCAACTTCTCGGCTTCCTCACGGGCGTTTCGACTCCGGAGACTTCCTTCTGCGGGGGCGAGGTCGGAGGGGGATACCGCGTTGGCCCCCCCTTCCACCCGCACGATCCAGGGCTGCCCCGTCAATTCCAGCAGGGCGGCCTCCACAAGCTCCTTTGCTCCATTATAGTCGATGGGAAAACGCAGGGCCAGATTGTTTGGCGCGATAATTGCTGGCATCTCCCCCTTTTTCAACATCCCCGCAAGCAGTCCCGGCAACTTGCGCAGCACGTGTGCCCAGATTTCTGGCAGGTTCTCCGGCGTTAGCGGCTGGGGTAGGGTGGCGTCGTTCTCAAGAACGGGGGCCGGGGGCTTTTTTTTTACCCCTTCCGGAGGAGCAGCTGGCGAGCGAGGATGTGCCGGCGCTCCGAGCGTGTCATTCGGGGCGCTGGGGCGCCCTCGCTCGCCGGTTGAATGCAGTAGGCGGACCAGATGCGGCAAGGCCACAAGGTTTTCCAGCCGGCCGAGCCGCACCAAGGCCATTTCCACCAGCGTTCGGCCATGATTGCTGGTTTTCATCTGCCCTTTGGTTGCCGACAGAATGTCAAGCCCCGCCAGAATGGTGTCGAGGCTCAGCGCTTGCGCTTGCCGGAGTAACGTCTCGCGATGACGGTTGGGCACGCTGAGATCACGTCCTTCCACGCCAGCACAGTGGACCACCATCAGATCGCGCCAATAAGCGATCATCTGATCGAGCAATTCCCCCAATTGTAATCCGCTAACTACAAATTCGTCCAGCAGATCGAGGGCCTTTTTGACGTCGTGAGCGAGGACTACTTCAGCCAAAGCGACGATGCGTTCCTCACCAGCGGCGCCGAGCAGGGCATATACCTGGTCGGCCGTCAGCCGTCCGCCGCCGAAGGCCAACAGCTGATCGAGCAGCGATTGGGCGTCGCGCATTGAGCCGCCGGCCCGCCGGGCGAGCAGCTCCAACGCTTCCGGATCAGCTTGCACGCCTTCGCGCTCGACGATGGTGCGTAGATGGTCCACGATGCGCGGCACGGGAATACCGGCGAAGTCGAAGCGTTGGCAGCGCGACAGGATAGTGATGGGAACTTTCTCGACTTCGGTGGTGGCGAAAATAAACTTGACGTGCGGCGGCGGCTCTTCAAGGGTTTTGAGCAGGGCGTTGAATGCCTCCTTGGTGAGCATGTGGACTTCGTCGATGATATAAATTTTGTAGCGTGCTCGGCTGGGGCGGTACTGGACGTTGCTGCGGATGTCGCGGATTTCATCGATGCGCCGGTTGCTGGCGCCGTCGATTTCGAGCACGTCGACGTCTTCGCCTGCGGCGATGTGTTTGCAGATATCGCATTCGCCGCAGGGATTGGCCGTTGGTCCTTTTTCGCAGTTGAGCGCCTTGGCCAGGATGCGGGCAGTCGAAGTTTTGCCGACGCCGCGGGCGCCGGTGAACAGGTAGGCATGGGCGACACGGTTGCTTTTGAGGGCGTTGGCTAAAGCGCGCGCGACCGGTTCTTGGCCGATGATGTCGCTGAAGGTTTGCGGCCGATAGCGCCGTGCCAGGACCGTGTAGCCTTCGGATGCCGGCGGAGTTTGGGTCATCGGTGCCACGGGTTTCTCTTTGGCCATGATCCTTGGCTCACGGAGCGAATTCTCATTGCGGGCGGAGAGTTTCGGCCTCCCTTTCAGGGAAGCCAAGAAAACCCGCCGGGGGACGCCGAGAGAGGCTGATCCACGCCACTCGGTCCGCTGCTTAGGGCTGCACCCGTCAAGGCCTGACCCGGTTCGCAACTTTCCTCTGGGTGGGTCCCCTCCCGGCGCC
>JAJPIY010000193.1 GCA_021324515.1 Planctomycetota bacterium
ACAGCAGGCCGCATCCCTAGCGGCGTTTATCCCAGCGCCACGGCTGGTTCGTTTTATGAGCCGTTGCTGCCGCCGTGTAGCGTCCATTTCGCCATGTGCTTCAACGCACTGTTGTGGCTCGACAAGCTGCCGGACGTGCCAGTGCAGGACTTCGTCGTGTATCGCCGGCCGCATCCGCCGCGCCCCGGCCTGCATGTGTTCCCAGAGATCACCGACGCCTTCGCAAGCCAGGCGGATAACGACCTTGTCCGTTTTCTGAAATGTCGGGCGGACGAACTGGCGCCGGGCGGCAAGTTACTCATCGTCAGTCCGGGCGACGCCGCCGAGCACCGTCTCTGTGACGGACTCTATGACCTGCTCAACGATGCCTGTCTCGATCTCGTTGCCGCCGGCCGCCTGCCGCGCGAGCGCTACGAGCATTTCACCATGCCCTTGTATTTCCGCACCGTAGCCGAGACGCTGGCGCCCTTGGAGCGCCCAGGCTCCCCGGTGCAAGGCGCGTTCACGGTCGATCGCGCAGAGACGCTAGAAGTGCCGACGCCGTTCCTCATCGAGTTCGATCGCAGCGGCGACGCGACCAAGCTGGCAGATGATTACACAGGCTTTCTGCGGGCTTTCTCCGAGCCAGTCGCTCGTGCAGCCTTGGTGGGGGAGGAGGGTGATGACACAATCATCGACGAATTGTACGCTCACCTCCATACTCGAGTGCGAACGGAGCCGCAACGCTACCGCTTCCGCTATTGGCTGACAGCGACGCTGTTCACGCGGCGATGAGATGCTACGGAGGGTTCGGCAACTACCTTTCTGCCATCATTCATCGAATAGGCTCGGCTGGCGTTTCGTACGCTGTTTTCCGTTGCGGATGCTTGGCTTCCCGTTTCTGTTCTCAGCATGACTGCCGAGCCGGCGAATTTCAAGCCGGTCCTCAGCAAGCTGCGTATACTCTTCGGACACATCGCAAAGGATAGCGCGCCGTCCCAATTCAAGCGCGGCTACGCCGGTCGTTCCCGAACCGCTCATCGGATCAATCACCAAATCGCCGGGGGCCGTGGTCATCAAAAGGAGCTTTTGAAAAACGGCTACCGGCTTTTGGGCAGGGTGCCCCGTCTGTTCGCTACGGCCGCAAAACCCTACGAGAAGGGATTCCTCAATGACGCTAGTGGGCCCCGGCATGTAGCGGAGCTTGCCCTTCGCTTGTTTTTGCCGCTGTGCCTCGTTCAGAAAATGTTCCGGGTACAGCCGCGCCTTTGGCCGCGAAAGATGCAGGCAAGCCATCTGACTCGAACGCCAACCCCGAATCACCGACGGCGAGTTCTTATAGTACCAGGTCAGCCAGGCAACCAGCGACAGGGGACGAGGGATTCGTTCCACGAACGGAGCGACGATCTCAGGAAAGCCCCACAAGAAAACATGGTCCGAGAGCTTCCCCGCACGAGCCAGCAAATCAACGATGAAATCTTGATAATCGTCGCGGAACCCGCCAATGCCTTTGTTGTACCACGGGTCAAGAATCAGCGCCTGGGCGTGAATGCTCAGCGACTCAAGCATTTCCAGAGTATCTGCTGCCTCTTGCGGCGGCAGAATAGTCACGCCATTTGCTTCCAGATTGGACCGGAGCAAAGGGCCAAGCGTTGCAAGATCGGCCTTGGCGTTCGCAGTAAGCGCCATCAACTGCCCTCCCGTTTGCGGATCGAGCCATCTGCCTCTAAAGCATACCCAAAATACTCAAGGAGGAACAGAAAGACAGCGCGTTTTTCTGTTTCTGGTGCTGCCTGCACAATCGCATACGTGTTAAGTTTTCCCGTCATGCTGTCCCAGTAGTTCTTCTTGACTACCTGATGCCGTCCGCAGAGGGCTTGCCATTGGTTAGGATCTTTCGGGTCCGCATCGGGGTCCACCGAATGGGGACGTTTATGGTCCGGCGTCAACGTAACACGGCCGCCACCGATGGGATCAGATTCGCCCTCGCGCAGACCGCATTTCTGACCTTTTTCAAGCCATTCGCAGCGATGACCTGCCCGATCCAGCACTTGCTGCCATGTCTGCTTCGTCGGCTTGACGCGCTTAGCGGCGCCAAGCCGCTTTTCCGTATGGGGCATCATGTATTCCTGGACCTTCAGGCCACCCCGGTTGCGCCAGGAGAGAATCGTATAGCCGTCATCCGTTCGCAATTCGGACAAGCGCTGATGCCAGTTTTCCGGTTCTTTGCCCGAAACAGGATCTCGAGCCGCTTCCAGAATCTGTTCGCGTGAAAGGACTTTGCCGACATTGTCGAGGAACAAAGCCTCGATTCTTCTCTTCACCGAACTCTGCAAATAAGGCCCCTTGACAACACCTTCTGGGGGTCGCGCGGATGGTTTGCGTTTTGCCATGAGGATTCATTTTACGGTTGAGCCGAGAGAAAATCACGGAGACTCGCCTCGGCCTACTCCCCGCGCATAGGCCGATGGCTATGATAAGAGCGTGTCGCCGGAAACAACTCGGCCAGGCCGCAATGCTAGCAAGGGCGAGCGGCCTGGTAAAAGATTCATCCTCAAGGGTCCATGCAATGACCGCAGCGAGCGCGGACATCGGCCTGATTGGCTTGGCCGTCATGGGTGAAAACCTGGTGCTGAACATGGAAAGCCACGGCTTCACCGTGGCCGTGTTCAACCGCACTGTGGCGCGTGTCGAACAATTCCTGGCCGGCCGCGCCCGTGGCAAAAACATTATCGGCTGCCGTTCGGTCAACGAATTGGTTGCTGCTTTGAAACGGCCCCGCAAGGTGATGATGATGGTCAAGGCAGGGCCGGCTGTCGATCAAGTCATCGCGGAGGTGGCTCCGCTGCTGGAGCCAGGGGACATTCTTATCGACGGGGGTAATACCCATTATCCCGACACCACCCGCCGTATGCGGGAGTTGCGGAGCAAGGGGATCTTATACATCGGCACGGGCGTTTCCGGGGGTGAGGAAGGGGCGCTGCGCGGCCCTTCTATCATGCCCGGCGGCGATCCGGCGGCCTGGCCGCACGTCAAACCGATCTTTCAGGCCATTGCCGCCAAGGCGCCGGACGGCTCTCCTTGCTGCGACTGGGTCGGCGCGGAAGGGGCCGGCCATTACGTCAAGATGGTCCACAACGGCATCGAATACGGCGACATGCAGTTGATTGGTGAAGCCTACCACCTGCTCAGCCGCCTGGCCGGCCTGGACGCTGCCGCTCTGCACGACGTTTTCGATCGCTGGAACAAGGGCAAGCTTAACAGCTACCTCATCGAAATCACCCGCGATATTTTCGGCTATCGTGATCCGGAAAGTGGACGACCATTGGTGGACCTCATCCTTGACGCCGCCGGCCAGAAAGGGACGGGCAAGTGGATGGTGGCTTCGGCCACCGAACTGAGTGTGCCGCTGACACTCATCACCGAGGCGGTTTTCGCCCGCTGTCTGTCGGCCCAGAAGGAGGAGCGCGTCGCCGCCGCCGCGATTTTGCATGGCCCCCAACCGCACCTCAAGGCCGAGCGCGAGGCGTTCCTCCACGACGTGGAAATGGCCTTGTACGCCAGCAAGATTATCTCCTACGCCCAGGGCTTCGCCCTGCTGAACGCCATGTCGCGAGAGACCGGCTGGGGCATTAACAACGGGGCCGTGGCCCTCATGTGGCGCGGAGGCTGCATCATCCGCAGCGCCTTTCTGGGCAAAATCAAAGAAGCCTTCGACCGCAATCCGAACCTGGACAATTTGCTGATCGACCCTTATTTTGCTGCGGAGGTGCAGGAGGCCCAGGCCGGCTGGCGGCGCACGGTTGCAGCAGGCGTTGCGGGCGGCATCCCCTTGCCTGCCATGAGCGCAGCCTTGGCCTATTATGACGGCTACCGCAGCGCTTGGCTGCCGGCCAACTTGCTCCAGGCCCAACGCGACTATTTTGGCGCCCATACCTACGAGCGCGTGGACCGGCCCCGTGGGCAGTTTTTCCACACCAATTGGACCGGCCGGGGAGGCGCCACGGCTTCAACTACTTACAATGTCTGAATCCTGGCCCCAGTAGGTTTTTCCCAACATTCACCGGCAACATGCCTGGGCACCCGAAGGAGATGCAGTATGGTCCCCAACGAATTGGCAGAGCAATTGCGAGCGGAAGTCAAGCTCCTGAAAGAGGGGCAGGACAAGTTTTTAGAGACGTACAAGCGGCTCTGCACGCACTTGAGCGGCCCCGAGTGGCGGAAGGAGAAGGACATTGAAACCGTCTTCTACCACGTCCGCAAGGAAATCATTCCCATCATGGAACAGGCCGGTATGGAAAGTAAACAAGTACAAGCGTTATGCTCGTGGGCGGCCAAGCTGGTGATGGAACAGTAACCGGCCTTGTCTTTCGCCTCTCCTCGGGACGCTGACGCAACTCCGCTCGCCCAAAGGACGTGACCCCGCTTGCCCAAATCCAGCGGTGGCCCCCGCCCCTCTTCGCGCTTGACACGCCAACCTCAGCCGTTTAGCTTTATATTACAGATGAGGCACAGGCACGCGCGTTTGTGTGGCCTCCTCATCTCCTGCCAAGAGTTCGCCTCCCGCCTTGCTCGAAAGGAGCGGTCCATGTTGACCATCTTCGGCCCAAAACAGCGGTTCTGCGATGGCATTTCGCGACGTAGTTTTCTCCAGATCGGCGCCTTTACTTTCGGGGCCGTTTCGCTCACGCTTGCTGACATTTTGCGAGCGGAGGCCCGCGCCGGCGCCGCCAGCAATCGCCACAAGGCCGTCATCAATATCTTTCTGGGTGGCGGCCCGCCGCATCAGGATCTATGGGACATCAAGACTGAAGCGCCTGCCGAAATCCGCGGCGAATTCAAACCCATTGCCACGAAAGTACCCGGCATTCAGATTGGCGAGGTCTTCCCGCAGATTGCCGCTCGTATGGATAAGTGTATTGTCATTCGCTCCGTGGTCGGCGCCAGCGGCGGCCACGATGCTTACCAATGCACCTCAGGTTGGCCGCATTCAAGCCTGCGGTCGATAGGCGGCCGTCCGAGCATCGGCGCCGTGGCCGCCAAGGTGCTGGGGCCGGTCGATCCCTCGGTGCCGGCGTTCGCCGGCTTAGCGGCGCCAACCAAGCATTTGCCCTGGTCCGACGCCGGTGGTCCCGGTTTCCTCGGTCCTTCCTATGCCGCTTTCAAACCGGATGGTCCCAGCAGGGCCAACATGACGCTGCGAGGTACGTCCATTCAGACCCTGGCTGACCGCCGTCGGCTGCTGGCCAGCTTCGATGGTCTCCGTAGCGATCTCGACAGCAGCGGCGTGTATAAAACGGTGGATGCGATGACCGAGCGCGCCCTGGGCGTGTTGACCTCGAGCAAGCTGGTTGAAGCGTTGGATCTCAGCAAAGAAAGCGACAAAGTGCGGGCACGCTATGGCGACGGCAAGCCGTATCAGTATCAGTATGATGGCGCGCCGACGGCGAACGACCACTTACTCATGGCTCGGCGTCTGGTTGAAGCGGGCGTGCGTGTGGTGACTTTGTCCTACGGCCGTTGGGACAGTCACGGCGAGAACTTCAAACTGGTGCGCGATCACGGCGGCAAGCTTGACCAAGGTTTCAGCGCCCTGATCGACGATCTGGACGCGCGCGGGATGCTCGATGATGTGACGGTCATCGCCTGGGGCGAGTTCGGGCGGACGCCACGCATCAACAAAGGAGCGGGCCGCGATCATTGGCCGCAGGTCAGCTGCGCATTGCTAGCTGGCGGCGGCATGAAGACGGGACAGGTCATCGGCGCTACCAATCGCTTGGGCGAATATGCCAGCAATCGTCCCGTGACCTTCGGGGAAATCTTCGCCACGCTTTATCACAATCTTGGCATCAATCCGGAAACGACGACTATCACGGACCCGGCCGGCCGACCGCAGCACATTATCGACAGTCCGGTGTTGCACGAAGTAGTGTAGTTTTGCTGCGAGTCCTAGGCGAGCGCGTCTGTGCTCGCCTAGGACTCGCAGCAAAACGAGTACTAGGGTCAGGGCAAACGCAAGTGTCGTGCGAAGAGATGCCGTTGGGCAATCTCAGGAAGCGTTTCAACCACTCCAGACGTTGGCGTCCGAAGGTTTTGCCGTCGGGCCAGATATTGGCGCCGGCGATGCCAGCGCTGGTGAGGATGGCGAGCGGGGTTACGTCAGCACCCCAAGGGCGAGCGGGGGGTGTTAACCCCCCGGTATCCGAAGGGCGAGCGGGGGGTGTTATACTGGGCACGGTTGAATTTGGCACAATTTCCCTCCCCCCCAACCCTCCCCCACAAAGGGGGAGGGAGTACCATTCCCCCTACCCCAACCCTCCCCCACAAGGGGGGAGGGAGAAACAAGGCTCCCTCCCCCACAAGGGGGGAGGGAGAAACAAGGCTCCCTCCCCCACAAGGGGGGAGGGAG
>JAJPIY010000398.1 GCA_021324515.1 Planctomycetota bacterium
AGCGTCACCGCGCCGCCGGTGCGGCCACGCAGCGATTCGCCGCCGACATTCTGCTCCACCTGTGCCAAATTCAGATGCTCCAGACTATCGACATTGCCTAGCTCGACGTACATCTTGTCCAGCTCGTCCTGCCATTTCTGTGCCTGGTCCAGTGGCACGTTGATATCGTAATAGAGCTTCGGATCGAGCGACGCCGCCGCGATCAGGGCCATGATGCCGACCAATCCTTCCATCAGCATCGCTCCGTAGCCGATGGTGCGAACGTGGCTTTCTTTATCGACCATTTTCGGCGTCGTGCCGGAAGAAACGAGAGCGTGAAAGCCCGAGATGGCGCCGCACATGATGCAGATGAAGACGAAGGGAAACAGGTGTCCCTGGAAGGTCGGCCCGCCGCTGACGAAGACGGGGTTGTACGCGGGACTGGGCAGCTTGGGATTGGCCCAGAAAACCCCAACGACCAATAGCGCGATGGTGCCGATTTTCAGAAAACTGGAGAGATAATCGCGCGGCGCCAGCAACAACCACACCGGCAGCACCGAAGCGATGAAACCGTAAGCGCACAAAGCCAAGATCGTTTGCCCCTTACCGAGGGCAAAATAGCTTTCCCACGGCGAACCGGGGACCCAATTGCCGATGACCACGGCAGCCAAGGTCAACATGGCCCCGATCAACGATGCCTCAACGGTCTTTCCCGGACGAAAGCGATACATATACCAGCCCACTAGCAGAGCGATGGGAATGGTGCAGGCGATGGTGAACACGCCCCAAGAAGAACCGGGCACCAGTTGCACGGACTTCGCGGGCAGCTCGACGGTGTTGCGGTCATCGGGAGTAAGGGCGGCGCCATCGGGCACTTGAACCATGAATGCTTCCGGGCGTGTTTGCGGCGGCTCATCCGGCGTGTAGCGGATCGTACAGCCGCCGGGAAACTTGTGGATGCCGTGGTCCTGCTGGAGCACCGTGTTAGACGGCAAAGTGATGCGCATACCGGCAGGCAGTTTCGCTTCCTCGCCGCCCAGCGCCTTGACGACAACGACGCCGAGTCCGGCCAGGGCGATGACAACGATGAACAGGATCGCTGCCGACACGATGAGATTGGCCCACGGTCCCAACTCGCTGCGGGCGATCTCAGCCAACGATTTGCCGCCGCGCCGTACCGACGCCGCCAGAACAAGCATGTCTTGCACCGCCCCCGCCAGACATACGCCGATAACTAGCCATAGAAGACCCGGCATGTAGCCGTATTGGATCGCCAATACCGGGCCGATGAGCGGGCCAGCCCCAGAGATGGCAGCGAAATGATGGCCGAACAACACCCATTTGCTGGTTGGATGGTAGTTTTGGCCGTCATAGAAGCGATGGGCCGGTGTCGTCCGCGAATCATCGAGGGCCGCCACCTTCGCCGCCAGAAAAGCGCTGTAGTAGCGATAAGCGATGGCCAGGCAACACAACGCGCCCAACAACAGCGGCATGGCGTGCAAGACGACGCGGCCGCCTTCGATAGCGTAAATATCGAACATCCAAGATCCTCCACAAAACTCCCCCACCCCGAAGCGCAAGCCCGAAGCGCGAGCCCGAAGCGCAAGCAAGGGCAAGAGCGCAAGGGCGCCCTTGCTCGCGCTTCGGGCTCGCGCTTCGGTAAGGCTTACCGAAGCGCAAGCAAGGGCAAGGGCAAGAGGGCCCTTGCTTGCGCTTCGGTAAGCCCGAAGCGCAAGCAAGGGCCCTCTTGCCCTTGCTTGCGCTTCGGGCTTGCGCTTCGGTACACTGAGGGTAAAGGAGGACCGCCCAATGACGCAAGAAGAACTTCAGAAAGCAGCGCGTCGCCAACCTTTTGAACCGTTTCGCCTCATCCTGACCACGGGAGCGACTTACGACATCCGTCATCCGGACTTGATCATGGTCGGCAGCCGTTCAGCTATGATTGGCATCACTCATCAACCGGATAAGACGGTGTACGATTATACGGTTAAGGTTGACTTCCTGCACATCGTCGCCATCGAGGGTCTCCCTGTCTCATCTCCGCCATCGGCCAATGGCCCAACCGCCTGACATCGCAAGCAAGCGGTGAACATTTGCGCCTGTCTTACCAAATTTTCCGATTCGGTTAAATCAAATCATTTCCGCAGCGAATACAATAGTAAGATGGAGCCGACCGTAGGCGTCGTTGGCTCCCTTCGCAGGGTGTACCGTTCTACTTGGAAAGGGGTTCAACGTCATGCTCAAGAAGCTCTTGATTGCAGCGGTCGCTGTCGTCGCCGGCATGGTAATGCTCACCAAAGTGACCAAAATCTCGCCCAAAATCTTGTTCGGCGACTGCTGCCGTTCGGTTCGCAACATGGTACCGCCTGAGGTCCAGCTCAAGCAGCTCAAGGCCGACATCGAAAACATCGATAAGGACATCGACAAGAACCTCGGTACGCTGGCGCGCATGGCCGCCGAGGTGGACGAATTCGCCGACGCCCTGGCCCGCAACCGCGATCGCCAAGCTCATCTGCGCGCCGACATCAGCGACATGCAGCGAGTCCTCAAGGAAGATGCCAAGAAAGTCCTGTTCCGCGGGCGTAAGTGTGACGCGGATGACCTGACTTGCAGGCTGGAGATGGCCGTCACCGAGTTCAACTGCCTCAAAGAGAAGGTGAAGGTGCAGGAGAAGATCCTCGCGGAGAAGAAGCGCACCTTGACGGCGGCCAAGGAACGCATCAGCGCCATGAAAAATGAGCAGGAAAAACTGCGCGTTCTCGCCGTCCGTCTGGAACACGAGTTGGAACTGGTGCGGATGAAGCAGATCCAAAACCAGGTGACCGATTTCGACGACAGCGCTCTATCGCGGGCGCAGCAAAACGCCAAAGCCGTGGAAGCGCGGCTGCGCGAAATCGAGAAGCTGATCGAGTACAAGAAAGAGTTTGGCCGCACCGATGCGACTACCTTGGAGACGATCAAGGGCAAGAGCCGCGAGGAAGTCCTTCACGCCGCCAAGGCAGCGCTGCGGGACGAGAATGATACCAAGGTTGCCATCGATAACGAGGAGAATGATAAGTAACCGCCGTGGTTAGCCGCGACCCGAAGGGACAACGCGAGCTTGTTCTCGCCCTCTCCTTGGGGTCACGGCTAACCGAGGGCGTTTCCCAGAGAAGACAGGTAATGTTCGGCTGCGCATGGTTGGCAATTCGGCAGGCGCGCGAAGCGCTCCAACAGGGGCGTTTGGAAGAGGCTCATCGTTTGCTGACTCAGCCAGCCATCCGCGAGCATCGCGCTGCCGGCGCGCTCGTGGTCCAGCTTGTTCGCGCCTATGTCGAGCACGGCGAGCGTTGCCTGAAACAACAGGAAGTGGAAAACGCCTGGCGCGATCTACTGCACGCCGAACAGCTGCAAACAGCGGAGAAAAGTGTTGATCCGCTACGCCAGACATTGACCTGCTTGGGTATCGCTCAGGTTCGCGCATTGCTCCAGGCCGGCGATGTGCGGCGAGCCGACGAAGCCATCGCCCATCTGCGCGAACGCCGGGTATGTTCGGCGGAATTGCAGGTGCTGGAGGAAGCAACCCGCGATTGGCTGTACGCGCGGGCATTGGCCGACCGTGGCGAGTTAGCTGCGGCCCGCGAAACCGTGGAGCGCATTCACCGCCGCTTGCTCGATTGGCCAGCGGCGCTGGATCGCTTCGCCGACGATCTCGATCGCCAGTGCGAGATCTTTCCGGGCCTGTTGGTCCGGCTGCACGAGGCCGCCGATCAGGGCCGTTGGCGCGAGGTTGTCGAACTGGCCGAGCAAGTGTTAGCCATCGCGCCGCAACATGCCGAGGCCCGCAAGGCGCGCTCACGGGCCTGGAAAGCCATCGAGCCGGTGACAGTCTCGTTGCCTGGACC
>JAJPIY010000255.1 GCA_021324515.1 Planctomycetota bacterium
ACGGAAAACCGAAAAGGAATTGCGGCGTGAAGTGCCAGATCTGCGGTTCCAACCCGGCCACGGTGCATCTGACCGACATCGTCGATTCGCACAAGAAAGAAGTGCACTTGTGCCAAAGTTGCGCCGAGCAGCAACATTTGGTCAACAAACAGGAGCTGAATCTGCCCGCTATTCTGCAAAACCTGATTGGCCAGCATCTCGGTCCGCAGACGGATGAGCTAGCCCGCTTGACCTGTCCGGCTTGCGGAATAAAGTACATGGAATTCCGCGCTCAGGGGCGGCTCGGCTGTCCGCACGACTACGAGGTTTTCCGCGGTGGGCTGACGCCGTTGTTGCAGCGGATTCATCGCTCCGATCGACACCACGGCAAGACTCCTCAGCGTTCCGTCCTTCCTGCCCAGGAACAGGCGGAACTGGTGGAGCTGCGCCGCCGGTTGCAACATGCTATTGATCGGGAAGCCTACGAAGAGGCGGCCCGCTTACGAGACTTGCTACGAAAAAGGGGAAGCCACGGATGAATCTGGACAGCCTGACTCATACCAGTGGCGAATGGTTGCGCGGCAGTGGGCCGGAGTCCGACATTGTCATCTCCAGCCGCATTCGCTTGGCTCGTAATCTGGCCGCTTTTCCCTTTACCAATCGCGCCAGCAGCGGGCAGAAGTCCGAAATTGAGTCGATGCTGCGCGAACGCATCGCCAAGCTCGACATGGAGCCGAAACTCAGCTATCTCAGCGTCCCATCGCTATCGTCGTTGGACCGCCAGCTTCTTGTCGAACGTCAGCTTATCAGCCGTGAGCTGGCCGCCGCCGACGGCCCACGCGGCGTCGCTCTTGTTCCGCAAGAAACTGTCAGCCTGATGGTCAACGAGGAGGACCATCTGCGCTTGCAAGTCATGCGCAGCGGGTTCACGCTCGATGAGGCCTGGCAAGAAATCGACCGCGTGGACGACCTGCTCGAACAGCGCATCACGTATGCGTTCAGCGAGGAGTTCGGCTACCTCACCGCGTGCCCAACCAACGTCGGCACCGGCATGCGCGCCAGCGTTATGCTGCACCTGCCGGCCCTGGAACATACCAAGCAAATCGAGAAAGTCTTTCGCGCCTTGCAGAAGATAAACTTGGCGGTGCGCGGCTTGTACGGCGAGGGTAGCCGGGCGTCCGGCCACTTCTATCAGATCTCCAACCAGGTCACACTCGGAAAGAGCGAGACCGGCATCCTCAACGAGATTCACGGCGTCATTCCGCAGATCATCACCTACGAGCGGCAAGCGCGGATGAGTTGGCTGCGCGACAATCGCCAGGGTTTGCAGGACAAGATCGCTCGCGCCTACGGCACCCTCTGCTCGGCGACGATGATGACTTCGGAAGAGACAATGGATTTGCTCTCCTCGGTCCGCCTGGGCATCAATCTGCACCTGATCGAAGACCTCACCATACCGACGGTGAATGAGTTGTTCATTCACACGCAGCCGGCCCATTTGCAGAAGATTGTCGGCACGTCGCTGGACGGCGAGGAACGCAATGCGCAACGCGCCCGCTATCTCCGCCAGCGTCTCCGCGAAGCCGGGGCACATCCGAATTGATGATCCGCGCGCGCAAATTTTTTTTCGTTTAGCCGCGTGCCGTACAGGACCGGCGAGACGCCGGTCCCACTATTTCTGGTGGGACCGGCGTCTCGCCGGTCCAACGCTCGCCTACGCCACGCGACTAAACAGCACCTTTTACATTTCTGAACTACACTTTCACCGGATACTATCTCCCGTTGTCCCGGTGGAGGCCTAACGTGAACGATGCGTTCGATGATCTTGCGGCGTTGGCGTGTCCGGGCGGCGGTTGGGGATACGCTCCCGATCAGCCTGCCCATCCGGAGCCAACGTGCCTAGCCCTGCTCGCTCTGGCGCGCCATCCCGAGCGCTTCGCTGCTGTTATCGAAGCTGGTCGAAGTTGGTTGCGTCAATGCGCATCGGACGATGGGATCTATCGGCTGGGACGCGGACGGTCGGAAGCGATCTGGCCAACGGCGCTCGTGCTGTTCACGCAAGCGACGCTCGGCGATACAGACGATTCCCTCCAGCAAACGGCGGCGGCCCTGTTGTCGTGCAAGGGACGGCTGCCGGACACCAGAGACGAGGACATCAGCGACATCGATGATCGCTTGATCGGTTGGCCGTGGGCGGAGGGCAATTTCTCGTGGGTCGAACCGACGGCCTGGGCGTGCCTGGCGCTGCATCGTGTGGGGCAGGGAAGACATCCGCGGGTCGAAGAAGGCTTGAAACTGCTGCGCGATCGCATTTTGGAGCAGGGCGGCGTGAATTACGGCAATCGCCGCATTTTCGGCATATCCCTCGAACCGATACCGACACCGACGGCGTTGATGCTGCTCGCTTTGCAGGGGCGGGAGGATGAGCCGGACCTCGCTGCCAGTATCGAGTATATGTGCCGCGTTGCCGAGAGCAGCGAGGATCTGGAACATCTCTGTTGGGCACGGCTGGCCCTCGATGGGTATGCGGATCATCCGGGCGTTCGTGAAACCGTGTCGGCCCTGGGAGAACGCATCCGCGACGCACACGCTGCCCGCTGGGGAACGCCGTGGCTGCGTCCGGCGCCGCTGCGACAGGCGTTGACCGCACTCGCCCTCGACATCGAGAACGGCAATCCATTCCGCATTCCGCCATCCGCCATCCGCCATCCGCCATCGGCCCCGGCGGAAAGCAGAAAGCGGAAAGCGGAGAGCGGAAGGCGTCCGCTCGGCCAGCGCATCAAGGCGAAGATCCAAGGTTTGGCCGTTCACGCACTGACACAGATGCGACAGCTCGAATCGCCATCACAGGTTCACATCGCCTCGGTGAGCGATTACAACGCCGATCTTGCCGACGTGCTGCGCCGCCAGTACGAACACTTTCGCGCGCGCGTCCCGCTGTCCGGAAAGCGCGTCGTCCTCAAGCCGAACCTCGTCGAATATCACCGCGACAAAGTCATCAACACGCACCCGCACATCATCGCCGCCGTCATCGAACTGTGCCGCCGCGAGGGCGCGGCTGAAGTCGTGGTCGCCGAGGGTCCGGGACACTGGCGCAACGTCGAATATCTCGTCTCGGCAAGCGGCCTGGGCGATGTCTTGCGCCATTACAAAGTGCCCTTTATCGATCTCAATCATGATGAGCCGTGCAAGCGCCTCAATCTGGGCCGACTGACGGGATTGGAGCATCTTTATCTATCGCAAACCGTGGCGACGGCGGACGTGTTGATTTCGCTGCCGAAGCTCAAGACGCATCACTGGGCAGTAGCGACGCTGTCGCTGAAAAATCTGTTCGGTACGCTGCCGGGCATCTGCTACGGTTGGCCGAAGAACGAATTGCACTGGCGCGGCATCGACAACAGCATCGTGGACATCGCTGCCACACGAACGCCGGACCTGGCCATTGTCGATGGCATCGTCGGCATGGAGGGCGACGGCCCGCTCAACGGAACGGCCAAAGCGATGGGCGTTCTTGTCATGGGCTGCGATCCGGTCGCCGTGGATGCGACCTGCTGCCGGCTGATGCAGTTCGACCCCCAGCGCGTCGGTTATCTTGTGCTCGCCCAGCGCAAGAAATTAGGCCAGCTTTCCGCCGATCACATTCAGCAGCTCGGCGATACCCTCTCGCAACGCGCCCAACCGTTTGACACCGTGCCGCACTTCCGCGCGCTTCGAATCGCGTCCGAGCCTGATGCGTAAGCGAAGGCGATTCTTCGCTTACGCTTCAGGCTCGGAGGTTCAAGGCAACAAATGCGGCCGCAACAGGGCCGGTCCCTGTTCCTTGAGCAGTTGCTCGATGATTTGTCGATCCGTCAATCCTTGGTCGATCTTCTTGGCCAACGTCTTGCGCATGGCGTTGGGCATGCCGCAACCATTGGGATTGCAGCTGGCCAGAGTATAAAAATGGCCGGTGCAGCCGTCGCCGCCAATTCCGCAGGAGCAATACACGCTGGCGAGTAACCACTCGACCCGTTCGTCCTTGGAGCGCGGGCGATCCAGACCCGACGGCAGTAGCGCTTCTTGCACGTCGCGCGGCGGGGACGGCATTTTGACACGAAGGCGCTGGCCCATTTTCAGATCGGCGACATCATGGCCGGATAGCACCAGACGCAGCTGCGTCCGCTCGCGCCACGGCTGCACTGTACGAACGACCGCCGAGATGGGGGGATCAACTTGCAGACTCACCTCCGCACCAGGTTGAAGAGAGCGTCCCCAACGCATGGCCTCGTGATCGAGCATGACTTCGATTTCGCCGCTGAAAATGTGCAAAAAGGTCACGACGCCAGGCAAACCCTCTTCTTCCCAGCGCCTGCTGAGCATTGACTTTTGATAGATCCGCATTCTCTCAAATGTCACATCATCGACAGCAATTCGGGCCTTATCGCCTCTGCTTTGTACGAAGATGGATTTGCCGATGGGCAGCAAGCCGAGATCTTTCGCTGTTTTGAGCGTTCGTTCGGGTTTGTCGCCGGCTTTGATGGTAATGCTGTTCTCGTCCCGCCGAACCAGCGTCACGCCGTTGCCGTGCATATCCTGTTCGCTCAACTCGTCGGCGACCATGCACACGGCCATCGGCTGCTTGCGGCGATCAAGAGCAAACCAAACCCAAACACGATCACCGACGAGGAGCTGATCGAGCCGGCCCCACCAGCCGTTCACCTTGATTTCGGCATCCGGCGTCACCGGCCATACTTTCGCCAAGTTCTCTCCTTCGATCAGCAGAGAAACCTGATGCCGTTTCGCATCGACGCCGCGCAGAGTGGCGAAGCGCTTGGGGAGGCTGCGCAGATATTCCGAGGAACCGGAAAGGACTTTGGCTTCATCCCGGCGCGGGGCGGAGTAGACGGAAGTATGGGGATGCTCCGCCGACCAGGCGAACCACTTGACCTGCGTTCCGTCCAACCAAGTCAGGGTCCAGCCCTTCAGCGGCCCCTCCACGGCGCGTCCGGCGATGTCCCAATGCGAATTCGTCTCTTTGTCCACAAACGGCGCTGCTTCCGCCTTGCGATCCAACGACAACGTCACCGTCCGTGGAGCGCCGTCCTCTTTCTTAGGCGGCGTGGCGAGCGGAAGATAGGCCGCCGCTGTTCCGGTGGCCGAGCACCAGAGGATCACCCATTCCTCGTCGCCTACCTTTTCTCGAATGAGCCCCGCCTTGGCCAGCGAATCCAGCGGATAGGCTCGCGCCTGCTTCTCGGTGCGGACACCGAGAACGAACGTGTCCGCCGGCAAACGCTTGTCCGTGTTCGCGGCCCGACTCTTGCGCGAGTCTTCGTTGATCGCGCTGGGCAACTCCAACGGTTGGTATTTGTCGAACATGTGATAGGCCACAGCGCCCGGATAATGCTTCAACCAGTAGCCCCAATTGCTCACCAGCGCCGGCACAGGGGTAAGGCGCTTCCCCTTGTTGGGTCCGTCGAAGGCCAGGCCGGTCAGGCACGAATACAACGTGCCGTCCTTGTGCTGCATCACCATGACCCCGTTGCGCCAGCCGTGAAAGCGAAAATCGAGAGACGGAGCAAAGCCGCGAGCGAACCCTGCGTCCGGATCGTAAACGAAAACGCCGTAGGTGTCGCTGATGACGCGATAAGGATTGAGGAAGAAGCGGTACGGGATGGCGCCTCCGTCGGAATAGCCGCGAATCCAGCACAGGACTCGGTCGTCGTCCTTCAGCTGATCGGCTCGGCGTTTGGCTTCATCGCGGCAATGCGAACATTTGGGATTGACGAGCGTTTGGAAAGCGTCCGGCTTGACGATCAGGGGCGGCGTAGCAGGTTCGGCGGCCGCCAGCAACGGCACCAGCAACAGGAGGCATCTCATGGTCGGACCTCGCGGATACGGAGCAACAGAGGGTTGGTACGTAGCGTTACTGTATGCGGAGCGAGCGAGGTAGACGAGCCGGAAGCGTAAGCGACGGCAGATAGTGGGACCAGTCAGTCGCAGCACCCCGGCATCCCCGCCGTCCATCAGGTCAGCGCACTCGCCGATGGCCGACCCTTCTTGGCCATGAAACTCATCAAGGGGAACACCCTCGAAGCCATCCTCAATCAGCGGCCCGACCCCTCCGTTGTGGCACGGTCCCGACCGTGCCACCCAGACCGACCGAAGGTCTCCAGCGAATTCGGGAGACCTACGGTCAGAAGCGTGGCACGGTCAGGAGACCATGCCACAACGTGGGGAAACTCATCAAGGGGAACACCCTCGAAGCCATCCTCAATCAGCGGCCCGACTCAGCGGCCGAGCGCGGCCGACTGCTGGCCATCTTCGAGGCCATTTGCCAGGCGGTCGGCTACGCCCACGCCCACCGCGTCATCCACCGCGATCTGAAGCCGGCCAATGTCATGGTCGGCGCTTTCGGCGAGGTCCAGGTCATGGACTGGGGGCTGGCCAAGGTTCTCGGCGAAGAGACGCCGGCCACCGTGAAGGCGCTGGCGGCGGAGCAGACGCGGGCGTGGACGCAGTTCAGCCCCACACCGGAGAGCGGCTCGCACACCCAGGCCGGCAGCCTGGTCGGCACGCTGGCGTTCATCTCGCCGGAACAGGCGGTCGGGGAGATCGAGAAACTCAACGAGCGTTCCGATGTGTTCGGACTGGGGGCGCTATTGGTGGTGATCTTGACCGGCAAGCCACCCTATGTGGGGGAGAATTACGAGTCGGTGCGGGTACAGGCGGTGCGCGGCAAGTTGGAGGACTGCTTCGCCCGGCTGGATGGTTGCGGTGCGGAGCCGGAGCTGGCGGCGTTGTGCAAGAAGTGCCTGGCGCTCGAGCCGGCGGATCGTCCGGCGGATGCGGGGGCGAAGGAAGCGAAAGACGCGATCAAGTTCGACGAGAAAAGCGGAGCCGGCGCGAAGCCCCAGACGCGGAACAAAGCCAAGGCGGCGAATAAGGAAGCCGAGTCGAAGTGACGGGTCGCTCAGGGCAGCGCGGACAGGTGGATGATGAACGGAAACTGAGGTTGAAAATTCCGTACCAGCTTGTCATCCACCGTCACCAGCTCGCAACCCTCGCGCTCGGCCAGAGCCACGTATAGGCAATCGTAAAAGGCGCTTCTGGTTTGGGAGGAGATATCAATAGCCCGTGATACCAAGGGGACGTAGGCGTGGAGGACCGGCCGGGCGCTCATGATCGTGCCGTGCAGAAAGGAGGCTCGCCCGGCCTTGATGAGTTTCTGCCTCTCCGCCTTGGTCAGCGCACTGGCAGTCTCAGCGATGAAAATGTCCGGGGCGAGGAGCTCGTGGATGCGGTTCTGATAGTCGGTTTGCAGTTGCAGCGCCTTCGCTCGAAGCGGCGCCGGTAGGACGGCTGTCAATGCCACCGAGGCATCCACGACGTATCTCATAGATCTTCGCGGGCATCGTGGAGGAGTTTCACAACGTCGATGTCACCATGCTCGCGCCGGATTTCGTCGGTGATCTCTTCGGCACGCTCGCGAACCCGCCGCGCGAGTTCCGGTTCAACGGAGCTGCCTTCGGCGACGTGCCGCATCACTGCCTTGTAATCGTCTCGGGCCTGAGCATCGCTGCCGGTGTTATCGTGCTCGTTTGTCATACAGCTATTTTCCACTGATCGGACGAGATGTCAACACCGAGGTCTGAATCGCCTCTTCCTGGATAGCGAACTCAAGGAGTTGGACTTCGACGCCCTCCGCAGCCAGGACGATTTCCTGTAGCTGCTGGCGGAGGTGGAGGTCAAGTTCGGACCGAAATCCAAGCCCAAAGACTGATCACCCCAAATGGCCACGTAATCCGCAGGGGAAATCCGCACTAAGGCATTTTCACCAATACGATGGGGTGCCGCTGCTCATCGTCCAAGCGCAGAAGGATCTGAGCCGACCGCGACCCAATCCATTGGCGACATTCGGGCTCAGTGAGGAGGCAATAGGCGTCGCGCTCCGACGCCGGCAAGAAGGCTGGGGCGGGCAGACGACGCGCCGGCCGGCCGTAATAGAAGAGGATGCCCTCATCCTTGAGGCGAAAAAGATAGAGCGTTCGCTCCGGCGGCACGAGGGCGGCGATTTGCTGCCCCGTGCGGCTTGGCGCGCGCGAGCCATCGCGGGCCGGCACAATCAGAGTGACGAAGGTAATTTTGGCCGCCAGCCACAACGCAATCAGAGTGAGAAAGACAGGGACCGGCCGCAGCATCGGCAAGGGCCAGCGCAATCGGCCGTCGAGCCAGGCAATCCACACCAGTGCGGCCAGTCCGGCAAGTCCGGGCTGCAAAGGCAGTGCGTGGCGCAGATGATGACCGGGGACGAGGGTCCAAAACAGCAGGTTCGGCCACGTCCAGCAGTGCAGCAATTGCAAGAGCCGCTGTCCGCGTTCATCCCAGAGTTGGGCGAAGCGCGGCGACATGGTCCAGAACACCGCCGCCGACCACGGCAGGTTCGCGGCCAGAAAACCGATGGGAAATGTAACTAATTCATGCCACGGGTAAGGCCGGGTGTGATGTGTCGGCGACAAACGCGGCAATGCCTCGCCGCGCACAGCATCGAAGAGCGGCCCCCAGCCAACCTGCGCCGCGACGGCAGTCGCCCAGGCCAGGCAGGGCAGCGCCGCCACAAGGACGCTAAGCCCATGAGCGGGCCGCAGCAAAAGACGCAACTGGCCGCGCCGCCACAACAGCGGCATAACCGTGAGATAAAAGAATGCCGGCGCCGTCCATTTGGTCAGCAATCCACAGGCCACGCATAATAGCGCCAGTTGCCACCATAGCCATTCAGAGAACGAGCCAGAAGCGGAAGTGACGGAAAGGACGGACCGGCGAGACGCCGGTCCGTCGCTTACGCTTCCGGCTCGTTGCCTCTGTTCGGCGATTTCCAGGGCACGCAAGAAACAGAAAAGCGCGGCCGCCACCCAGGCCAGTTGCACGAGGTCAATCTCGGCGGATGGCGCACGCTGAAGCCAGAAAACCGAGGCCGGCAGTACAAAGGCCGCGATCAGGCCGGCGCGTTGGCCCAGGCGACGGGCAAACACGGTGTAAAACAACAAAACCGTCGCGGTCGCCGCCAACGCCGAAGGAAGACGAGCTGTCGCAGCGCTGACCCGCCCAAACGGCCAACTCGCCAGCGCGATGGCGGCATACATTCCCGGCGGTTTCGTCAGCAACGGCTCTCCGTATAACTTGGGCACAATCCAATTGCCGCTCTGCAAAAACTCCGCCGCCAGGATGGCACGCAAACTTTCCGTCTGATACAACTCGCCGGCATTCAGTCCAAGGAAAAACAACACCCCGCACAAGGTCAGCAAACAAAATACCCAATTGTATCGACGGAAAATTACGAACGGAGACATCGACGACCTCGCGGCTGAAAAGATCGGCCGATTACAGGGCAGACTGTACCAAATAGCGCGAAGAGAGAGAAAGACGAATCAATGAAAGGTCATGGGCAATAATGCAATCACTCCGCAAGAGCGCGCTTTATGTGCTGTACAAGGTTCTTCATAACGAAGCCTTGTTCGGGGCAAATGTCCACTCGTGCGCCGCGCTGGCGCAAATGCTCGGATACTACAGGTCCAACCGCAGCGATGCGTGTGCGCGCAAGTCCATTGCGCAAAGCTTCATGCAATCCGCGCCGGTCGGCGACTTCATATAGACGATCTACCTGGGGCGAACTGGTAAACAACATTACATCCACCGCACCGCTATCGAGCCGGGCTATCAAATCTGCGACCCGGTCGTCCTCCGTCGCGGGAGCATAAATGTAAGGCATCACCGTAAGCACCTTTGCGCCGGCCGAAATAAGGAATTGCTCTAGGGACGGATTGGGTTCGCCATACAACGTGACGCCGACGGTTCGATCTTGTAGCGACTCATTTTGCAGCGTGGCGATAACTCCGTCGGTGGTAGGGGAAGAGGCGACCCGTGTCGGCGCGAGACCGATTTCTTTCAAGACTTGTCCTGGCTTGGGACCGCGCGTGATGATTTTTGTGCGGGCCAGGGCGGCGATACAGTCCTCGCGAAATCCCTCTCGCTCGGCGAAATGCAGCAAACGTCGAAGTGCTTCGCCGGTCATGAGCACGACATAAGTGAACTGATCCGCACACAACCCGTGCAGCCAAGCCAGCACAGGAGCGGCGTCCGGAGCATCCAGAATGCTCAACATCGGGCAGCGGAGGACCGCCGCACCCTCATTCTCCAGCATTTGCGCCAGTTCCTCAAGCTGCCGAGACTCCGCCAAGGCGATTGTGCGTCCTTCAAGGGAGCGTGACATCGTGCGTTCTCTCTTTATTCGCAAAGTCTTGGGGAGAGGTGGCTTGGTCTTATAGATTATGAGATGCCGGTCCGCGTGGCCAGATTGAGGGGCAGCGATATTTGTCTTCGGTGAAATGGTCGGTTATTTTTTGTCCAAATTCCCTAAATTGTCTATTGTTGGATTGCATTGGACGTTACTAATTGTATGATAGTCGTTAGTTGGCGCGGCAGATGGGGGAATGTTTGTGCCAACGCAGTCGTCCCGGCGGAAATGAGAAAGGCTGGACAGGGGCGTGAACAATCCTTCGCAGAACACTTGAAAGGGGAGAAACGGCGATGCCACGAGGTAGACCGAATGCGAATCATGTCTCGGATCCCAGGAAGAATAAAATGGAGGCCGTTCGCCAGGCCATGGACGCTCTGACTTATGACGCCTCGCCCTCCGAGATTCAGAAGTACATCAAGGATAATTTCAATCAGGACATGAATCCCAACATGATCTCGTCCTACAAGAGCACCCTGCGGGGCAAAGCTGGTCTTGGCGGACGTCGCAAAAAGAAGCGTGGCCGGCCCAAAAAAGCAGCCGCAGTGGCGACTGCGGGTTCCGCTCCTGTCTTCTCCCACGATGCCGTGCCCTGGAAAGATCTCCGTACCATCAAGGACATCGCCGTGCGCCTGGGCAAGAAGGGCTTGCGCGATCTGGTGGAATTGCTGGATTGAGCTTTAGAGATTGATCGACGCTGGAAGTCGGCCGGTGCGGAGAGGCAGTGCGTTTGTGTGTTGCCCCGGAGGGAACGCGCTCGTCTGCTCCCACTTCCGCACCGACCGAGTGTATCCCCGGGAGCCGGGCGCAAAGGCCCGGCTCCCGGTCCGACATGAGTTCCACTGTGAAGCGCTCACTGGAGTGGCCGACCCAGAAACCACTTGGTCCAGCGAGGTGCTTGCCTCTACCCAGGAGGGCGGGTAGTGCTGGCATTCCCGCAAACCCCAGCACACAGCAGAACTCGGCTGTTGCCTCC
>JAJPIY010000073.1 GCA_021324515.1 Planctomycetota bacterium
CCATGATCCGCCGCGCCGTGCCGACCGATTCGTCCGGCGGCAACGTAATCGGGTCGGTGATGATGCCATTCTCGCTGCGCTTTACCTTGTCCACTTCGCGCGTCTGATCGGCGATGGACAAGTTCTTGTGAATGATGCCGATGCCGCCTTCCTGAGCCAAAGCAATCGCCAAGTCGCTCTCCGTGACCGTGTCCATAGGCGACGAAACGATGGGCAGGTTGATACGGATGTTGCGCGTCAGTTGCGTGCGGACATCCACATCGCGGGGCACGACCTCGCTGTACGCAGGTTCGAGGAGAACGTCATCGAAGGTGATGCCCTGATAAGCGATCCGGTCCTGCATGAGGAAGCTCCGTTAGAGAGAAGGCTTTCTCCGGCATTATAGGCGTTTTTTCGGATAAGGAGAAATAGCAACCGCTCTCCGCCACGCAAGCCCAAAAGCCGCCAGAAAAAAATCGGCAATTTTGTCCTTTTCGGCTTGACCAGGCAAGAGGGGGAAAGCTTCCTCGGGGTACTTGCGCAATTCTGGGCGCCTAAATTCCGAGGCCTAGTTGGACAGAACGATCTCATTTCCACCGCAGTACAACGCCCAGGTATTCTTCTTTTCTCCTAAGCAATCCATCGTAAGCGCTGCTCAACTCCGCTGCACTGATGCGGTGCGTGATGAGGCCGTCCAGATTGAGCCGGCCCGAGGCGAGGGCAGCCAAGAGCCATTGCTGCGCCTTATCGATGTCCCAGGCACCGGCCAAACGTGTGTGGGCCGGCTCGAATAGCATATTGCCGTGCGCTCCGGTGACTTCGAGATAACGGCGGTGCAAATCGTTGTAAAAATTGACTTCCTTGGCCTTACCGCGCGGACTGCCGACGATGACAACCTGCCCACCGTCACAGGCCAATGACATGGCCAGCGGCACGGCATCCGGTACGCCGGTAGCGTCGGCGACGATCTCGGCACCGCGCTGCTTCAGGCAGTGAGCCAATTGCTCGCGGACATCACCGGCCGAGGGATCGATAACATGCTCGGCCCCGGCAGCGCAGGCAGCCTGCCGCCGCAGGGCCACCGCATCGATGCCGATTACCGGGTAAGCCCCTGCGGCGATCAGACAGCGGAGGGCGAATTGACCGATGACGCCCAAGCCCAACACGGCGGCGGAGCGGCCCAGCGTTATGCCGGCGCGGATAGCGGCCCCCAGGCCGTAACGGGCGATGCAAGCCAGGGCAGCTTTCTCCATGTCCAGATGATCTGGCAAGCGCCACAAGCGGCCGCGCTCGTGGCCGAGAGTCAGCAGCTCAGCGGAGGCGTGGTTGCCGGGATAGCTGACCCGGTCGCCTGGCTTCCATCCGGACACCGCCGAGCCGACGGCGACGACGGTCCCGGCCGCACTATAGCCGGGACGAAAAGGAAACTTCCAATCCGGCAGCGTGGGATCTTGCAGCCATTGATGCGTGCCGGTCCATACCGCCAACTCGGTACCGGCGCTGACGGCACTGACTTCGGTGGCCACCAGGATTTGATTGGCGGCAGGCGGCGGCAACTCGACGTCGCGGACGGCGACCTGATAGGGTTCCGTGAGGACAACCTGGCGTGCGTACATGAATCTCTCGCGTTCTCGGCGGGGGAAGGAATGCAGCTAATCTCTGAAATCATGATAGAGAAAAGAACGCTCGTGTCACGCGGCGACGCCTTGAAGATGAAACGCCGCATTCAGTGTACTCACCGTCGTCCCCCCCTCTGCGCGGACGACCACCGAGATACCGCAGTTGTCCAAGGTCACCTGATTCGCCTGGGCAAGCTCCAAGCCGAGAAGCCCCGCCAGATAGGTACGGTTGACGATATGATGGGCCACCACAAGGATCGACTCGCCGGCATGAAGATCGAGCAATTCGTCCAGGGCCGGGGCCACGCGCTGGTACACGTCGCGGAATGATTCGCCGCCCGGATAACCGAACTCGGCGGGATTGGCGTGGAAGCGCTGGAACCCCTCCGCGTCAAGGGCACGGATGGTTGGCCAATCCAGCCCTTCCCAGCGGCCCACATCGCATTCGATTAAGGCGTCGAGCGGCTGAGGTGTCAGGCCGTGCGGGGCCGCCACAATGGCGGCGGTCTGCATGGCCCGCAAGAGCGGACTAGCATAGCAGCGATCAATGGGACGAATGGCCAACAGATCGCGTGTTGCTTCGGCCTGGCGTATGCCCAGACGGGACAGCGGCGGATTATGCCGGCGACCCTGAAGGCGCGGCGGACGAGCCAAGTTCGCCTCCGTGGCGCCGTGACGGATCAAATACAACACCGTCTTGCGCTCAACTCCTTGCGACATGCACTCTCTCCCTGCAAACCCGCTGGCGGCCAAAAGGCGGAGCGGATCATGCCCACTCGTTTCAGAAAAAACAAGCTCTATCCACTTCGCGCTCAAGCTGGTATGCTGCACCCCAGATAAGGCACGGCGCCACCGGGAACGCGTGAGAATGCAAGAACCCCATGATTGACACGAAGCTGATCCGCAATTTTTCCATCATCGCCCACATCGATCACGGCAAGTCCACGCTGGCCGATCAATTTCTGCTCAAGACCGGTGCCATTACGGCCCGCGAGTTCCGCAATCAGATCCTCGACGACATGGACCTCGAACGCGAGCGCGGCATCACCATCCAGATGCATCCCGTCACCATCTACTATACTCCGCCGGCAGCAGGAGGAGCGAAAGAGAGACAGACTTATGAATTGAATCTGATCGATACGCCCGGCCATGTCGATTTCAGCTATGAGGTGTCGCGCAGTCTGGCAGCGTGCGAAGGCGTCATTCTGCTCGTCGATGCTTTTCAGGGAGTGCAGGCACAGACGGTCGCCAATGCCTATTTGGCGATGGAAGCCAACTTGACCATTGTGCCGGTGCTCAACAAGATCGACCTACCGACCGCCCGCGTGGAGGAGGTGATTGCCGAGATGCAATCGGCCCTGGGCATCGACCCGGCCGAGGTGCTGCGCGCCAGCGGCAAGACCGGCCAAGGCATCGACGACGTGCTGCAAGCGATCCTCGCGCGGGTGCCGCCGCCCTCGGGCGATCCGGCCGCCCCGTTGAAGGCCCTCGTTTACAATAGCCATTTCGATACCTACAAGGGGGTCGTCGTGTATGTGCGCCTCATAGATGGCGTGCTGAAGAAAGGCCAACGCATTCGCCTCATGCGCGGCGGGACGGAACACGAAGTCACCGAGATAGGGCAGTTTCGTCCCGCCATGACGGCGTGCAAGGAATTATCGGCAGGGCAGGTCGGTTACTTCATGGCCCAGATCAAAGGGCTGGCCGACGTCCACATCGGCGACACGGTGACCGATGCCTTGAATCCCACCGCCGAGCCATTGCCCGGCTACAAGGAGCCGAAGCCGATGGTGTTCAGCGGTCTGTATCCAGCCAACAACAAAGACTTCGAAAGCCTGCGCGAAGCGTTGGCCAAACTGAAGTTAAACGATTCCAGCTTCAGCTATCAGCCGGAAGTCAGCGAAGGCCTCGGCTTCGGTTTTCGTTGCGGTTTTCTTGGCATGCTCCACCGCGAGATCATTCAGCAGCGCCTGGAGCGCGAAAGCGGCCTCGATCTGGTGCAGACCGCCCCGAACGTTACCTACGAAATCCGGACGCGCAAAGGCGAGCTTTTGACCATCGACAGCCCGCAAAAAGTACCAGACGCCGGGCAGATCGAGGAGTTCCGCGAGCCGTTCGTGCGCATCAATTTCCTGATCCCGGCTGAGAACATCGGCGATTTGATGCAGCTGTGTTCCGAACGCCGCGGCGTCTACGTCCGCACTGAATATCTAAGCCCCACACGGGCCATCCTCGTCTATGAGATGCCGTTGGCGGAAATCATCTACGATTTGTACGACAAACTCAAATCGGTGACGCACGGTTACGGCACGATGGATTACGAATTCCTCGGCTATCGCGCCGCCGATCTGGTCCGTCTAGACGTATTGGTCCACCATAAGCGGGTCGATGCGCTGTCAACCATCGTTCATCGCGCCGCCGCAGAACGACGGGGGCGCAAGCTGCTCAAAAAATTACGGGAGGAGATCGACCGCCACTTGTTCGAGGTGGTGTTGCAGGCGGCGATCGGTTCGCGCATCATCGCCCGTGAGACCATTGCCCCGTTGAAAAAGAACGTGACGGCCAAGTGCTACGGCGGTGACATCACCCGCAAGCGCAAATTATGGGCCAAGCAGGCAGCCGGGAAAAAACGCATGAAGCAGGTCGGCCAAGTAGAAATTCCCCAGGAAGCCTTCCTCGCTGTACTGGAAGCGGAGTAGACCCGGTGTTCGGCTAGCTCGCTGCTCTTACGAGAGCCTTCCCTCGCAGCCACGGCAGGCTCGCTGGCCCGTTCCCCTGCTGCTACTGCCCCTTGTTGACAAGGCCCCTTTTTGTGTACTATCCCTCAAGAGGGCTGATTAGCCCAACGCCGGGTCTCGGCACAAAATTGCGGACGAGGCGGCTTCGCAACCTTAATTACGAGATCGCTCCTTCCGTTCACTCAGGGTGTCCTAATGGCAGACGAACATACCTCTCCTCCTCCAGCGCATTCCGCGGTTCCCTTCACGATTTCCTCGGCCGCCACGCCTTCCGTGAACAACAATGGTCCGGCGCCGAGTCCTGGTCTGCCCCCACCGGCCGGCGGCAAGTCATGGTTATCGGCCTTTGTGCTGTGGTTGCGAAGCGCTCCGCGGTTGTTGGTCCGTCCGACCAGCCCCTATCCCGCACGGGATGCACGGGCCCAGACACAAAAGCAGCCGCATTCGATACCGCGCGGCGACAGCGTCCGCGAGGTCATCGAAACCATCGTCTTCGTTGTCGTCCTTGTTCTGTTGCTCAAGTCGTTCGCTGCCGAGGCTTTTGTTATCCCCACCGGCTCGATGGCCGAGACGCTGCTGGGGTATCAGAAAGAAGTTACCTGCCCCGATTGCGGCTTGCAGTTTCCCATCAATTGCAGTCAGGAAGTCGATCCCAGCGACGGCGCCCGCCCCACCCATGTCTACGCCTGCGTCTGCCCCAATTGCCGTCAACGCATCCACTTTGCTAATGCGCCCCGCGAATTCGGCAATAGCAATAAAGATTCCATCGCCATCAGCGATCCGGGTTGGAACAGCGGCGACCGCGTGTTGGTGGCCAAATTCGTCTACGATCTGTTCAAGAAAGACCCCAATCGGCTCGACGTGGTGGTCTTCAAATATCCCGGCGGCAATGATTTCCCTCTAAGCGGGCCGCATCGGAATCATGTGCCCATGAATTACATCAAGCGGCTCATTGGCTTGCCCGGCGAAACCATCGCCATCTGCGGCGGCAAGCTGTATTATCTCAGCCCTGATAAAGGCCCCCACTATGAGGACTACGAAAAAGCCCAACTCAACCCGGAATTACGGGCGACCTTGTGGAAAAAAGAGCATATGCACATCGATGAAGCCGCCGACCTTTTCCGCAAGGGACAATTCCAGATCATCCGCAAAGACCCAGAGAACATTCTGTCGATGATGCGGCTGGTCTTCGACAACGATCACCTCAGTCGATCCGATCCTGCCTCGACGGATCGCTGGAAATATGAGGAAGGCGGCTGGTCGGCGCTCGGCCCGCATGGTTTTCGCCACGACGGCAGAGATTCGGGCCAAACCGATTGGCTGCGCTATCGTCACCTGTTGCGCGAATTTCCGGGCAGGCCGGCGCTCATCACCGACGTGATGGGGTACAACACCTACCAGAGCACTGGCCATTCTCCCCTGTTAGGCGATAACTGGGTGGGCGATCTCATCCTCGAATGTGAGGCAACTCTTGATGATCCACAAGGCGAGTTGACGCTGGAATTGTCGCGCGGCGTCGACCGTTTCCAGGCGCAATGGGACCTGCGCACGGGCATCTGCACGCTTGTCCGTATCGCCAACAACGGCGAGCCACAAAAGCTGGAGAGCAAACCAACGGCGGTGAGGAAGCAAGGGACGTATCGGCTGCGTTTTGCCAATGTCGATCAACGTTTGGTGGTCTGGGTGGATGGCGACTTGCCTTTCGACAACGGCGTCGCCTACGCGCCGCCGGAAGATCTGGGGCCTCGCAAAGAGAACGACTTGGAAAAACCCGCCAGCATCGGGGTTCGCGGCGCCTCGGTAGCCATCCACAAGTTGAAACTGTTCCGCGATACCTACTACACTATCGGCGGGGCCAAGCAAGGCATGCCGCATGAAGCCGACATACACAACTTCGATCCCCTTGATCCCGACAGAGGGCACTGGGAAGAGTTGCGGGACCCGCCGTTTGTGACCCTGTACGTCCAGCCGGATCACTTTCTGTGTCTGGGCGACAATAGTCCGGAAAGCTCTGATGGCCGTTCGTGGGGCGCAGTGCCGCGGCGTTTGCTTTTGGGCCGCGCATTGCTGGTTTATTATCCGTTCAGTCGGGCCGGACGTATTCGGTGACAGGGAAGGCAGCGATGACCAGCGGCGAAATCACCATCCGCGTCCGCTATGCGGAAACCGATCGCATGGGCCTTTTGCACCATGGCAACTATCTGATTTACTTCGAGCAAGGCCGCACCGAGTTGTTGCGCTCGTGCGGCTTGTCGTACAAAGATCTCGAGGACCAAGGCTACCTGTTGGTGCTGACCAAAATCGAAGTGAAGTATCGTTGGCCGGCGCATTATGATGATGTGTTGACGTTGAAAACGATCGTGACACGTACCACTGCGGTGCGGATCGATCATCGCTACGAACTGTATTGTGAAGGCCGGCTGCTGGCCGAAGGGGCGTCCACGCTGGCCTGCGTCGATCGCAATGGCCGGCCGCAAGCGCTGCCGGATTTTCTGCGCGAGGGCCAGCAGCAACCCTAGCGAGGGGACGACCGTGCGCCGTCGCTTGATTCAGACTGTGCTGCCTTTGATCTTTTGCCTGGCGCCTGCGTTGGCCACTTTTCTCATCGCTGCCGCTCTCCCGCGCCAGGCCCGTAATTTCTACCTCGAACGTCTCACCCCTCTTGACGGTCTGATCCTTGGACTTGGGGGCGCCCTTTTTGGGGTGCAAATGTTGTTGGCCTGGACGGCCCTGCAATGGCGCGGGCGCGGCTTCGATGAGCGACCCGACCGCTGGCTGTCGAACCTTGCCCAGGCCGCCGAGTGGTTCCCCCTCTTGGGACTGATCGGCACCGTCGCCGGCATCCTGCAAACGTTCAGCTCGATCAAGGGGCCGACACCGCAGGCGCAGATTATCCAACTGTACGCCCCGGCCCTCACAGCCACTGGCAGCGGCTTGTTCATGGCCCTCATCAACATCCTGCCGATCTGGGTCGTCTTGCTGGGCCGCGACATCATCCGTTCGCTGGGGGGAGAAACGCTGCCATGATTCAGCTGCCGCAGCGAAGCGTAACGCGGTTCTTCATCCCGCTTATTGACGTGCTGACGCTGCTGTTTTGCATTTTCCTCCTGCTGCCGTTGGCCGCCGAACCAGAAGATGCTGCGGCCGATGTGGCCGCCCTGCAAGAGCGCCTGCGCCAAAAGGAAAACGAAGTGGAGCAACTCCGCGAACCAGGCCGCGACCTGTCGCGCCAGCTGCGCGACGACATCGAAAAACTACGCCAAGAAAAGGGCCAGGTCTTGCAAAAACGCCTGGCCGTGCGCGTCTTGGAGATCGACGACGACTCCGGTAAATTATATTATCGCGATCCCGAAAGAATTCTTATTGCCGATGAGGCAGCTGCACATGCGCTCATTAGCAGCGATCGCCGCAAATGGGGACAAAAGGAGTTGTATTACTTGATCCTGTATCCGCGCAAGCGGGGCAGTCCCTATCCCACCGTCGCTCAGCGCGAACAGTATGACCGTTGGTTTGAGGGCGTGGCGCTGGGCTACGACGTCCCCGGCGCAACGCACGGAGGACCGTAACCGTGATAACGGACGTGGTGGTCAAGGCCCTGGCAGTTATCGGCAGTGGCGCCGGCGGCGGGCTAGGGCTAGGGTTGCTGGCCCGACTGCTGCTGCACACGATGACGCTCCGTAAACCACCGCGTTGGTCTGTCCAGGTGGTACGTCTGTTGGGTGGCCTGATTTGCGCTTGGCTCGCTGCTCTGTGGGTGTTCAGCGGCGGCGGCTCGGGCATCGGCGGCGAGGAGGGGTTGGGCTTCGGGGGAGGCGCAGGCCAAGCGAACGACGCGAAGCCAGCCGAGACCAGCAAGGAGAAGAGCATTCCCCCCCAAACCCCGGACACCACGCTGCGCATCGAGGTATTAGGCCGCGACGCCCTATCGGAGTCGGACTTCCGGGCGGAGCGCTGGTATCGCCTGGAGACCGCAGAAGGGCCTCGTCTATTGACGTTCGCAGAAATCAAGGACGTGATCCAGAAACGCCAACAAGGGCCGCCACTGTTGCGCCGCCTCGAGATCGTACTGTACAAGGATAGTCCCGATGAGCGCGTACCGATCGTCAGTCAGTTGCGCAGCTGGGCCAGCGAGCAAAGCGGCGGTAAGATGCAAGTCGATCTCTTGCGTCCGGACAGACAAGCATCGAGGAAGCCATAAAACGCCTGCGGAGGACCGTCCCTATCGCGATAAGACAGCCTGGATTCGAAGAATCGTCTCCAAGCCGGCGTTCTGAAACGGGTGAAGCGAATGAACCAAACCAGCAACCGGGCCGCCGCCGTTTCCGTTCGCTCCGACGATGTACGTATCGTCCTGTTCGGTCTGCCGAAGGCCGGCAAGTCATCGTTGCTGGGGGCGTTGGCTCAGGCAGCGCAGGTGCAGGAACATCTGCTCAACGGTCGGCTCCACGATGTCGCCCACGGACTCGACGCACTTCGGCGGCGTCTGGATGAGGAGAGTTCGCCGAGCCCCGCTGAGGAAGGGGAGGTGTATCCCGTCGATTTTGAGTGGTTTGGCGACGGGGGCCGCGGTCCGAAGGCCCCCCGGCATGTCGGCGCTGTATTCCTCGATTGCGACGGCCGTGTTGCCAACGATCTGCTGATGCGGTGCCAGGCCCTTGCGAAGGACGGTTCGGAACGCCTTCTACCCCGCAAGATCAACGACGCCGATACGCTCGTGCTGGTCGTCGATGCTTCGGCCCCACCGGCGCAACGGGAGGCAGAGTTTGCCGAATGGGAACGTTTCCTCGATCAGATGGAGATGCGGCGCAGTCAACACACCGAGGTCAACGGCTGGCCGGTTTTTGTGGTGCTGACCAAGTGCGACCTGCTGGCCCGGCCCGGCGATACCGTCGCCGACTGGATGGAGCGCATCGAGCAACATAAACGCGATCTCGATAGGAGATTTTGTGGTTTGCGCGCGCGGCGGGAGCAAGGGGCGAGGCCGTTGCCCTTCGGCCGCATCGACCTGCACTTGTGGGCAACGGCGGTGAGGAGACCGATACTGGCCGGCGAGCCAGTCCAGGCCGGCGAGCCGTATGGCGTGGCCGAACTGTTCCGCCAGTGTCTCGAACAAGCCGCCGCCTTCCGTCGCCGCCGCCGGCAAGCGGAACGGCGGCTCGTCGGCACGGTCGCCGCCGCCGGCGGCATTATCGCCCTCATGACTACGCTCGCCGTCGGTCTCACACTCTACAATCTCGATACGCCCACCAACGTGCTCCGCGAGCGCGTACAGCTCTGGAGCAACGCGGACTTGCCAACGGAGGCGGAACGGCTGCACGCTCCTCTCCACGAACTGCGCCGGCGCGCCGAGCAGTTGCATGCCATTGGCAATGATCCGCAGTTCGAGGCCCTCTCCTCTGCACAGCAACAATGGGTCCGCGCTCGCCTGGAGGAATTGGAGGCGTACTTGCAGTACTTCGACCGCCTGGTTCAATCCCCCCAGCCGCGGGATGTCCACAACACGCAAGCGCTGCGGGAACTCCAAGAAGAATTGAAGACCACGTTGGCCTTGCCGAAAGAGACCTGGAAAGACACCGAAGCAGGCCGGCTTCAGAGCGCCCGTCTCCAGGAGGTCGAAGCGCTTGCCCTGGCCGTCAAACGCGCCGAGAACTGGTATCGCGATGCTGCGGCCAAGGCCGAGCAGCTGCGGACTTTTTCGGGCCAGCAGACAGGACGCGGGGGCGTCGGCGTCAACTGGGACCGCTGGACGATCGATGCGGAAATTTTGCTTCACGCCGATTTTCGTCTGCCGCAGGGCGGTCCCAGTCTCCTGCTCGGCGCCGTCCCCTTGATCTCTGAAGCCGCGGTGCAGCGTTTTGAAGAGGTGCGGACGGCCCGCGCCGATTGGGAAGCAAATAAGGCCCGCTTGCAACGTGTGTTCGATCTCTGCGCCGCTTTGGGGTTAGCAACGGCCACAGAGGACCGGCCAGCGGTGCTCGTCATCCCCCGGCACTTCGCCCTCTCGCAGGTGCGGCAGCGACGCCGCGAGTTGGAGCAACATTATCCCTCTTACAAGAGAGATTTTATCTTCTATGTCGTCCCGGAAGCGATTCGTCCTGTGGTGGACCAAGCCGCACACGTGAGCTATAAGCACCTTCTAGGGCCGGCGCAAGCTGCCGTGCAGAAACAGTTGGAACAAGCCGACGACGGAACCGAAGAGACATCCGCTCGCTGGGAGAACGTGCGTCAGTGGCTGCGCGATCCGAAGGAATTGGACGATTGGCGCGTGTTGGCGGCGGCCTTGGTTGGCCTGCACGATCCCGGCCAGGAGCGCACGCCGGTGTCAGCTGATCCCGTTGGCGCGCTGGCGGAATTTCTCGACCGCAAGCGTTTTACGCTGACCTTCCGCCGGCTGACGCTGGAAATACCCGAAAGCCTGGGACGCAAACCAGCCGCTGAGGCTTCTGTGTTGATTTACCATCCGGCCTCGGCAGGGGACAAACCGGCCTTGACCTTGCAGCAGGCCGGCGAAGGCGAGCGCGATCCTCAGCGGCGCGTTTGGACATATTCCTTCCGTCTGAGCCAACCGCAAACGCTGACCTATCGTCCCGGCGACGCCTTATGGGCGACGCTGCTCTTGCGCGATGATTGGATGTTCACTTGGGTGCGCTGCCGCAGTTTGATGTATCAATTTGAGCGTCTGATGCAGCCTCCGCAGCTGCACCCCACGAAGGAAGCGGCGGGCAACGGAACTCTGGAAGAAGAGGTGCGCCTGCGGACCGTCCCGGTCGAGGGCATACCGCGCCTGCCGGACTTGATGCCGGTTGTGCGGATCACGAAGGATTAAACGGCGGAGAGGTGGAGGAGAGAGAGGCGAAAGGACGAAAAGGCGTCCGGCCCTTGCCTTCTTGTCCCTGGATCGACATACTAAAGCGGCCATCGATCGATTCCACGAAAACCCTTTTTGGAGGACTTGCAAGTGGCAGACATCAATCCCAAGGTGGTCGGAGGCGAAGAAACCCCGCCGGCCCCAGGCGCGGTGCAATCGGAGATCGTTCTCAATGACAGCGAGGCCCATAGCGCTTATTCCAATTTTGCTCGCGTCACCGCTACCCCCGAAGAAGTCATCCTCGACTTTGCCCTGAATCCCAATCCGTTTGTTCAAGGCAGGCATGAGGTGAAAATCTCGCAGCGCCTGATTATGAATTTCTACACGGCCAAGCGGTTGTGCCGAGCGCTGGTGGCGACATTGCAGCGCATTGAAGCGTCCTTCGGCCCCATTGAGCTGGACGTGCAGCGCCGCGTCCAAGGCGCGCAAATGCCGGGCAATCCGATGAATAGGTAAGCGCCCGTCACCGGGTGCTCCTTTTGATTGGGGCGAGCGGAGTTGCGTAATTCTGGCGAGCAGGGGGTTCACACCCCCTGCTCGCCAGAATTACGCAACTCCGCTCGCCCCAATGTAAAGGCGCATTTTCTTTGAAGAAACGATTGCATTCTTGCTCATTTCTTGTGACAATAGGAGACGTTACTTACTTTCCGACGTGCGGCGTCGTCTTCCTCAGACGACATTGAGGCCGCCGTTTCCTTCCTGCCTGTTGTCTTGCCCGTTTTAGGGGGGTATGTCCGATGTCTCACCTACGCTGGCCTGTGCTGCTGACCCTTGCAGTCTTCACCACCGCAGGCGGCCCTCTCCCTGCCGGCGATCTCTACTCCGGCAAGGAAGCTGCCAAGCTCGACAGCGTTGTTCTGCCCGCGCCCAGCGAAATCCAAGCACTCACCATTCACCCACCCCGCATTGTCCTCAAGGGGGCCGACGATGCTCAGCAAATCGTGCTAACCGCTCAGCTGCAAGACGGCCAACTCCAAGACCTGAGCGGCGAGGTGAAATATGAACCGGGCGACACAAAAATCGTCCGCGTCACCAGCACCGGCCGCGTCCTGCCGTTGGCCAACGGCGCTACCACGATCACCGCTACCTACGGTGATAAGACCGTGCAGGTGCCGGTTACGGTCGAAAGCTGCGATGTTAATCTGCCGATCAACTTTCCTAACCAGATTGTGCCGATCTTCACCAAGCTCAGCTGCAACTCCGGCGGCTGTCACGGCAAGGCCAGCGGCCAAAACGGTTTCAAGCTCTCTCTGCTCGGCTTTGAGCCAGAGGTTGATTACAACGCCTTGGTGAAAGAAGCGCGGGGCCGGCGGCTGTTCCCCGCTGCCCCGGACAGCAGTTTGCTGTTGCTCAAGGCCTCGGGCGGCATGGCTCACGGCGGCGGCAAACGCATGGAAGTCGGCTCGGATGAATACCGGCTGCTGCGCCGCTGGATCGCTGCGGGCATGCCCTACGGCGAAAAAAGCGATCCGGTGGTCACACGCATTTCGGTCTTTCCCGAACACCGCATCCTGAAACGCAACAACCGTCAGCAGTTTGCCGTCTACGCTCATTACAGCGATGGCCACGTCGAGGACATCACCCGCCGCGCTCAGTACGAGAGCAACGATCAGGAGGTGGCCCTGGTCGATTCGGCCGGTTTGGTCCGGACATTGGGCCTGAGCGGCGAGGCGGCCGTCATGATCCGCTATCAGGAGCATGTGGCCGTCTTTCGCGCCACCGTGCCCTTGGGCACCAAAACGCCGCCATACAGCTTCCCGGTACAAACGTTGGTAGATAAATATACGCAAAACAAATGGCACGACCTTGGTCTGGTGCCTTCCGAATTGTGCAGCGACGAACAATTCATCCGCCGCGTAAGCATCGACCTGACGGCGACATTGCCGACGCCGGCCCAAGTGCAAGCCTTTGTGGCCGACAAAGATCCGCACAAGCGCGACAAGCTGGTGGATCGGCTGCTGGATTCGGAGGAATACAGCTACTACTTTGCCAACAAATGGGCGGACATTCTCCGGGTTAAGCGGCGGGGCCAACCGGATCGAGCGCGGGGCACTTTCGCGTTCCACAACTGGATTCGCACCGCCATTGCTCGGGACAAGCCCTATGATGAATTCGCCCGTGCCATCCTCGGCGCTTGCGGGGACGAAGTGTCCAATCCGCCGACGGTATGGTACAAGGAGTTGCAGAACCCCGAACAGTTCGTGGACGACACCGCCCAGGTATTCCTCGGCCTGCGTCTGGCCTGCGCGCAGTGTCATCATCACCCCTACGAGAAATGGGGCCAGGATGATTACTGGGGCCTGGCCGCCTTTTTTGGCCGCGTCGCCCGTCGTAACGTGCCGACGCCTGGGGAAAATCAGCCAGGCGGTGGTCACTTGGTCATCTACAGCCGTTCGCGCGGCGGCGTGACCAACAAGCGTACTGGCCAGCCTGCGGTCATGAAACCGCTCGACGGCAAGCCGGTGGAAGTGGGTCTCTATGATGATCCGCGGCAAAAGCTGGTGGATTGGATGGTCGATCCGCACAATCCGTTCTTTGCCCGCGCTGTGGCCAACCGCTATTGGGCGCACTTTTTCGGCCGCGGCATCGTCGATCCGCTCGACGACATGCGCCTCACCAATCCGCCGAGCAATCCGGAACTGCTCGACGCCCTAGCCAAGGACCTGGTAGAGCACAAGTACAGTCTCAAGCACTTGATCGCCACCATTTGCAAGAGCCGCACCTATCAACTCAGTTCGACGCCCAACCAGTTCAACAAGCACGACAAGCAGAACTACGCCCGCTACTACCCACGCCGCCTCAGCGCGGAAGTGCTGCTTGACGCTGTCGATCAAGTGACTGGCAGCCCCGCAGCCTTCGGCGGTTTACCCCAGGACCGCTACGCGCCCAAACGAGCGATTATGCTGCCGGATGAATCGTTTGCGTCGTATTTCCTCGATGTATTCGGTCGGCCGCAGCGCATCAGTGCTTGCGAATGCGAACGTGTCAGCGAGGCCAACCTCGCTCAGGCGCTGCACCTGCTGAACTCGGATGAGATTCAGGGCAAGGTAAGCCGACCGGGCGGCCGGGCCGATATGTTGGCCAAAGATCCGCGTCCAGACGTGGAAAAAGTCGAGGAATTGTTCCTCTGGGCTTTCGCCCGCAAGCCGACTGAAGAACAACGCAACAAGGCGTTGGAACACATCGCCAAAAACGCCAGCAACAAGAAGATTGCCTACGAGAACATCTTGTGGGCGCTGCTCAATACCAAGGAGTTCCTCTTCAACCACTGAGACATGCCGCTACCCTCCTTGAGGTGCCAGCCGCAGGCGAGCACGGGGCCATCCCGCGCTCGCTTGCGGCGAGCGTGGTTGCGTGCCAGGCGAGCGGGGGGTGTGAACCCCCCGGTAGCACTACCGGGGGCGAGCGGGGGTGTGAACCCCCCGGTTGATGTTCTACCGGGGGGGTCACACCCCCCGCTCGCCGCAAGCGAGCGCAACCCCATTCGCCGTAAATCGAGTGGCAGAGCCGCGGGGCTTTGGTTCAATTCCACACGCCTAACAGATCTCGTTCTAGTAGCGAGGGCCGAACGACGGCCTGAGCTTGAGCCAACGCCCACGCATACAATTCTTGTTGCCCTGGGCATTGCGGTAAGGGCAACACCGCCACAGGACAGAAAAGGAACGCCGCTGGAGAAGGGGAAGGATTGACAATGGGCTGAGCAGGGACGGCGGAACGAAAGCGGTTAAAAAACATGACGCCACCTCAATGCTGCGCGGCTGGTAAGAGCGATGCCTACCTGAATCTCAGGAACGGCGCACGCCGGAGGACATGCAGCCACTCAAAAATATCTTGGTGTAAGGATCGACATTATGTGCCCCTTTGGGATAGACAACGCTGCCGTCGGGCCGGATCTTTTTCGAGAGGTGGATGGCAAAATTGTTAAAATCGTTGCCATCGTTCCCCCCGTCTCCCTATAATCTCTCCAATCCTGAAGACCCGACGGACGGGCCTTCCGCTCTCCTACCTGTCGGCGGGAGAGGGATTGTTGCAGGAAAGGAGCTGTAGGAATGTCCAGCACAATGATGATGGAACGGACGGGGTTGGGGATGCCGGGCATGGGAATGCCGGGTATGGGCGCTTCGACGGTGGGCACGCCCCCGGTCGCCGCGCCGACGAGCAATTATCTGATGGTGCCGCGCTGCTCGATGAAGTTCGAGAAGTGTCAAGGCGGCATGAAGATCATCTGCTCGTGCGATGATCCGATGGCATGCAGCATGATGCAGAACCTCTGCTCCATGTTGCAAGGCGGCATGTACAGCTGCTGCACCATGATGAATGGGATGCTCGTGTGCAGTTGCAACTTCACGCTCGGCCTGTGCCGGTGCGAGATGACCGACAAGGGCATCTGCATCACGTACACGTCCGGCGACAGCAAGTGCAGTGAGATGATTCAGGCTTGCTGCGATTGCCTCAGCTGCATGGTACAAGACGGCTGCACCTGCTGCGTGATGATGAACAATACGCCGGTCGCTTGTGGATGCTCGGAAATGGCCGCGACGACCACCAAGCCTGCGGGTAAACGGTAACTTCCGCGCAGGCCGCGCTTGCGGCCTGGCATCCTCCCGTGCTGGGCTGCAAGCGCGGATTGACACATTGACGACGCTTGGCGGCGCGCCCATGATGAAACTAGCCGGAAGCGTAAGAGAGGGCGTCTTCGTTTACGCTTCGGGCTGGTTCCACAGGGCTTCGCCGATGCGCACCTTTGCTTTCCCTCTGGCGTTTCTCGTATTCTCGACAATAAGCGCAGCAGCCGATGCTCCGCTGAAAGTGGGGAGTAATCTGCCCGGACCTTTTCACCCCTACAACGTCACCGGCCCACACAAGCAGCGCTTTCACTGTCCCGTCTCCGACCACGGTCTTGAACCGATGGTATTGATCTTTTACAAGAACATCGATTTCAGCGATCCGCTGCCGAACCTTCTGAAACGCCTCGACGCAGCCATCGACAAGAATATGGACCTACGGCTCGGCGCTTTCGTCACCTTTTTGCCGGACAATCTGTCCGATGTCTTAGGCAGTAAGGAAGACAACCAGGACGTGAACAGCAAAAACGACGATGCTCGCCTGGAGATGGAAAAGAAGATTGAGCAGAACGCCGCCGATATCAAGCTCAAGCATGTGGTACTGGGCCTGGACAATAAATCAGACGTGGCCAAGTACGGACTCCGTGATGACAATCTCATCACGGTAGTGCTGTACGTGAAGCTGAAAATCGCCGCCGTGTATGCGCTGCCGAAAAGCGATTTCACCGATGCTGCGGTCGAGAAAATCATGACCGATGTGGCCGATAAACTCGGGGCGAAGCGAAAATAGAGCAGCCCGAAGCGCAAGCGAGGGCCGCTCTCTCTTGCGCTTCGGGCTGTTTTGAAACGACATCATTTCTCGTAAACGGCCGGAGTCACCGTCGTCTTCGCACCTCGTTGGATCGTCAGGGCACTGTTGCTCAGATTCAACTCGATACGCTCGCCGGTCACGTTGGCGGAATGGCCGTCTCGCTTGTAGTGCAACACAACATCGCCTTCGAGGATGAGACGGTCTTTACCCTCGGTACGGACGCAGTCCGCGGTCGCTTTCAAGTCCGCACCGCGGATGCGGACGCGATCGTCGAAACGAGACACGGTCATCTCTTTGTCGTTGACCGTGATCGTCATCTTTTTGCAGCGAATACTGGTTTCCTCGCCGATCCCCATCTCCAGTCGATCGCCGGACGGCGTGGCCCGGATACATACTTTCGCGGCGGTCGCCGGTGTCGTGATGCCACAGGCCACAACAGGGGAAGATACGCAAACCGGAGGGATGCACTTTAAGCTGCCGGCTTCGTAACCATATGTTGGTTCGGCATAAGGCGCCGGAATCGGCGATGGCATCGGCGGGAGGAACACATGCGGTCCGGCAGGCAACGGGACAGGCAACGGCGGATGCGGCAGCATACCCATCGCTTCCAGACAGCAGCTGACAGGCAACGGCAGCGACGAGGGCATCACCAGGATGATCGCCGTGCGCTTGGTCAGCTTGCTCAGGAAGGGGCATCCGCACCCCGCCTTTGCGACATTCGTCTTGTCCTTGCTGCCGCAGCACTTGCCGTCCTTGTAGCAACAGTCCGCATCTTTGCAACACTTCCCATTCTTGCAACACTTGCCAGTCGCGCAAGCGTGCTTGACCTCACAGCAGTTCGCTTGTTGACAGCAATCCGCAGACAATGAGCCAGAGGAATTAGGGGCCTGCGCCCAAACGGTATTCCCCGAAAAGGTCAGGATTGCCGCGATTAGCGCGGCTTGCCCAGATCGCACCAACATCATAAGTTTGGCCTCCTTCTTGCCAAAAAAGTCGAGGTCCCTCGACCGGGGCGGAACCATAGCAAAGGAGGCCGGTCGTGTCAGTAGCAATCAGATCTCTTTGGCTTTGAGCAATTCCAGCGCTCCGGGGCGGGCGACGGCGTATTGGAAATGGGTGCGTTCCGTGCAAGCGGCGCCGATGCGGCCACGTGGATCGAGGGCCAGAAAGGCCACCCGCGCCGGATGAACGCCACGGCGAACGGCCACGTCGTTGACTTTGCGCACGGCCAACTCGCATGCCTCTTGCGGGGTCTTGCCAGCCCGCATCGCCTCGACGATCAACAGGCTGCCGCCGATGCGGATGATCTCCTCACCAACGCCGGTAGCGCCGGCTGCGCCCGCCGTATTATCCACATATAATCCCGATCCGATAAGGGGTGAATCGCCGACACGGCCCGGCAGTTTGTGGGCCAGGCCCGAAGTTGTGCAGACACCGCCCAGCGATCCTTTGCGGTCCAGGGCCAGCACGGTAACGGTATCGTGACCCGGCAACTCACGCGGGCGGTTCGCCGAAGGACGCCTCTTCTCCCATTCAGCAACGCTCTCCGGCGTCAGCAGCGTCTCCAGGGGAAAACCTTGCTGAAGAGCAAACTGCTGCGCTCCCTGGCCGACAAGCAGGATGTGCGGCGTCTTCTCCATGACGCGCCGGGCCACGGCGGCAGCATGGCGGACGTTCTCCAACCCGGCCACCGCACCGCAAGCCAACGTCTGACCGTCCATGACGCAAGCGTCCAGCTGCACCGTACCAAGGGAATTGCCCAAGCCGCCGTAGCCGACGGAGTGGACCGTGGGATCGTCTTCGACCGCTTGTGCTCCGGCGAGGGCGGCGTCGAGAGCGGGCTTGCCGGCCTGCAACAGCGGTGCAGCAGTCTTCACCGCGGTTTGACCGAACGGCCACGTGGCGATGACAACGAAATCCGGCATGATCGCTGGTCCTCCTTATACGCCCACCGCCCGGACTGGTACATCTCTTGCCAGCGTAACCGGCTAACCGGCTGAGAAGCCACGAGAACATTGGTCGGCGAGCGAATGGTGTGCTAGCATGATAGAGACTCGCGGCCTTGTCGGCTGCTGGCGATGATGTATACCGGCCTTGTTTACTCTCCAGAGGCAGTCCATGCAAGACGTTCTCAGCCTGATCCTCGGTGGCGGACGCGGCACGCGGCTCTATCCTCTCACCAAGTTACGCAGCAAGCCGGCCGTGCCCGTGGCTGGTAAGTATCGTCTCATCGACATTCCCATCAGCAATTGCATCAACAGCGGGCTCAATCGAGTTTACGTCCTGACGCAATTCCTCAGCGTCAGCCTGCACCGCCACATCGCCAATACCTACAAATTCGATCCGTTCAGCCGAGGCTTTGTGGAAGTGCTGGCCGCACAACAGACCTACGAGACCGCCGACTGGTATCAGGGCACCGCCGACGCCGTACGCCAACAGATCCGCTACGTCGTCGAAGATCCTTGCAAAGAAGTGCTGATTCTGTCCGGCGATCAGCTCTATCGCATGGATTTTCGCCAGCTCCTCGAGACGCACCGCAGCGCCAAGGCCGATGTCACCATCGCCGTGCTGCCAGTGCCGCGCAGTCAGGTCGAGGGTTTCGGCATCGTCCGCGTCGATGCCAGCGGCCGGGTGATTGGCTTCGTCGAGAAACCCAAGACCGAGGAGCAGTTGGAGCCGGTGCGCATGTCTGAAGAATGGCTGGCCCAGCATGGCGTCCAGGGCACGGGCCGGCCGTATCTGGCCAGCATGGGCATCTATGTTTTCAATCGCCAAGCCTTGTTTGATTTGCTCAATGCCAAGCCGTTGGCCATTGACTTCGGCAAAGAAGTGTTCCCACGCAGCATCCGCTCACACCACGTTCAGGCCCACGTTTTCGACGGCTACTGGGAAGATCTGGGCACCGTCAAGGCCTATCACGAAACCAGCCTGGCCTTGGCCAGCAATAATCCGCCCTTCGATTTTCACAGTCCCGAAGGCGTCATCTACACACGCATGCGATTCCTGCCGGCCTCGCGCATCAGTGCGGCTTCGGTCAAAGAATGCCTTATCAGCGACGGTTGCATCGTACAGGAGGAGACCACCCTGGAGCGTTGTATCGTCGGCGTCCGCAGCCGCATTGGCCGCAACGTCGTCATCCACGATACCGTGCTGATCGGCGCCGATCGCTTCGAGACCGACCTGGAACGGAAGCTCAATCAGCAGCGCGGCGTGCCCAACATCGGCATTGGCGACGGCAGTGTCATCGAGAAAGCTATCATTGACAAAGATTGCCGCATCGGCCGCAACGTCCGCATCACTAATTCACGGGGACTGACCGAGGCGGACACCGACCAATGGTGCATCCGCGACGGCATCGTCGCCATCCCCCGCGGCACCGTCATTCCCGATGGCACAGTGATTTGAAAGGGAGGCCAGGGTTAATAGGCATCGCTTGTCTCGGGGTGAGGACTGCCCTCTTTTGCGCACCGTACCTCTGGGTGCCTTGCTTCGATATTTACGGATAATACAGGTAGACAAAAGGGAACATTTGGCTTCAGCGAACGTGGCTACCTGCCGCCTGTCGCCAGGATCGTGGACCTCCTCATTATTAAGTGTGGATGCAACTATCCCTTACGACGACCGGAGGCCCTTCTTTCAAGAGCACGGTGCGTAATCCAGGTTTGGCACCCGCTGCCCCGCTATCATTTTGCGATGCATTCAGCCCCTCAGCCAATCATTGAGCAAGGCCACGACAGCGGCCTGCTGCCCCGGCGTCTGGGCTGTGGTCTCAACCCGAAATTTGACCGTGAAGCTGCCATCGGAGTAAATCCCTTCGATGCCATCACGTCCAACCCGGAAGCGGGTGCGCTGGGGCAGGTCGGGGTTGTAGTAGAAGGTCGCGCAATGCTTGACCTGGGGCACCTTGTCCGTCACGCGCTTCATGAAACGCTCTACTTCTGGGTGCTCGCCGGGCCAGCCTGCGTCCTCCAGTCGCGGGGGGCGTTTTTGCGCTGGCGGCACGGGCGGCGGCAAGACCTGGTCCCGGGCCGTGCGAAAGCGCTCGCGAAAGGTCTCGTGAAAGATCTGTCCGGTTGGAGATAGCTCCAGGTAATCCTGCCCGTCGATCTCAACCCGCTCGATCAGGCTCTCATACTTCTCGTCCCAGTCGTCCGCGTACACGGCCGCGGAGAGCGGCTCCGACGTACGTTCCAGGTCGTAGAGCATGCCGCTGGCCCGCATCCACACTTCGAAATCCAGGGCCACAGGCATCGGTGGGAAAGCAATGATCTCGCTGAACAGTTCGTGCTTGTAAAAGACAGGAACGCCGATGGCCTGACCGAGCAGCACCCCGATGGCGATCTGAGCTTTGTAGCCGCCCGTGGCGTTGATGGCGCAGGCGGCAGCGGAGCGCTCGCGGATAACGCCGCAGATCTTGCGTGCCAGGTTCCGCAGTCCTTTGGTGCGGAATCGCTTGGGATCCTGGTCTTGCAGGTCGGGCACCTCAATGGTCGCGACCGGAGCATGCCTCTTGCCCTGGTAGTAGCTCTTGAGGATGGCGGCGATGCTGCGGCCATCGTCGGTATCGGAATGGAGGAAGAACAGGCCGCAGTTCGGCACAACATAACCTTTGTCGATCATGCTGGCGATGGAGTTAATCTCCGCGCCACAAGTGCGCTCGCTGGGCGAAAGCTGGGCCAGTTCGCGAGCGACGGCGGGCCAGTTGTGCTGCTGATAGGCTTGAGCCAGAGGCTTCAAGTCGTCACGGATCTTGCCATCGGTCAGGTCTTTCTTGAGTCCTTCCAGGTTGGGGCGGAAGAGACTGGTGCCGACGGTGCA
>JAJPIY010000276.1 GCA_021324515.1 Planctomycetota bacterium
AGGCGAGCGGGGGGTGTGAACCCCCCGGTTGTACGTCAGCGAGGCGAGCGGGGGGTGTGAACCCCCCGGTTGTACTACCGGGGGCATAACTGCCCCCGCTCGCCAGGCGCTCACGCCTCTGACCAATCATCTCGAATGATCGCCGCATTGTCTTCGTGCCTGGTCGTCTTTTTCCGTGTCTTCTAGATTTTTCCGTGCTAATTTAACTCGGCAGGCGCTGGGCGCAGCGAAAACGTCGGCACGGCGTTTGTGCTAAATCATTGGCCCTAAAATCAGGGCGGCTGCAACCTGCGCGGGCCAGAGGTATGTTTGTAATGATGCAGAAAACGCTACACTCTTTACCCGATCGATTGCCGCCTCGTGTCGTCATCGAGGGCGTAGAGCCGGAGATTGACGGCGGGCGCTTTCCCATCAAGCGCACCATTGGCGAGGAAGTCGTCGTCTACGCCGATATATACGCCGACGGTCACGATGCCCTGAGCGCAGTGCTGCGCTATCGCTATGCTGCGGAAAACGAATGGAAAGAAGCGCCGATGGCGGCGGGCGTCAACGACCGCTGGACGGGCCGCTTCACCGTGACGGCGCTGGGCGTTTACGAATACACACTGCAAGCCTGGGTCGATCGCTTTGCGTCTTGGCGGCGCGATCTGGCCAAGAAAGTGGAAGCGCAGCACGAGGTGGCCAGTGAATTACTAGAGGGTGCCGAATTGATCATGCAGGCAGCCAAAGGCGCGCGGGCCGAAGACGGCGAATGGCTGCGCTGGTGGGCCGACTCCATCACCAAGGGCAATGACATGGCGGCGCGTATCAACGCCGCCCTCGATCCGGTCTTGTCTACAATCATGTCGCGCTATGCCGATCGCAGCAGCGGCCTTATGTATCCGCGCATCCTCCGCGTCACGGTTGATCGAGAGCGCGCTCGCTTCGGTGCCTGGTACGAAATGTTCCCGCGTTCCTGTGCGGATGAGCCTGGACGGCACGGCACTTTCCGGGACGTTGAGAAACGGCTGCCCTATGTCCGCGATATGGGTTTCGATGTTCTCTACTTGCCGCCCATTCATCCGATTGGCCGCAGCTTCCGCAAAGGGCCGAACAACAGTTTGACGGCCGGACCGGACGATCCCGGCAGCCCGTGGGGCATCGGGGCGGCGGAGGGGGGCCATACGGCCGTCCATCCACAGCTGGGGACGCTGGCGGATTTCGAGCACCTTGTGGCCGCAGCACGCGAGCATGGCCTGGAGATCGCCCTCGACATCGCCTTTCAGTGCTCGCCCGATCATCCCTGGGTGCGCGAGCATCCCGAATGGTTCCGCCATCGGCCCGACGGCACCATCAAGTACGCCGAGAACCCACCCAAAAAATATCAGGATATTTATCCTCTCGATTTTGAATGCGCCGATTGGCAAGCCCTATGGCAAGCTCTCCTTGAGGTCGTGCTCTTTTGGTGCGAACATGGCGTGCGCATTTTCCGTGTGGACAATCCGCACACCAAACCGTTTCGTTTCTGGGAATGGCTGCTCGCCGAAGTCCAGCGGCGCTATCCAGATACTATCTTCCTCAGCGAGGCGTTCACTCGGCCCAAGGTGATGCGCCATCTCGCCAAGCTCGGTTTTTCGCAATCGTACACCTATTTCACCTGGCGCAACACCAAGCACGAACTGACCGAGTATTTCACGGAGCTGACGCAAACGGCGGTGCGCGAGTACATGCGGCCGAACCTGTTTGTCAACACGCCAGACATTCTCTCGGAATTTCTGCAATACGGCGGCCGGGCCGCTTTTTACATTCGCCTGGTGCTGGCCGCTACGCTGGGAGCGAGCTACGGCATCTACGGCCCACCTTTCGAGACGTGCCAGTATCAGGCCGTCAAACCCGGCAGCGAAGAATATCTCGACTCCGAAAAGTATCAAATTCGCCATTGGGATTGGGAACGGCCCAACGTCTTCCGCGAATTCATCGCCCGTGTCAACGCCATCCGCCGCGACAATCCAGCCCTCCACGCTAACGATCGTTTGCGCTTCTATCAGACCGACAACGAGCACATTATCTTTTACGGCAAATCCACGCCGGATTTGTCGAACGTGATTCTCATCGTGGTCAATCTGGACCCTCATCATGTACAGTCTGGCTGGGTGCGCGTGCCGCTTGGCGAATTGGGATTGCGGCCGGATGAACCCTATCAGGTCCACGACTTGCTGACCGAAGCGCATTATCTGTGGAACGGCGAATGGAACTTCGTGCGCCTTGATCCCAACGCCGCCATCGCCCATATTCTCCGTTTGCGCAAGCGCGTGCGGACGGAGAAAGATTTCGATTATTTCTATTGAGGTTCCCAAGAGGGCAATCCGGTGATTACCGCGACTTTGAGCGATTTCGATATCTACCTGTGGTCGGAAGGTACGCACTATCGCGCCTATGAAAAACTGGGCGCCCATTTGACGGAGCAAAACGGCGTCGCTGGGACGCATTTTGCCGTGTGGGCGCCCAATGCGCGCGCTGTGTCCGTCCTCGGCGACTTTAACAACTGGCAGCCCGGCGTCCATCCGATGCACTCGGTACGTTCATCGGGCATTTGGGAGTGCTTCATTCCCGGCGTCGGCCAAGGCGCCCTTTACAAGTACGCCATTACGTCGCGTCTCTCCAACTATTCGGTGGAGAAAGCCGACCCTTACGGGTTCGCCGCCGAAATTCGGCCACGCACCGCCTCAAAGGTGTGGGACCTGTCCGGCTACAAATGGAACGATCAGGAGTGGATGGCCCGGCGCGGCCGCGTCCAAGCCCTCAATGCCCCCCTGTCCATTTATGAAGTCCATCTCGGTTCCTGGCGGCGCGTGCCGGAAGAGGGCAACCGCTGGCTGACCTACCGCGAGGCGGCAGACTGGCTGGGCGACTATCTGTACGACATGGGCTACACCCACGTCGAGTTTTTGCCGTTGATGGAACATCCGCTCGACGCTTCCTGGGGCTATCAGACGGTGGGTTACTACGCCCCGACCAGCCGTTTCGGCACACCGCAAGATCTGATGTATCTCATCGACACCTTGCACCAGCGCGGCATCGGCGTCCTTTTCGATTGGGTGCCGGCCCATTTTCCGCGTGACCAGCACGGTCTGGGTTACTTCGACGGCACGCACCTGTACGAACACGCCGATCCGCGCCAGGGCGAACATCCCGATTGGGGGACTTTCATCTTCAACTACGGCCGTCGGGAAGTCAGCAATTTCCTCATTGGCAACGCCCTCTTTTGGCTGGACAAATACCACATCGATGGCCTGCGTGTCGATGCCGTCGCTTCCATGCTCTATCTCGATTATTCGCGCAAAGAGGGCGAATGGACGCCCAACGAATTCGGCGGCCGCGAGAACCTGCAAGCCATCGCTTTTCTCCGCCGCCTCAATGAGCGCATCTATGGGGAATATCCCGATGTCATCACCATCGCCGAGGAATCCACTTCCTGGCCGCAGGTCTCGCGGCCGACTTACCTGGGTGGACTGGGCTTCGGCTACAAATGGGACATGGGCTGGATGCACGACACCCTCGATTTCATGTCTCATGATCCGGTCCATCGCAAATATCACTACAACCAGCTGACGTTCCGCCTGATGTACGCTTTTAGCGAGAATTTTGTGCTGCCATTGTCGCATGACGAAGTGGTTCATGGCAAAAGATCGCTTTTGTCGAAAATGCCCGGCGATGAATGGCAGAAATTCGCCAACCTGCGCTTGCTCTTCGGCTACATGTACGCTCAACCGGGCAAGAAACTACTCTTCATGGGCGGCGAGTTCGGCCAATGGAACGAGTGGAATTTCGACGCCAGTCTGGATTGGCACTTGTTACAAAACCCGCTGCACCGCGGCTTGCAACGCTGGGTGCGCGATCTGAACACATTCTATCGCGGCGAGCCGGCCATGCACGTCCTCGATTGCGACCCAGCTGGCTTCGAGTGGATCGATTGCTGCGACGCCGAGACCAGCGTCCTTAGTCTGTTGCGCAAAAGCCGTTCGCCCAACGACACTCTGGCCATCGTCTGCAATTTCACGCCGGTGCCACGGCATAATTATCAGATCGGCGTGCCGCAGGGCGGCTTCTGGCAAGAGGTGCTCAACAGCGATGCGCCGTTATACGGCGGCAGCGGCCAAGGCAATTTTGGAGGGACCGCCGCTGTGCCGGTGCCCTGCCACGGCCGCGATTACATGCTCACCATCACCGTGCCGCCGCTGGGCCTGGTGGCATTCAAGCGAAAAGTGTAAGAGAGACGAGGCCGCGAAAACTTGGCAAAGAGATTTCTAGGCCATCCAGTTCGGAGTATAATCGAGCCGGTGGAAGACACAAAGGAGCAAGATCGCAGCGCGAAGAAATGAACAAGTGCAAACAAAAGAATGCCCAAACAATGCCTGAACCGGAAGATAATGGCCCCCGCTGAGAAGTGATCTGTTCCCCGGCTGCGGTTGCAAGTTCGTAGAATCGTCGTTCGTCCGCTCGTGGTTGATTTCGCTGTGTGTGAAGATCATCCCTTGGTGTTCATCAAAGGCGCTTTCCTCCTTTCCAAGCACGATTCCTGACGAAAAAGGCCCCCGCTATGTTCGATCTCTCCTCCGTGCAATCGGCCCTGCAAGCGGCAAAGCTGGATGGCTGGCTGTTGTATGATTTCCGCGGCCTCAACGTGCTGGCCCGCCGCGTGCTTGACATCCCTTCGGACGCCATCCTGTCGCGTCGCTGGTTCTATTTCGTGCCGGCCAATGGCGAGCCGCGCAAACTGGTGCATCAAATCGAGCCGCACGCCCTCGATAGCGTCCCCGGCCCTGCCCAGCGCTATCTGCGCTGGCAGGAGTTGGAAGCCGGTGTTGCTTCACTGCTAACGGGCTGTCAGCGGGTAGCGATGGAATACGTGCCGCGCAACGCCAATCCCTACGTCTCGCGCGTGGATGCCGGCACCATCGAATTGGTGCGCTCGTTTGGCGTCGAGATCGTCTCTTCCGGCGATTTGATCCAGCAATTTGAGGCATGTTGGGATGACGAGCAGTGGGCCATGCATCTGGAGGCAGCCAAGCACACACGCTCGGCCTATGATGTCGCCTTCGCTTTCATCGCCGAGCGCGTCCGCAACACAGGTTCCGTGCGCGAGACGGAAGTGCAACAGCGCATTCTCGATCACTTTGCCGCCCACGGACTCCTCACCGATCATCCGCCCATCGTCGGCGTCGGCTCGCACAGCGGCGATCCCCACTACGCCCCTGGCCCCAACAGCGATAGTCCCATCCGCCAAGGCGATTTCGTCCTCATTGACCTGTGGGCCAAGTTGGACAAACCACGTGCCGTGTACAGTGATTTGACATGGACCGGCTTCGTCGGTGTCGAAGTCCCCGACACGTATGAGCGCATTTTTCAGATCGTCGCCCATGCACGGGACGCGGCCATCAACAAGGTCCGCTCCGCGTTTGCCGAGGGCTCAACGTTACGCGGTTGGGAGGTGGATCAGGCGGCGCGCGACGTGATTGAACAAGCTGGCTATGGCGCCGCTTTCTGCCACCGCACCGGCCATTCCATCGGCCAAGAGACGCACGGCAATGGCGCCAACATGGACAATCTGGAGACCCACGAAGAACGACACGTGCTGCCGCGCACCTGTTTCTCGATCGAACCGGGCATCTATCTGCCGGAGTTCGGCGTGCGTAGCGAGGTCAACGTGTTCATCGATGGCCGACGACAAGTCCACGTCACCGGCGGCGCTCCGCAAACCCGTGTCGTACCGATCCTCAAGGTGTATTGAACCCTCGGAATCGCAAGCGCCCAGACGCGGTTAGGGTCGGCTGCCCCTTGCTTCACACCAATGCATGGAGAGGTTGGGTGAATGGTTTGTTCGCTTCGGCGCGGTGTTTCAGTTCACTGCACGGCTCGAAACGTCGGCCGTAGCGCGCCGCCAGGGCGGTTAGAGACTGCACGATGTCGGCCAGGCCGCGGTCGTCGGCGTAGCGCAGCGGGCCGCCGCGATGCGGCGCCCAGCCGGCGCCCAGCACCAGCGCCAAATTGAGCGCCTCGGCGTTCGCCGTCACCTGCTCGCTCAACCCCAATGCCGCCTCGTTCACCATCAGCAACACCATTCGTTCGCGGCCCTCCACCGCCCGCGCCGCCGCGGGCAGCGCCGGAGAAGACACGGCGGATTTTTCGGACCTTAGAAGTTGTTGGGCTTGCACATTGCCTTTCGGTTTCCGGCCGCCATACAGATAAAACCCCCGCCCGCTCTTTTGGCCCAGCAGGCCGGCGCGGTACATCTTCTCGAAGGCCGCATTCGGCCCCAAACGTCCGGCCAAGACCGGCTGCATCGCCTGCGCCACGTGAGCGGCGACATCCAGGCCGATCTGATCGAGCAATTCCAACGGCCCCATTGGCATGCCAAACCGCTTCATGACACGGTCCACGTGTTCGATCGCCCAGCCCTCCGTAACAAGAAGGACTGCCTCATTGAGGTACGGGGTGAGGACGCGGTTGACGGCGAAGCCGGGGCTGTCGCGAACCAGTACCGGCGTCTTCCCCAGGCGAACGGCCCAGTGCATCAGAGTGGCCAGGGCCGAAGCACTGGACGCCGGCGCACGAGCGACTTCGACGAGCGGCATCTTGTGGACGGGGTTGAAAAAATGCATGCCAGCGACACGCTCGGGGTGTTTGAGGTCTTCTTGAAGGCGCTCAACCGGCAGCGACGAGGTGTTGGTGGCCAGCACTGTGTCTGGCCGGGTGCGGGCTTCCAGTTCGCGGAAGACGGCTTTCTTGGCGTCGAGATTTTCCAGGGCTGCTTCGACGACGACATCTACACTGTCGAAGCCGTCCCATTGGAGGGTGCCCTGGATGGCAGCCAGGCGTTCAAGCGCTTCCGGCTCGGTCAACAGGCGGCGTTCGACGGCCTTGCGAAATAGCCCCTCGATGCGTTCCAGGCCGGCATCGAGCGCCGCCTGGTTGACCTCCTGAACGACGACTTTGCAGCCTTTGAAGGCGGCCAGCTGGGCGATGCCGGCGCCCATTGTCCCGGCGCCGACGACGCCGACGCGGTGGACTTCTGCCGGTGTGACGCCGCGCAGCTCTTCCGGGAGCTTTTCGCTCTTTTGGGTCTGGAAGAACAACTGGATGAGATTGCGGCAGGCCATGCTGCCGGCGAGGCGTCCAGCCGCGCTGCGCTCGTAGGCCAGCCCCGCGGCCATGCCGTGGTAGACGCCGGTGCGAACCGCTTCCAGCGCCTCAAAGGGCGCGGGCATGTCGTCGGGCAACCGGCGGCGCATGTGCCGTTGTGTGGCTTGGAAAAGCAGGCGGCGGCCCAGCGGCGTTGATTCCAAGAGGCGTTGCCGCCACGTCCGCAGCGGCCCCCGCCATCTCCCGCTGAAGAGGAAAGAGGAAGGGAAGCGGCGTTTGCCTTGGCCGACCGCGCGAGCGGCCAAACAGGCGAACTGCTCGCGCAGCTCGCTTTCTGTGGCGGCAAGTCCATCAGCCAGGCCCCAGCGAAAAGCCTCAGCGGCATTCAGGCGTTTGCGGTCAAGAATCATGCGCAGCGCTCGTTCCAGACCGACGAGGCGCGGCAAGCGCTGCGTGCCTCCCCAGGCGGGGAGCAAGCCCAGTTCTACTTCCGGCAGTCCCAGCTGGGTGCTGGGTTTGTCAAAGACCAAGCGATAGTCGCAGGCCAGGGCCAGTTCCAGTCCGCCGCCCAGGCATACTCCACTGATGGCCGCGATCGTCGGCATGGGTACGGCGGCCAGTTTGGCGAACAGCTGCTGGCCGCGGGCCGAAAAGGCTTCGGCGCTGGCGGCGTCCGGAATGCGGACCAATTCCTGTAAATCGGCACCGGCGATGAAGCCGCTTTTTTTGCCGCTGCGGACGACCAAGAGCGGCGCTTTGCTGGCCGCCACGCTATCGAGAGCGGCGTCGAGATCGGCCATCACCTGGCAGTTCACGACGTTGACGCTGCGATCGGGCACATCGAGAATGAGGGCCAGGGCGCCTTCGGGATCGCGCTCGACAACAAGCGTCGCAGAGCGGAAGATCTGCATGCGAGTACCTTCCTGAAAAGGGGGCCAAAGAGGGCCTGGGAAGCGAGGCGTCTCCGCAGCGTCGCTTCCCTGAGATCAGCTCGCTGCCGCCGGTTCGCGTGGCGGGGCCTCGGTCGAATGGATGCGTTGCTCGGCCGCCATGCGAAGGGCGATGCGGTTGATGACTTGTAAAAACGCCAAAGCACTGGCTTCGATGATGTCGGTGCTGACGGCCCGGCCGTTGATGATGCGGCCATTGTACTCAGCTTCGATATGGGCCTCGCCCTGGGCGTCCTCGCCGACCGTGACGCTGCGGACCCGGTAATCGCGCAGCTTCACCTCAATGCCGGTGATGTGCTCGATGGCCTTGAACACGGCATCGACGGGGCCGTCGCCGAGGCTGGCCTGGCGGACGATGGTGCCGTCTTGGTGCCACAGGCACACCGCCGCCGACGGGATAGTGGCCGAACCAGCGTTGCAGCTGACCGCCTCCAGCGTCCACAGGGCTGGCCCGCTATGGATCTGGGCTTCGGCCAGCGCTTCCACGTCGGCGTCGTAAATAACTTTTTTGCGATCCGCTAATGCTTTAAAGCCGTCGAACACTTTTTGCAGCTGCTCTTCGGTCAAGTGGTAGCCGAGGTCGAGGACCCGCTGGCGCAGCGCATGTCGGCCGGAGTGTTTGCCCAGCACCAACTCCGTCTGCGGCACGCCGATGTCCTCCGGGTTCATAATCTCGTAGGTGGTACGCTCTTTAAGCAGACCGTCTTGATGGATGCCTGCCTCATGGGCGAAGGCGTTTTGGCCGACGATGGCCTTGTTGCGCTGCACTTGAATGCCGGTGACATGCGAGACAAGCCGGCTGGTCGGATACAGCTTCTTGGTATTGATGTTGGTGGTCAGTTGGAAATAATCCTGCCGTGTCCGCACAGCCATGACCACCTCTTCGAGGGCGCAGTTGCCGGCCCGCTCGCCGATGCCGTTGATGGTGCATTCCACCTGACGCGCACCTTCCATGACGGCAGCGAGACTGTTGGCCACGGCCATGCCCAGGTCGTCGTGGCAATGGACGCTGATGATGGCCTTGTCGATGTTGCGGACGTGTTTTTTCAGATGGGCGATGGTGGCCGCATACTGGCTGGGCACGGCGTAGCCGACGGTATCGGGGATGTTCACCGTGGTGGCACCCGCGTCGATGGCTGCCTCGACGACTTCCACGAGAAAATCCAACTCGGTGCGGGCGGCGTCTTCCGGTGAGAATTCCACGTCCTCGGTGTATTGGCGGGCCCGTTTGATGCCATCGATAGAGCGGCGGATGATTTCTTCCTTGGCCATCTTGAGCTTGAACTGGCGGTGGATGGCGCTGGTGGCAAGGAAGACGTGGATGCGGCGGCGCGGACAGTCGCGCAGCGCTTCGCCGGCGCGGTCGATGTCGGCGGCATTGCAGCGCGCCAGGCCGCAAATGACCGGGCCACGCACTTCTCGAGCGATGGCCTGCACGGCTTCGAAGTCACCCGGCGAAGCGATGGGAAAGCCGGCCTCGATGACATCGACGCCCAGATCTTTCAAAGCGTGGGCCACTTGCAGTTTTTCGGCCAGGTTCATGCTGGCGCCCGGCGACTGCTCGCCGTCGCGGAGGGTGGTGTCGAAAATGATGAGGCGGTCGTTCATGGTCTAGCTCCGGGCAAACAAAAAAGCCCCAGGATTTTTTGCTCCTAGGGCTGTCTTCAGCAAGCGAGAAAAACGTCGGCTGGATGGCGCGCCTAGGAACCGTCTCCGGCAAGGAGAAATAAGTCCAGCAGAACGAGAAGCAGTGGGTGCATCATGGTCGGCTGTTAGCTGTTAGAGGGCGACATCCCTTCCGGGCAAAGGCACGAACACTTAGAAATAGTGTAGAAAGTTTGGCTGTAGAATGCAACGACGTTTTTTCCGAGCACGCCGCGCCAGCAAGTGCTCATCGCTTCCTCCGCACTTGCTAGCGCGGCGTGCTCGGTATGGGTATGGCGTGCTCCCGAGCACGCTAGCGCGGCGTGCTCGGGAGCACGCCGCGCTAGCAAGTGCAAGTGCCAGCAAGTGCTCATCGCTTCCTCCGCACTTGCTGGCGCGGCGTGCTCGGCTCGGTATGCGGCGTGCTCGGTATGCGGGTATGACAGATGCGATTCTAGTTCGACGGGCTCAAGTCTGGAGCGAGCTGGATCAGACGAACGTGCGCCGCCGGATCTTTGACGATGTCGGGGAGCCTCGACCGATCATACGCCCGCGAAAGACACGGTTGCAACCATTTTCCCGAAAAAATCTGCCGCCGCGTTCCCACGTTCCCACTTTCCCACGCTCCGCGTGGGAACGAGAACAACGAGGGCTTCCTGTACACGCTTGAATCTTCCTGCAACGTTTCTATGATGATGGAGGAAATGCCATAGTCTTGCAGGGACAGCATATCATGTTGGAGCGGAAATATCTGTTTCCTCGAGTGATCGAGATGAATTATCAGGCCGGCCGCCGCCTGGGGGTCAATGTCTATCTTCTTGACGGCGGCAACGAGTTTCTGCTCATCGACATCGGCTATCTCGATACGGTCGAGGAAATCATTGAGCTGATCCGCCGCATGGATTTCAACCTGTCTACCTGCAAGATGATTATCGCCACGCACGCCGACGCCGATCATATCCAGGGGCTGGCCCGCGCCAAGGAGATCCTCAAGACCAAGACGGCCGCTCATCCGCTCAGCGTCGCCCCGTTGGAGTCGGCCGACGAAGTGCAGACCTACGCCTCGATCAAGGCCCAGGGCATTGAGCTGCCGTTGACGCCTTGCAAGATCGACATTCTCCTCAATGAAGGCGATACCATCGCCGTCGGCGACCTGCGCTTGAAGGTCTGGCACACGCCCGGCCACACGCCCGGACATCTCAGCTTCAAGATGGGCAACCTACTGTTTAGCGGCGACAACATCTACAAGGACAGCTGCGTCGGCGTCATCGATGCTCATCACGGCTCGAACTTGCCGCATTTCATCGATTCCCTTAAGCGTATCCTGCGTGATGACGCCGAATTTCTGCTGCCCAGCCACGGCCCTGTCTTCCGCCGCGATCCACGTATTATCCAGAAAGCCATCAACCGTCTGACGCAATATCAATCGATGGCCGACTTCGGCACTTGTGCCACCAGTTGGCCGTTGCTCGATGAATGGGAGCGCGATGTCTGCGAAGGCCGAATGCCCGAATTCGGCCAAGCGTAACCGAGCAAACGAGGCCGCGACCGTAAGAGTTGGTGGGCAAAACGCCCTCCCTTCCTGGGGGAGGCTGACCGCCTGACAGTTTTTTAGGCGAGCGGGGTTGCGTGAGCGCCCCGAGAAGTTCCTCACGCAACTCCGCTTCGCCCAGCAAGGATCGGCGCCGAGGTTATACGGAGGGGTCAGGATCGTCTATCTATCGGATCTTGCTGCACTTTACGAACGGAGTTAGGGCGGCTGTGTCCCTGCAAGCGGAGATCGATCGTGATTGGGCGCAGAATCAAGCCGTATTTGGATCAAGTAGTCCTACTCCTCGTCGCATGGGTTGCACCGGTGCTGGCTTTGGGAGCAGCTCAGCCCCAGACAGCGGGCCAGGCGTCCGTCCCAAGCGGTGCAGCGCAAGAGCCGGTGACGATCCGAGCGCAACCCAGGTCGCTAGAAGGGGGCGGCGGCCAGATCTGGTCCGTGGCCGTCTCGCCGGATGGCCGATTCCTTGCCGTCGGCAGCGGCGGTTCCGGTGAGCAACCCGGCGACCTGCTTTTGTGGGACCTCGCCACCGGACAAGAACTTGCTTCCGTGCGTGAAGAGAAACCGATTCGCCGCGTCGCTTTTTCTCCCGATGGCAAGACGCTGGCCAGCGGCGACTTCGATCGCAC
>JAJPIY010000026.1 GCA_021324515.1 Planctomycetota bacterium
CGCGCCCTCAGAAGTGCCGAAATGTTGCTCTAGGGCCGCGGCCGCCGCCTCTGCGGGAGACTGAGCGGATGATTGTGCGTGTCGTTGCAGGGCAGCATAAACCGCATCACTCAGCTCGATCGTCAAAGAATGGCTCATTGAACTGGACCTCCGACCGAAGTGCAGACATCAAGTGACACGGCGTATGGCCCGCTACCGCTCCCGCCATGGGCGTCATTTTACAGTTCACAACTCGACCATCGCAAGTCTCCATCAAGTGTGTTTCCCACGAAGTACCAGAGCGTTCAAGCAAGTCGCTCCCATAGCGACTTGTACCTTCTGGTGACTTAATTCGTTTGCCCCCCTTGCCGCTATCTCCTTCTTTAACGACAATTATTTTGGGACAGAGGCGTGTGTTACCCTCCCTGCCGGATAGTACAATCCCGTTTTTCGGTATGAACCACGGTCTGCGGTGAGTGGACCGAATGAATTCAACTGTCCTCCGTAAGCACAAGTGCTATCCTTAACTAAAAGGGGTCATCTGGGCAGCTTTTTCCGGTTGAGCGTCTCATGGCGTTCGAGCGTGAAAACGGCCTGGAAGAAAGGGCGGTAGAGGCAACTCTCTTCATGGCGGAACTGGCGCGAAATCTCAAGACCGAAAGCGTCTCTCGCTTGCACCCCACGCCGCCGTGGCGAATCGCTCCGGAACAGAGCGTTGCCGAAGCGGTGGCCCTCATGCGTGAACAGCGTGTCGGCTGCGTCCTGGTTTGCCAGGGAGAAGACGAACTGGTCGGACTCTTCACGGAGCGCGACCTGCTGCGGCGTGTGTTGGCCGCAGGCTTGCCTCTGAGTGTGCCGGTGGCCATGTGCATGACCCGCGACCCCGTTGTTATTCACCCCAAGGATCCCATTGGCGCCGCGGTGCGCCTGATGGAGGAGGGCGGGTATCGACACCTGCCCGTGGTCGATGCAGACGGCCGGCCGCTGGGCGTCTTATCGGTCAAGCGCATCGTCCACTACTTGGCAGAGCATTTTCCTTCTACAATATATAATCAGCCTCCCGATCCCAACGTTGTGCCCCGCAATCCGGAAGGGGCCTGAGCCGAGAGGCTGTCTCGCCCGGAGGTTTTATTCTTCATGACGGTTTTGAATCCTGGCACCACCCGATCGACCGGCGAGGCGCCGGTCCTACCTCGTCCCCCCATCCCCGTTGAGGAAATAGGCGAAGCAACGATTCGATTGGCCGGCGACTCCGGCGACGGCATGCAGTTGGCGGGCACGCAGTTCACGCATACTTCGGCCTTGCTCGGCAACGACATCAGCACGCTGCCGGACTTTCCTGCTGAGATTCGCGCTCCGGCCGGCACCCTCGCCGGCGTCTCCGGCTTCCAGATTCATTTCAGCAGCAGCGATATCCACACCCCCGGCGACCAGCTCAACACGCTTGTCGCCATGAACCCTGCGGCCCTGAAAACCAATTTGAAAGATCTGGAACCCGGCGGCATCCTCATCGTCAACTCCGACGCCTTTAGTTCGGCCGATTTACATAAGGCTGGCTACCCCAGCAATCCGCTGGAGGATGGCTCCCTCAAGGGCTACCGCGTCTTCGCCGTACCCATTACCAAACTTAACCGCGAAGCGGTGGCCGAGTTAAAGCTCAGCCCCCGCGAGGCTGATCGCTGCAAGAACTTTTTCGCCCTGGGCCTAGTGTATTGGCTCTATGAGCGCTCGCTGGAACCGACCCTGCGTTGGATTCAGACGAAATTTAGTAAAAATCCCTCCATAATGGAGGCCAATACGCGCGCCCTCAAAGCTGGCTATAACTATGGCGAAACGACCGAGGCGATGCCGGTGCATTACCGCGTCTCCAAGGCGAAAATTCCGCCGGGCCGCTATCGCAAGATCACCGGCAACGAAGCACTGGCGCTCGGCCTGACGGCGGCCAGCAAACAAGCGGGCTTGCCGCTCGTTTATGCCAGCTATCCCATCACGCCGGCCTCGGACATTCTGCACCAATTGGCGGAGTTGAAACGCTACGGCGTGCGGACACTGCAAGCCGAAGACGAGATCGCCGCCATCGGCGCCGCCATCGGCGCCGCTTTCGCCGGTGCGCTGGGCGTTACGGGCACGAGCGGTCCGGGCATTTGCCTCAAGTCCGAAGCGATCGGTTTGGCCGTCATGACCGAACTGCCGGTTGTCATCATCGACGTGCAGCGCGGCGGCCCCAGCACCGGTTTACCCACCAAGACCGAGCAAGCCGACCTGCTGCAAGCGATGTTTGGCCGCAACGGCGAATGCCCCGTCTGTGTCCTCGCGCCTTGCTCACCCGCGGATTGTTTCCACATGGCTTTCGAGGCGGTCCGCTTGGCCATCGGCTTTATGACACCGGTGATACTGCTTTCGGACGGCTATCTCGCCAACGGCGCCGAACCGTGGTTGATCCCTGATCCGGCCAGGCTGCCGAAAATTCCCGTCCAGTTCGCCCAACCCCATGCAGGCAGCAACGGCGCGGCTGTCTTCCATCCCTATGCCCGCGATGCGCGCTTGGTGCGTCCCTGGGCCGTGCCGGGTACGCCAGGCCTGGAACATCGCATCGGCGGACTGGAAAAAGAAGACATCACGGGCAATGTCAGCTATGACCCCGCCAACCACGAACACATGGTTCGCACCCGCGCTCAGAAGATCGCCAATATCGCCAAAGATATCCCCGAGTTGACCGTGACAGGCCCGTCTGAGGGCGATGTGCTCGTGCTCGGCTGGGGCGGGACCTACGGCTCGATCATCACCGCCTGCCAGCGTGCTCAACGCAAAGGCTGGAAGGTGGCCCAGGCGCACTTGCGCTATCTCAATCCTATGCCGCGCAACACGGGTGAGGTCCTCAAGCGCTACCGCAAGGTGCTCATCCCGGAATTGAACGGTGGACAGCTGCGCCTGCTCATCCGGGCGACCTACCTGGTTGATGCCGTGGGACTGAACAAAATCCAGGGCAAACCGTTCCTGGTCAGCGAGATTGAAGCGAAAATCGAAGAGTTATTGCGTTGCTAATGATTTATTCTCCCCCAAAGAGGTTGCTCCCATGTCTACGACAATGGCCCTACCTACGCTGACGCCCAAGGACTTGGCCAGCGATCAAGAAGTGCGCTGGTGCCCTGGCTGCGGTGATTATTCGATCTTGGCCCAGATGAAAAAAGCGCTGGCTGGTCTCGGCATCCCACGCGAAAAGTTCGTCTTCATTTCCGGGATCGGCTGTTCCAGCCGTTTTCCCTATTACATGAATACCTATGGTTTCCACACCATCCACGGCCGCGCTCCCACCATCGCCACCGGTCTGAAACTGGTCCGGCCGGATTTGAGCGTGTGGGTCATCACCGGCGACGGCGACGGTCTGTCCATCGGCGGCAATCATCTCATCCACGCCATCCGCCGCAACATGGACCTGAAAATCATCCTCTTCAATAATGAGATTTACGGTCTGACAAAGGGCCAATATTCGCCGACATCGCGCATCGGGACACGCACCAAATCGAGTCCGCTTGGGTCCATTGATACGCCCTTGCGCCCCTTGTCGTTGGCCTTGGGCGCCGACGCTACTTTCGTGGCCCGCACACTGGACGTGGATGTCAATCACCTGACCGAGACGCTCAAGCGCGCTGCGGCCCACAAGGGCACCGCCTTTGTCGAAGTCTATCAGAACTGCAAGATCTTCAACGATGGCGTTTTCGAGTACGCCACCGACAAAAGCGTCAAGGCCGACAACGTGCTCTACCTCCAACACGGTCGACCGCTGGTCTTCGGCAAGGACCGCAACAAGGGCATCCGTCTGCACGGCCTCAATCCGGAAGTGGTCGAGTTGGGCAACGGTATCGCTCTGGACGACCTGCTGGTCCACGACGAAAAGGCGGACGAACCGACCCTGGCCTATCTGCTCAGCCGTATGGTGTATCCGCATTTCCCCGAATGCATCGGCGTCTTCCGTTGCGTCGAGCGGCCGACCTATGAAGACGTACTCAATAAACAAATGGACGACGAAATCGCTAGGCGCGGCGCCGGCAAACTCGAAGACCTGTTCGCCAGCGATGAAACTTGGGTTGTGGAGTAGGGCGTCCGTCGGCACCCTTCAACGGACAACGGTTATGATTTGCCCTCACTGTTCCTACGATAATCTGCCGGGCAGCGAGCACTGCGAGAACTGCCTGGCCGATTTGACGCAGCTGGATCAGCCGGTGGCGCAGGACCGCGTCGAGCGCAGCTTGATGGAAGACACCGTGAGCCAGTTGCAGCCGCGGCAAGCCATCACGCTAAGGCCGGCAGCGACGGTGAAACAGGCCATCGAGGTCATGCTGCGCCACGACATCGGGGCGGTGTTGATCGTCGATGACACCGGCAAACTGCTGGGCATCTTCAGCGAGCGCGATCTGCTGACGAAAGTAGCCGATCCGGTGGTTGATCACACAGCCCGGCTGGTAAGCGATTTTATGACCCCTCAGCCGACGACAGTTCGGCTGACCGATACGCTTGCTTTTGTATTGCACCAAATGGATGTCGGCGGCTATCGCCATCTGCCGGTACTCCAAGACGGCCGACTTCTGGGCATGATTTCGGTACGCGACATGCTGCGGCATATGACCTGCCTTTGCAAGACGTACAGCAAATGACCCTGTACATTCTCTTGTCTTTGAGGGCCTCATGCGACTGGCGACCATCCAAACTCCGGCTGGCCCGCGAGCGGCCGTGCTTCAGGGTGAAGATTACATCGACCTACATGCCACGCGGCCCGATCTGCCGCTGAGCATAAGGGAGCTGTTGGCCGCCGGTCCCGGAATGCTCCGCAGCGCGGCGGAGGCGGCGGCACGGCCCGACGCTGTGCGCCATTCCGCCTCTTCGGTACAGCTTCTTGCGCCCATTGCTGATCCGCCAAAGATCATTTGCATCGGCCTCAACTACCGCGACCACGCCGCCGAGAGCGGGGCGTCCGTCCCCAAAGAGCCGGTCCTGTTCAGCAAGTTCGCCACAGCCATCATCGGTCCCGGCCAAGCCATTCGTCTGCCGGCCGTCAGCCGGGAAGTTGATTATGAGGCCGAGTTGGTGCTGGTCGTGGGCAAGAAGGGACGCTATCTGAGCGCGACCGCGGCCCTGGAACATCTGGCCGGTTGCACCATCGGCCATGATGTCTCGGCTCGCGATTGGCAGCTCAAAAAAGACGGCAAACAATGGTTGGCCGGCAAGACCTTCGACACCTTCGCGCCGATCGGCCCGGTTATAGTGACTATGGATGAATTAGGCGATCCGCATAATCTTTCTATCCAGCTACGGCTCAATGGACAGCTCATGCAAGACAGCAACACGCGGGAGATGATCTTCCGGGCAAGCGATCTGCTCGCCTACATCTCGCAAGTAGTGACGCTGGAGCCAGGCGATCTGATTTTCACGGGCACCCCATCGGGCGTTGGCTTCACGCGCAAGCCGCCCGTTTTCCTCAAGGGAGGCGACGTAGTCGAAGTCGAAATCGAAAAGATCGGCGTATTGCGCAATCCCGTTGTGCAGGAGTGAAAGCGGTCATGGGAGAATGGCAAAAGGCACCTGCTTGTCCTTGCGCGCTTCCGAAGGCCGCGCCAACGGCGGAGGCGGTGCTTCTCGGCGTGCGCTGCGCGAGGTGAGAAAGTTCCATTCGGGCGGCAGTTGCGAGGTCATTTGGCGCAGTTGCTCCGGCGGCAGGCGGCGCGGCCGGGGTATTTCTTCTTCCAGTTCCGGCGGCAAGGGCGGCACTTTCTCGACATAGGGCACGCGCGCGGCCACCACGGCCAACTCACGGGCTAGCAGTTTGCGCGTCTGCGGATGCGTCGGCGGGCCGAAATGCCAGACATCGTCGTACTGGAGGTTGTCCGCACCGGCCAAGTTGCCATCCCAGGGACAACCCGCCGTTAGGATGTTGACGACATGAGCCACGTTTTCGGGACAAGTTCGCGGAGTGTTGCTCAAGGCCCAGCCGCCCAGGTAAACTAAGAGATCAATGACGATGCCATCTTCCTTAACGGCGTTGACCAATTCACAAGCCACGTTGGCCCCGAAGGAGAAGCCGATCACCACGAAGCGCGTTTGTGGCTCTTCTTTGTGAAGACGGAGCATCTCTTTTTTGAACGCCCACAAGTGGTAGAGTTGGCCGTAATGCGTCTTGAGGTAGCCGAGTTGCTGGAGATACTCCGTCAAGCCGCGGAGGTTGGCCAGATCGAGAGGGTCCAGGCCGTGGATGAGAAAGATATGGACATGATTACGGCTGGGAGCAGGGATCTTCTCGCCCAAGACGACTTGCTCTTTGGGCGGTACATCGAGGGAATGCACAAAGCTGAGACAGCCTTGCTCACCAGCCAGGCACAAAGCAACCAACAAGGCAAGGCCCAAAGGCCGCCAACGTCCCTGTGGCGTCATGTCCGCGTGTCCCTCCCTGATGTTTCCCGAAATGCCCAAGAGGCGGTCTCTTCCGCTTCTCCGCTCGTTGACTATCCTGCGGGCCTTTCTATTTTTTCGGGCTTTGTTTTATCTTCCCTCCATGCGAAGCAAAGCCATCGACACCGATCTGGTCTGGACAGTGCGGAGGATTCCGAGAATAAGCATAAATCCGGCCCGGTGTTCCCACGCAGACGGGAACGAGAAGGGAAAACCCAAAGATCACGAAGGACAGGGGAAGAAATGTTCCAGCGCGCCTTTCGCCGGGCAGGTCTTCTTGGTTGGCCTACCCTATTTTCTTGCCTCCTTTGTGCCCTTTGTACCCAGGAGGGGATCTCTGCTCCGCCGGCGCCCACCCAAACGGTCGAGGCGAAAGACCTCCTGGCCGTCCTCGGCGGCGGTTCGGTAGACGCCTTGGCCGGTTCGCTGCGCGGTTTTCTGATCAAGGCCATGCCGATGCCGCTTTATGAAGATACCCGGCATTGGGGTTTGCAGAAGCCGGTATCTGAAATCAAGTGGCGCGGCAAAGGTCTTCACGTCCATCCAGAAAAGATCGAGGTGATGAAAAACGACGGCCACTGGTGGAAAGTGCGCGTGACGGCGGATCGTTTGGCGGACACGCTCGTCTTCGACCTGCGCGATGCCCATGTTGTCGAACCCGGTCGCATGACTTTCACTGCCTTCCTCTCGTTCGACACTCACGTCGATTACGACAAACAGAACTGGCATAAGGGACGGCGCACCTATTCGGGCAGCATCCGAGCGCGTCTGCGCATCAAGCTGACGTTGCACTGCGAGGCGACGGCACAGCTGGATGGCAGCAGCAGTTTGTTGCCGGATGCGGTGTTTCGCCTGCGTGTGCTGCAAGCGGAGTCGGGCTACGACAATCTGGTGGTCGAACACATCGCCGGTTTGGGCGGCGAGGCGGCCAAGCTGCTCGGCGACGCAGCGCGCGGCAGCCTCAAGCAATGGCGGCCGTCGATGGAGCGCCAACTGCTCGCCCAGATCAACGCCGCCATCGTCAAGGCCGGCGACACCAAAGACGTGCGCATCCGTCTAGCCAAATTACTGAACCAGAAATAATGGCTCCGCGATGCTTTATCGCTCGATTGAGGCGAGCGGGGGGTGTGAACCCCCCGGTTGTAC
>JAJPIY010000148.1 GCA_021324515.1 Planctomycetota bacterium
AAGGATGTGGACGTTTGATTTGTTTCGATGAGGGGAGAGGAATTGATCTGTCATGCCGGAGGAAACACAAGTTACTTTGCGCCCAATACGCAAACTGCTCGTTGCCAATCGGAGTGAAATTGCCATTCGTGTTTTTCGCACGGCAACGGAGTTGGGCATCCGCACGGTGGCGATTTATTCGCATGAAGACCGTTTCGCCCTGCATCGTTTCAAAGCGGATGAAGCCTATCGCGTCGGCCAGCCCGGTGAGCCGATCCGGGCCTATCTCGATATTGCCGGTATTGTCGCCCTGGCTCGGCAGCATGAAGTCGATGCCATCCACCCCGGCTACGGTTTCCTCTCCGAGAACGCCTCGTTCGCTCGTGCTTGTCAAGAGGCGGGCCTGATTTTCATCGGGCCGAGCGTGGAGATCCTCGAACAGCTCGGTGACAAAGTAATGGCCCGCAACATTGCCCAGAAGGCAGGCGTGCCGGTGCTGCCAGGCAGTATGGCGGTCCAGACGTATGAAGAGGCCCACAGGGTTGCAGAAAAGCTGGGTTTTCCAGTGATGGTCAAGGCGGCGATGGGCGGCGGCGGGCGCGGCATGCGCGTCGCCGTCAGTGCTGACAAGCTTGAGGACGCTCTCGATCAGGCCCGCCGTGAAGCCGGCTCTGCCTTCGGTATTCCTGATGTGTTTCTGGAAAAATACATTGCCCGCGCCCGCCATATCGAAGTACAGCTTCTGGGCGATCATCACGGCAACCTTGTCCATCTCTTTGAGCGCGATTGCTCGCTCCAGCGTCGTCATCAGAAAATTGTCGAGATTGCTCCCGCGCTCAACCTCGATCCGGTGCTGCGCCAGCGCATTCTCGACGCCGCCTTAGTTGTTGGGCGGGCCGTGCGCCTGGACAACGCCGGTACGGTTGAGTTCCTCGTCGATGTGGACAGCGGTAATTTCTATTTTATCGAGGTCAATCCGCGTATACAGGTTGAGCACACCGTCACCGAGGAAGTGACTGGCTATGATGTGATCAAATGCCAGATCCTCATCGCCCAGGGATTGCCGTTGAGCGATCCGGAGATCGGTCTGGACGATCAACGTCGTGTAACGACCCACGGCTACGCTTTGCAGTGCCGCGTCACCACCGAGGATCCGGCCAACAATTTCCTGCCGGATTACGGTCGATTGAGCAATTATCGTTCGGCCAGCGGTATGGGTATCCGGCTCGACGCTGGCTCTGCGTTCACGGGTGCGGTCATCACGCCCTTTTACGATTCGTTATTGGTCAAAGTGACGGCGCATGGGCTGCGTTTCGTCGATGCCGCCCGCCGCATGTTGCGTAGTTTGCAGGAATTCCGTGTCCGCGGCGTCAAGACGAACATCCCCTTCCTCGTCAACCTGGTGACGCATCCCACCTTTCTGGCTGGCAACTGCACAACGCGCTTCATCGATGAAACGCCGGCCCTTTTCCAATTCGCCCGCCGTCAAGACCGGGCCACGCGGCTGTTGCGTTACATCGCCGACGTGATCGTCAACGGCCATCCGCTCATCCCAAACAAGCCTGCTGGCATCCCCCGGGATCCCATCCCCGTGCCCGATCCCATACTGGTTCCCCAAAGCAAATCGGCAACGGCAATGGGCATAGAAGGCAGAGGAACAAACCAGCCGCCGGGAACGCGCGATAAATTTCTGGAGATGGGCGCCGACCCGTTCGCCCGCTGGGTGCTGGAACAACAACGGCTGCTCCTGACCGATACCACGTTCCGCGACGCCCATCAGTCGTTGTTAGCGACGCGCATGCGGACCTATGACATGTTACGTATCGCCCCGTACTATGCCGCACGCTTGTCGGGCCTGTTCTCGCTGGAGATGTGGGGCGGCGCCACCTTCGACACGGCCATGCGCTTTCTTAAGGAATCGCCATGGCAGCGGCTCGCCGATCTGCGCGCACGCATCCCGAACATTCTGTTCCAAATGCTCCTGCGTTCGGCCAGCGCGGTGGGCTACACCAATTATCCCGATAACGTCGTCCGGGCGTTCGTCAAGGAATCGGCCCAAGCCGGCATCGACCTCTTCCGTATCTTCGACGCTCTCAACGGCCTACCCAATCTCCAGCTGGCCATCGAAGCAGTGCGCGACACCGGCATGTTGTGCGAGGCAGCCATCTGCTACACCGGCGACATTCTGGACCCGTCAAGGAAAAAATACAACCTGGCTTATTATGTCAACCTGGCCAAGGAGTTGGAGAAACGTGGCGCCAACCTGCTGGCCATCAAGGACATGGCCGGTTTGTGCAAGCCCTATGCGGCGCAAATGCTGATCCGGGCGCTGCGCCAGGAAATCGGCATCCCCATCCATTTTCACACCCATGACTGCGCCGGGGGACAAATCGCTTCGTATCTGCTAGCTGCCGAAGAGGGCGTATCCATTGTCGATTGTGCCATGGCGCCGCTTTCCGGCCTGACCAGTCAACCGAGCCTGCACGCGCTGGTCGAGGCACTGCGTTTCCGACCGCGGGCTACCCAACTGGACGACGACGCTTTGCAAGAGGTCGCCGACTATTGGGCGAGTGTCCGCCGTTTGTACGCCCCTTTCGAGACAGGGCAGTTGGCGCCGACAGCGGACGTGTACCTCAATGAGATGCCCGGTGGCCAGTATACCAACCTGTATCAGCAGGCGCAGGCGCTGGGTCTGGAGGGCCGCTGGCGCGAGGTATGCCGCATGTACGCCGAGGTCAACCGCATGTTCGGGGACATTATCAAAGTGACGCCGACCTCCAAGGTGGTCGGCGACATGGCGCTGTTCATGGTCGGCAATAACCTGACGCCTGATGATGTGCTGCACGGCACACGAGAGTTGTCGTTTCCGGAGTCGGTAGTCGAGTTTTTCGAGGGCCGGCTGGGCGAGCCGCCGGGCGGTTTCCCAGAAGAGTTGCAAAAGCGGGTGTTGCGCGGCCGACCTCCCCTGTTCGCTTCGGGCCAAATGGGAGGACGGCCCGGTGCCTCTCTGCCGCCCGTCGATTTCGCCGCCGCACGCGCTACTCTGGAACAACAGCTGGGCCGGGCCGTCACGGAACGCGAACTGCTGAGCTATCTGCTTTATCCCCGCGTGTTCCCGGAACTGGCAGCGCATCAAGCCAAATACTCCGACACCAGCGTGCTGCCGACGCCGGTGTTTTTCTACGGCATGGAAGCCGGTGAGGAAACTTCCATCGACATCGAGCGCGGCAAGACGCTGATCCTGAAATTCCTGGCTGTCGGCGAGGCCCATGCCGACGGCAGCCGCACGGTGTTCTTCGAACTGAACGGCCAGCCGCGCGAAGTGGTCGTCATCGATCGCAGCCTTGCGGGCAAAGTGGCCGCCCATCCCAAGGCTGAGCCGGGCAATCCGCGGCATGTCGGCGCGCCCATGCCCGGTCTGGTCGTCCGCGTCATGGTCCAGGCCGAGGACCAAGTGGTCCCCGGACAAAAGCTGTTCACGCTCGAAGCGATGAAGATGGAGACGACCCTCTATGCCGAGCGGGCCGGGACCGTCGCCGAGGTCCTGGTGCAAGCCGGCGCGCAAGTCGATGCCGGTGACCTGCTCTTGCGCTATGAGGAGTAAAACGGCACGGACGTATGCTATCCCCAGCTGGCCCTCAGCTCAGTAAGCGGTTCTGCTCCGCCTTGACCGCACGATAGCAGCCGCACACGGTCCTCTCTAGCCCGCGGCGATCGAGGATCGTCAGCTGGCCGGCTCCGTAGCGGATTAGTCCGGCCTGGCGCAGACGTCGGGCGGCCTCGGTCACCGTGGCCCGCCGTACGCCCAGCATCGAGGCGAGGAACTCGTGCGTCAGCGGAAAGCGGTCGCAGGCCGCCCGGTCGTGTACCATAAGCAGCCAACGGCAGAGCCGCTTCTCGACCGAGTGCAGCGCATTGCAGGCGACTCCCTGGGTCAATTGCGTCAAAAAAACACGAGTATAGCGGAGCAACAGCTCGTGCAGCTTGCTCTCTCGGTTGACCAAAGTGCGAAATTTGTCGGCCCGCATCCGCAGGGCCTCCCCCGGCACCTGCACCATGCTTCGTGTAGACGCTACACTGGCGCCGAGGAAGACAGATAGGTCGGCCATCCCTTCGCGGCCCACTACGCCGACCTCCATACCTGCCCCCGGCCCCTCATGAGAGAGTAACAGCGAAAGCATTCCGCTCGTGGGGAAGTAAAGGTGACGGATGGGTTGGTTCGGCTCGTGCAATACGGCTTTGAAGGCGAGGGGGACACGGTCAAATGCGGGAAGAAGACGATCGTATTCGCGGCCGGGCAAGGCCGAGAGAAGTAAATTATTGGGCGGCGCGCTGAGGGGAGCGTCCGACCTTGACATGGGGCGACTCCATGAAAGTACGAAAAGTTCTGGAAACGGTCTGTCTCGACATGAAGATGACCATAACTAATGAGAAGTCTACCTCAGCCGATTAAGCATCGTCAAGAGGATAGACGCTGCGCGCACTCTCAAACCGCCGAACTTCAGCGTATTTGTCGGAACACGACGCTGAACCGGAAAAAGGAGAAAAGTGTCCCGCCGGAGTTACCTATCGGCGTCGCCCAGTCACCGATAGTCCCTGCCGGCGGGACAATGCTAATGTACGCTACCGTACAGCAGAAGTCAAGGAAATTATCATTGTGAAGAGACGCTGCCTCCGGAGAGGAAAAACCTGATTGTGTGGATGGCGTGTTCTTGCGATGATAACAGTTCGGTCGGCTCGCCCGCCGAGGAATGGGACGCTTTCCAGGAGGTGGTCATGTGCAAGTTCATGGTTTCGACATGGACCGTCATTTTCCTAGCCGGCTCCCCCGCGATGGCTCAAGAACAGGAGGCCGCCCGCGCCCTCATCGAACGGGCCATCAAGGCCCACGGCGGCGCTGAGGCCCTGGGTCGTATCCATGCTGATAAAGTCCTTTTCAAAGGCACTCTCGTCCTGCAAGGGCACACGACGCCTTTCCTCGCTGAGACGATCGTGCAACTGCCTTCCCAATACAAGAACGTCCTCGAGATGAATCACAACGGCGATAAGCATACGATCGTCCACGTCGTCAATGGTAAAAACATCTACATCGCGCTGGACGGCCGCGCTCTCAAACCCGATCCGGCGCAGTTGGCCGAGATCCGCAACGGCCTGGAGTTAGAACGGGCCAAGCGCTTGCTGCCGCTGTTGGAGGACAGAAGTTATCAGCTTGCCGTCCTGGAGCCGATCCAAGTGAACGATCGGCCGGCCGTCGGCGTCCGTATCACCGGCCGCGGCCGTAAGGAGATGCGCCTGTATTTCGACAAAGAATACGGCCTGCTCGTGCGGGCCGAAAACCGCATCGACGGCGGCAAAGGCAAAGGAGAGATCCGCCAGCATTTCTTCTTTGGAGATTTCAAGGACATCGGTGGCTATAAACGCCCGACCAAGGTGCGTGCCTACCGCGACGGTAAACAGATCATGGAAGCGGAATTGCTGGATGCCAAACTGCTGGACAAGGTAGATGAGACCGAGTTCGCCAAACCGTAAGGTTGGCCACGACGTGCAACCGAGCGCGCGCCGCTGGGTGTCGCGGCCAACTCCGTTGGGGAAGGTCATGCGCAAACAAAGAGTGCAAGGTCCGAAGCCGATCATCCGCTATGCCGACAAGCACATTGTCGTTGTGGACAAGCCGGCAGGGCTGACGACCATGCGCCATCCCGAGGAAGCAGCCGAGTTTGGCCCGCGCGGCCAGCGTTTCCTGCCACCGACTCTGGCCGATCTGTTGCCAGGGTTGCTGGCGCAACGAGCAGGGCAGCGTAAGCGCTCCGAGCAGACAAAAGTGCGTGCCGTGCATCGGCTCGATAAAGACACGAGCGGTCTGGTGGTGTTTGCACGGACGGTCGAGGCCGAACGCCATCTCGGTCGGCAGTTCCGCGCCCACACGATCGAACGGGTCTACCGCGGCGTAGTGCGCGGCCGGGCCAAAGAGGGACGGATCGAATCGTGGCTGGTGCGCGACCGCGGCGACGGCCGCCGCGGCAGTTCCGCCGTGCCCGGCCAGGGCCAACGAGCGGTCACGCATGTCCGTGTTCTTGAAGAATGGGGCGCTTACACGCTTGTCGAATGCCGGCTGGAAACTGGCCGCACGCATCAGGTACGCATCCATCTTGGTGAAGCCGGCATGCCGTTGTGCGGCGAACGCATTTACGACCGCCCTCTGCACGGCAGGCCGTTGCCTGACGGCAGCGGCATAAAGCGCGTTGCCCTCCATGCGGCCATTTTAGGGTTCGAGCATCCCGCAACGGGCCAACGCCTGCGCTGGACTTCCCCCTTGCCCAAAGACATGGCAGACCTCATCCGGCGGCTGCGTCACGATCGGACGGAGTAGCGCCCCAAAAAAGGGGCTATGCTAAGAGAACATTGACCCTCGCCTGGCACGGCCTCCCTTCTTTGGTGTTACTCCCTTGGCAAATCTGCCGTCATTCCGTCATTCTCCTTCCCGGATGGCGGGCATTGCCTCCTCTCGACGATGAGCTTAAGATAGGAGTAATTCGCCCTCCCTCCGTCGCCGCCAGGTGCTTCCGTCCTCCATGTTGCGAGAAGGCCGTATGACACGCACGATGATAACCTGGGGTCTCCTCGTCCTGGTCCTGTTGCCGGCTTCGCACGCACAGGCCGGGCCGGTTCGTTTCCGCAACGATGTGATGGCCGTGCTGTCGCGCGCTGGCTGCAACCAGGGGGCGTGTCACGGCAATCAGAACGGCAAAAACGGCTTCAAACTTTCGCTGCGCGGCCAAGATCCCGACTTGGATTTCGACGCCTTGACGCGCGACATGCTGGGCAGGCGCACCGACCGCTTACATCCCGAAGAAAGCCTCCTGCTTGCCAAGGCAACAAGCCAGACGCCGCATGAGGGCGGCAAGCGTTTCGATCGAGACGCGCTGGAATATCAGTTGCTCTTTCGCTGGATCGCCGAAGGTATGCAGCCGGATCCGCCCAACACTCCGCTGTTGCAACGGCTGGAAGTGACGCCGAGCGAGCAAGTATTGATCGAGCCGGCCGACCATGTGCCCCTGCGTGTCCGTGCCGTTTTCGCCGACGGCCAGGTCCGCGACGTGACGCGTCTGGCGGTCTTCGAAACCTCGAACCTCGTGGGGCGCGTGGATGCCGACGGCGTGGTCTGGCGGCAAGGTCCAGGCGAAACCACCATCCTCGTCCGCTATCTGGACCGCCAAGCCGCCGTGCAGCTGGCGTTCGTGCCGGCGCGGCCAGATTTCGTCTGGCCCAATCCCCCGGAAACCAACTACATCGACCGCTACGTCTTCGCCAAGCTGCGCACGCTGCGCATGGCCCCCTCGGCGCTCGCCCCGGATACCGTTTTCCTGCGCCGTGTCTATCTCGATGTCCTTGGTATCTTGCCGACAGCAGATGAAACGCGGCGTTTTCTGGCGGATTCTCGGCCCGATAAGCGCGCACGGCTGATCGATGCGTTGCTGGAGCGGCCGGAGTTTGCTGATTTTTGGTCTCTCAAATGGGCTGATTTGCTGCATTGCGAAGAAAAAACGCTCGACGCCAAAGGCGTGCGTCTCTTTCACGACTGGCTTCGCCGCAGCATTGCCGAGGGCAAGCCACTCAACGAACTCGCTCGGGAGCTGATTGCCGGGCGCGGCAGTACCTACAGCCAGCCTGCTGCCAACTGGTATCGCGCCTTGCGCGACCCGCAGGCCCGCGCCGAAGCTGCTGCTCAAGTGTTTCTGGGACTCCGCTTGCAGTGCGCCCGCTGTCATAATCACCCCTTCGACCGCTGGACGCAGACCGATTATCACAGCTTCGCCGCTTTCTTCTGCCGCGTGCAATATCGCATCGTCGAAAACAACCGCCGCGACGGCTTCGACAAACACGAATTTATCGGCGAGCAAATCGTGTGGATGGACCGCGTCGGCGAGATCAAACATCCCCAAAGCGGCGAAGTGCTGCGACCGAAATTCTTGGGCGAGCGGGATTGCCTCGGCACCCCGAGCCGCCTCCGGAGCGCTGAGGCGACGCCACTCGCCTCCGATCGCTTGCTCGCCCTGGCCGACTGGATCGCCGATCCGCAAAATCCCTTTTTCGCCCGCGCCCAGGTCAATCGCATCTGGTATCACCTGTTTGGCCGCGGCATCGTCGAGCCGAACGACGATTTCCGCGCTTCCAATCCGCCCAGCAACGCACCTTTGCTGGACGCCCTGGCCCAAGACTTCATCGCCCAGCGCTTTGATTTGCGCTCTCTGCTTCGCACCCTCCTGAATTCGCGCACCTACCAACTCTCGGCCGTGCCGAACACTACGAACGCCGACGATGAGGCCAACTTCGCCCGCGCTTTGGTGCGACCGCTGCAAGCCGAGCAACTGCTCGACGCCCTGGCCCAAGTGACGGGCGTGACACCGAGCTTTCCCGACCATCCCGCTGGCACACGCGCTGGCCAATTGCCGGGAGTGACCGCCGCACGCGGCCGCCGCCGCCAAGTCAGCGAGGGCGAACGTTTCCTTACGGCGTTCGGCAAACCGGTCCGCTTGCTCAGTTGCGAGTGCGAACGTTCCGCAGACACCACACTCAATCAAGCGTTCCAGCTCATTACTGGCCCGCTGGTCAACCAGATGCTCCAGGCGGCTGACAACCGTATCGGTCGCCTCCTGGCAGCGGGCAAGAGCAATGCGGAAATCGTCGACGAATTTTACCTGGCGGCGCTGTGCCGCCCCCCCACGGCGACGGAACGACAAGCAGCACTGGCGATACTCAGCCGAGCCAAGGACCGACGAGCGGCACTAGAGGATCTGGTGTGGGGATTGGTGAATGCGAAAGAGTTTCTCCTGCGACAGTGAGAGTACAATACAAAAGGAAAAAACCGCCGTATCACCCAAAAGTCTCCGCAGTCCTTCAGCAGAGGTTCGGGACTTAGTGAAAGCGTAAGGGAGGTCGATCATGACTACGAACGGCGATTGCCCTGAGAATTTCCTCTCCCAATCGCTGACGCGCCGCCATCTTCTGCAAGTCGGCGGCTTGGGTCTGCTTGGCTTGCATCTGCCGGGATTGCTGCGTGCTGCCGAGCATGGCGCCAAACACAAGGCTCGCGCTCGTGCCGTGATCTTCCTGCATCAATGGGGCGGACCCAGCCATCACGACAGCTTTGACATGAAGCCATCCGCACCCGATGCGATCCGCGGCGAGTTCAAGCCGATCGCCACTACTTTGCCCGGCGTGTCGGTATGCGAGCTGTTGCCGGACCTGGCGCGGGTCATGAACAAAGTGACGCTGGTGCGCACTCTGCATCACACCATGAAGAACCACAACTCCGCCGGCTATTACAGTCTCACTGGCTATGCTCCGCCTAGCGATGACCAGCGACTGCGCGATTCCAACGATCTGTTCCCGGCCTATGGTTCCATTGTCGATCAGCTGGCGCCGGCCCGGGCGGGCATGCCGACCTTCGTCGCTTATCCGCACACTATCAGCGACGGTTCTGTGACACCGGGGCAGCATGCCAGCTTCCTCGGCAAGGCCCACGATCCTTTTTTCATCAATCAAGACCCGAATAGTGCAGATTTTCGCCTGCCGGAATTGAGCTTGCCCGACAATCTGTCGTTGGAACGCCTGGACAGTCGCCGCGAAGTGCTGCGCTTGATCGATCGGCAGACGGAATTGCTGGAAATTTCGGCCAAGGCGCGCGGCATCGACGCCCATTATCAGCGGGCCATGACGATGCTGTCCTCGCCGGCCATCAAGAAAGCGTTCGATTTGTCTGCCGAGCCGGAGTCGGTGCGTCAGCGCTACGGCCGGACCACCTACGGCCAGGGCTGTCTGTTAGCGCGGCGGCTCGTCGAAGCGGGAGCGCGGTTCATCAATGTGTATTTTTCGCGTACCATCGGCGGTCAAGATTTCCAGAGCGGTTGGGACACGCACGGTTTCAACAACCATCCGATGTATCCCATCCTCAAGAAATACCTATTGCCTATCACCAACCAAACGTTGTCGGCGCTCTTGGAGGATCTCGATCAGCGCGGCCTGCTCGACGAAACATTGGTTGTTTGGGTAGGCGAGTTCGGCCGCACGCCGCGCATCAACAAGATGGCGGGGCGCGATCATTGGCCGCAGTGCTATACGGCCCTGCTGGCCGGCGGTGGTGTCAAGCGCGGCCACGTCCACGGCGCCTCCGATAAAATCGGCGCCTATCCCGCCAGTGATCCAGTACGGCCGGACGACCTGGCCGCTACCATGTTCCATCTGCTCGGCATCAATCCCAAGACCGAGATCCGCGACGCGCTCAATCGACCGCTGCCGATCAGCTCCGGCGAGGTCATCCACGGCGTGCTGGCATGAGCCGCACCAGGTTGCCACGCGGTTTTTCCAACTCCCACCGAATAACAGCCCTGGCCCCCAGGGCCATTTCCGGTCTCAAAAGGGTCGTTGAGCTTGAGTTTGTCT
>JAJPIY010000083.1 GCA_021324515.1 Planctomycetota bacterium
GCGGGGCGCCGGCCAGCGCCGGTTTCTTCGGTCTGGCTATCGAGGAATATGAGTTGACCATCGACATGGTGCTGGACCTGATCGAGAAGATCTATCCGCCCGATCCGTTCTTCCCGCCCGAGCCGACCCTAGAAGCTGCCATCGCCGCATTGCACGATGCCATCGCCAACGATCCACTGACACCCACTTTCATGGGCCAGATAGCGATCTTATTTGGCCAGAGCATCGCCTTGAACGAACTGAATCCCCAGCCGCTGCCGCCGGGTTGAACGATAGTTACGCAGTCTTTTTCTTACCAGTCCGCTGCGTTAGTATCCTGAGTTAGAAATTCGTTGATTTAGTCTTGCGCTTCTGGGTTTGTCATGGTATCTTTGCCTAACTCTGCAAAAACAAGGAGAAATACCATGACGCTCGGCCGTCCCAAGACCCCTTTGATTCTGACCGACGACGAACGAACCCAATTGCAATCGTGGGCCAACCGTCCAATGTCGGCCCAACGTCTGGCTCTGCGGGCACGCATCATCTTGGCTTGTGCCCAGGGAACCGACAACAAGACTGTGGCCAAGACCCTGCGTATCACCCCGCACACCGTCGGCAAGTGGCGGACCCGTTTTGTCGAAGATCGCTTGGAAGGCTTGGCCGACGAGCCACGTCCGGGCGCGCCGCGTTCGCTCAGCGATGCCAAGATCGAAGAAGTCATCCGCCGCACCCTGGAAAGCAAGCCCGACAACGCCACCCACTGGAGCACCCGGAGCATGGCCCAGCGGACGGGTCTGTCGCAGTCGGCCATCGTACGTATCTGGCACGCCTTCGGCTTGCAACCGCACAAGACGGAAACCTTCAAACTGTCCAGCGACCCGTTCTTCATCGAGAAAATGCGTGATGTCGTTGGGCTTTATCTGAATCCTCCGCAGCGGGCCATCGTGCTGAGTGTGGACGAGAAATCGCAAGTCCAAGCCCTGGACCGCACCCAGCCGTTGCTGCCCTTGGGGCCAGGCCAAGCCGAGCGGCACAGCCACGACTACGTCCGCAACGGCACCACCTCCCTGTTCGCGGCCTTGAATGTGGCGACGGGGACGGTAATCGGCAAATGTTACCGACGCCACCGCCAGCAAGAATTCGTGCGTTTTCTGGAGGAAATCGACGCCGCGATCCCTCAGGAAGAAGGGATGACGATCCATCTGGTCCTGGACAACTATGGGACGCACAAGACGCCGCGGGTGAAGCGCTGGTTGCAACGCAACCCGCGTTATGTGGTCCATTTCACGCCGACCAGCGCGTCGTGGCTGAACCAAGTGGAACGGTTCTTCGCCGAGATCACGGCTAAGCGGATTCGCCGCGGAGTGTTCCGGAGCGTGGCGGCGCTGGAAGCGGCCATCCAAGATTATCTGGAGAAGCATAATCAGAACTCCAAGCCGTTTGTATGGACCGTTACAGCGGACTTGATCTTCAAGAAACTCCAGAAGACTTGTGAAACGATTTTGTAACTCAGGACACTAGCGCAAGTCGCGGAAGGCGTCATAGGCTAGGTACAATACAACACCGCAGGCCAGAAGAACCAGTACATCGACGGTCCTGCTGATGCCCCCAAAAGGGACGTCCAGAAAGAGATCGAGCAAAAACAAGAGGAGGCATAAACCGGCGAGTCCCATGGAGACCCAGCATAACCATTTTTCCATGAAGAGACCTTTCACCGCCTGCATGATGCCGCCCCGGCTCGACAGGTAAATCCACGGACCCGCGCCGCTGCGAGGTACAGGTAACCTAGCACTCTCCTCATCTCCTAATTGCAACATTGTAGTGGTCTTCCTCAAGCTGCCACTGGCGCTCCGCCGCGAAAAAATTTGCGGCGCCGTCCCTACATTTAGCCCTATCCCTACATTCGGTACAATCCGAACAAGCGGACCTGCTTGACAAACGCTGTCCGTTTCCGCAGGTTGTGAGAAAGAAAACAAGAAGGACCATCGTTTCTCCTTCGGCTCATTAGGAGTGAGACTTTGGCTACACCCGTAGTTTTGATCGCTGGCGACGGCATCGGCGTGGAAGTGACAGCGGCGATGCAGGCCGTCGTGCAAGCAGCGGGGGCGGAGGTGACCTGGATCGAAGCGATGGCCGGCCTAGGCGCCGTCGAGCGCTACGGCGACCCTCTGCCGGCCGCCACCCTGGATCTCATCCGCCGCTATCGGGTCGCCCTCAAGGGGCCTTGCACCACCCCCGTCGGCAAAGGCTTCCGCTCTATCAATGTTCGTCTCCGTAAGGAACTGGATCTCTATGCCAGCGTCCGGCCGGTGTCTACGCTGCCCGGCGTGAACGTGCCCTACGATCGTGTTGATCTCGTCGTCGTCCGCGAAAATACCGAGGGCTTGTACTCCGGCCAGGAACATGTAGTGGTGCCCGGCGTGGTCGAGAGCCTGCGGATCATCACACGGACGGCGGCCGAGCGCATTGTCCGTTACGCCTTCGAGTTGGCTCGGCACAGCGGACGCCGCCGCGTCACCTTTTGCCACAAGGCAGACGTTATGCCGCTCAGCGACGGCCTGTTTCTCACTACGGCGCGGGCTGTCGCCGATGATTTTCCTTTCCTCGAATTCGAGGAAATGCATGTCGATCATTTATGCTTGCAGCTGGCTCTGGACCCCAGTCCGTTCGATGTGCTGGTAATGGAAAATCTGTTCGGCGACGTGGTGAGCGATTTGTGCGCGGGTTTAGTGGGCGGCCTGGGCCTAGTTCCGGGCGCCAACTTTGGCCAACGCTACGCTGTCTTTGAGGCCGTCCACGGCAGCGCGCCCGACATCGCCGGCAAAGGGCTGGCCAATCCGATCGCCCTGATCCGCTCGGCGGCGATGATGCTGGAACATATTGGCCAACGCAAGCCGGCTCAGCGCATCGAGGAAGCGGTACGCCGCACGTTGGCGGCGGGGCGCGGCCTCACACGCGACCTCGGCGGCAACGGCACCACCGCTACCCTGACCCAAGAACTGATCGCTAACCTGTAGGTTCATCGGGCCTTAAATTCCCTCTTGTAATCTCCTTCGCCGTTGATACCATTCCAATAAGTTGTAGAGGTAAAAAAGTTCTGTCCACATAGGCAGGAGTAGCACCAAGCGGAGGTGACAAGGATCGAGATGGCGATCACCAAAGACCGCAAGACCCAGATCATTGATCAGTTCCGGCGTGAACCTACTGATACGGGATCTCCGGAAGTGCAGATCGCGTTGCTGACCGCGCGTATCAATGAGTTGCATGAACACATGCGCCTGCACAAGAAGGACCACGCCAGTCGGCGCGGTCTGCTTAAGATGGTCAGCAAGCGGTCCGGCTTGTTGACCTACCTGCGCAACAAGGATCGTGGCCGCTATCTAGCCGTGATCTCGCGGCTGGGTCTGCGCAAATAAGTGGCAATCCGGCAGGCGGAGCGTATCCACGAACTCCCCGATACCTCTTCTCCGAGGCGTTGATACGCCGCTCGCCGGACTTCTCGATTGTCCAAACCCGCAAATGGGTGGTCCACTCCGGCCGGGAGCATGCCTTCGTGGCATGCTTTCCACAGGAGGTATGTCCGTGCAGTTTTGTCGTGTTGAGCGTCCCTTCGGCGCCCATTCTCTCATTTTGGAGACCGGTAAATTAGCCAAACAAGCCCATGGCGCTGTCGTGGTCCAGTATGGAGAAACCGTCACCTTGACGGCCGCTGTCGAAGGCGAGGTCGACGAAGGACGTGATTTCTTCCCTCTCGTCGTTGATTACCGGGAGAAGACCTATGCGGCCGGCAAGTTCCCCGGCGGCTTCATCAAGCGCGAGGGTCGGCCCACCACCAAGGAAATTTTGACCTCGCGCCTCATCGATCGTCCGATCCGCCCTCTCTTCCCCCCCGACTACTTCAATGAAGTGCAGATTATGGCCAGCACCCTGGCTGTGGACCGCGATAATGACCCCGACGTGCTGGCGATGATCGGCGCCAGTGCCGCTTTGCACATCTCGCCGATCCCGTTCTTACAACCGACCGGCAGCGTCCGTGTTGGCTACATCGGTGGGGAGTTCGTTCTCATGCCCAGCCAAGCGCAACTGGAAGAGAGCGATCTCGACCTCGTCCTGGCCGGCACGCGTTCCGCCATCACCATGATTGAAGGCTTTGCCCGCGAGATGCCGGAAGCGGACATGCTGGAGGCCATCGTTTGGGGCCATCAGCACATTGTAACCATCATCGACATGATCGAGGAGCTGCGGGAAAAGGCCGGCCTGGGGCCAAAGAAACTGCCGCCGCCTCCGCCGCCCAACCCGCTTATCGACGAGTTCCGCCAGCGGTTCGGCGCGGAGATGCGCGAACGCAAACAGACGCCGGGCAAAGCGGCTCGCGCCGAAAGCATCCGCGAACTCCGTGAACGCATCTTCGCCGAATATCTGCCAGAAAACGGCGAGGCCAAATTTACGCCGGAGCAAGTGTCGGCGGCTTTCAACGCTTTGGAAGAACGCGTGGTGCGCGACCTTATTTTGGAGGGCAAGCGCATCGACGGCCGCCATCCCAAACAGCTGCGGCCGATCACCTGTGAAGTGGCTTTGCTCCCGCGTGTCCACGGCTCGGCCCTGTTCCAACGCGGGGAGACGCAAGCGCTGGTGACCACCACCCTGGGTACGGCCAGCGACGAGCAGCGTGTGGACGGCCTCATGGAGGAATACAGCAAAAAATTCATGCTCGATTACAACTTTCCGCCCTTCTCGGTCGGCGAGTGCAAACCGATTCGTGGGCCAGGCCGCCGCGAGATCGGCCATGGCGCCCTGGCCGAACGCAGCTTGAAGAGCGTTATCCCCGGCCCTGAGAAATTCCCCTATACGATCCGGGTTGTCTCCGATATTCTCGAATCGAATGGTTCGTCGAGCATGGCCTCGGTGTGCGGCGGCACACTCTCATTGATGGACGCTGGGGTGCCCATTAGCGATCCGGTGGCCGGCATCTCCATCGGTCTGGTCAAGGAGCCGGATCGCTACATCCTCTTGACCGACATCATGGGCGATGAGGACCATTTCGGCGACATGGACTTCAAAGTGGCCGGCACAGGCCGCGGCATCACAGGCATTCAGCTCGACCTTAAGATCGACGGGATCAACGCCGAAATCATCAAGGCGACGCTGGACCAAGCCCGCGAAGCACGGCGTGAAATCCTCAAGATCATGTTGTCTACGCTGCGCCAGCCCCGCCGCGACATCAGTAAGACGGCTCCTCGCCTGTTGACCTTGAAAATCAATCCCGACAAGATCGGTTTGCTCATCGGGCCGGGCGGCAAGACCATTAAGGGCATTCAGGAAGCCACGGGCGCCAAGATCGACATCGAGGACGACGGCACCGTGTACATTTCGCACAGCGAGGCTGCCGGCGCGGAGGCGGCCAAGCTCAAGGTGGAAGCCCTAACGGAAGAGGTGCGCGTCGGCAAAGTCTACGAGGGCCGCGTTACGTCCATCAAGGATTTCGGCGCTTTCATCGAGATCCTGCCTGGCCGCGACGGCTTGTGCCACATCAGCGAGTTGGATGACAAATATGTCGGACGGGTCGAGGACGTGTGCAAGGTCGGTGATGTTTTGCAGGTCAAGGTAATCGCTATCGACGAGCACGACCGCGTCAAACTGTCGCGCAAGGTGTTGTTGCGTGAACAGCACAAAGCGGACGGCGGCGCCCCCCCGATGCCGCCGCCGTTACGGCGGCCGCCGGAGGGACGGCCGCCGCGCGGCGAACACGAGCGCGCACCGCGCGGCCGAGAGTAAAATAGGGCTTCTGGGCCGCAGCCTCTAGAGCGGGCATACGGTCGCTTTCCGAGGCTCGGCCCAGATAAGGATGGCGCCAACCGTGGTCAATCAAGAATATGCGGAGTTGGCCGAACTGGCGGGCGGCTTCGTCCACGATCTGAAAAACCACCTCAGTACCCTGCGCCTCAATCTGCAACTACTGGCCGAGGACTTCCAAGAGCCACAGACCCAGCGCGAACGCCGCGCCCTGGATCGCATCTTACGCTTGCAGAACGAATGTCAGCGACTTGTAGACATCTCCAATGAATTTCTCCGTTTCGCGCGCGTCAAGGACTTGGAGTTGACTCCCGCCAACCTTGCCCAGGTCGTCGAGGAGCTGATCGACTTCTTCGGTCCCATGGCGCGGGCGGCCAACATCGAAATCAAAAGCTACATGCCCGCCGATCTCCCTCCGGTGGCCCTCAACCGCGATATGTTCAAGCAAGCCCTGCTGAACCTCTTGCTCAACGCTCAGCAAGCCATGCCGACGGGCGGCGAGATCACCCTGTTGGCCCGCGCCGAGTCGGCAGGTGTACTTCTCGAACTAATCGATACGGGCCGCGGCATGGCGCCGGAAGTTTTGGCCCAGGCGTTTCGCCCTTTTTATTCGACGCGGAGCGGCGGCAGCGGCCTCGGCTTGCCTACCACGCGCAAGATCATCGAGGCGCACGGCGGCACGATCGCCGTGCAAAGCGAAGTCGGCCGCGGCACCAAATTCACCATCCGCCTGCCTGCCTTAAAAAAATGATTCCCCGAGGGCGAGAGACGAGTGTCTGGCCTTCCTCTGCAAAGGGGAGGGAGTCTTGTCTGCAAGCCCAAAATCCTACTGGCTGTTTGTGCTGCCACGACACGTGGACAAATCGATGATCGCTGTAGAGGGGGCCTTGAGTCGGACAATCTTCTGTGAAGAGCTTGAGCGCGTTGCCACGGCGGCGAAAGGGCGAAGGGCACCGGCCACCAATAACGGGATGGCGTAGCGCTCCTCCGCACGGCGAGCCATCATGCGCTGCACAATGGCGGCCAATTCCTCCGGCACGTCCGGGCGTACTTTACACAGGTGTGGCCGTTCTGCGTCTTGATGCTGCAACAGTTTCTGCATCAACGACCCGCCGCAGAACGGTGGTTGGCCGACCAGCAGAAAATACAGTGTGCAACCGAGACTGTAGATGTCCGCACGGATGTCCACCAGGCCGGGGTCGCGTACTTGCTCCGGAGCAATGTAATCGGCGGTGCCGACCAACGCGCCCTTCTCTGTGTGCCAATCTACGACCGCTCTGCTTTCGTCCGCCCTGAGTTGGGGAAGGCGAAGAGACGGGTCAGCGTCAGACCGCACCCGGGCCAATCCCCAATCGAGGATCTTGACTACCGTACCAGCCGTACGACCCATGGAAAGTGACTCGCCGTCCCAGCCGCCGGGAATGGCAAGGAAGAGGTTGGCCGGTTTGATGTCCCGATGTACCAAGCCCAGCTGATGGGCATGTTGAAGCCCTTGGGCTACTTGGCGAACGTACTCACAAGCCTCTTGGACAGGGAGCGGCCCACAGCGACGAACATAGCGGTCCAGGTCTAGCCCCTCGACGAATTCCATAGCGAAGTAGGACATGGGCCCGACTTGATTGGCGTCGAAAGTGCGGATGATGTTGGGATGCGACAACCGTGTTACCGCTTGCAGCTCGCACTGCAATTGGCGGACGGCGGCGGGATGATTGGTCAGGTGTTGGTACAGGACTTTAAGGGCGACGATTCGGCCGTTGATGGTATCCCAGGCTTTGAAGACTTCACTAACGCCGCCTTCGCCCAAGCGATCGAGGACCAGATAAGGCCCGATGGTCAACTCGTCCCAGCGGTTGCTAAACAACAAACGGACTTGGTAAGAAGTCAGCCATTCGAGTTCGACGAGATAGCGGGCGAGGTCGTGGGGGTCGGTAAAGTGTGGACCCAATTCGCGGGCAACGTCTTGTGCCTCTTCGGGCGTCAGTACCTGCGTGCGTTGCAGGACGGCGAGGAAGGTTTCGACGCTGTCAATCGACATCGACGGGTCCGCAAATCAGGGGGCCAAGGGCGTTCCCTAAAAAACTCTAGCTCACAGTTGGCGACCAAGTAGGCCGCAAACTTGTCCGCAAAGAGAACGACGGCAGACTATCCGCATGGCTTACCCCGCTGTCGGCCCCCAAACGGGTTTTTATCCCTGGAATCTGTGAGCAAATGGGCTGAAAACCGAGCGCAGCCACGGTGGTAGGCAATCGCGGAACGACGAGCGCGGCGATTGACCGATGTGGATTTGATCGAACGGTTGCAGAAGAATGTTTGTTTCTGGATCGTTGCGGAGAACGATGGCGGCCAGGTCGATGTGAAAGACTTCTGGCGTCTTGCCCTCAGCGACGTGAGGCCGAATGACGGTGACATCGCCCACAGCCGCGCCCTGCCGGAGCCCGCCGACCCGATGCAGCAAATCCAGCACCGTCTCCGGTCCCTGGTACGGCACCGCACGCTGGCTACCCGCAACCTGGCCGAACAAATAGAGATATTGACTGTTGTACTCCGCGATGGACACATGGACCTGTTCGGGCGCTACGCCGACGCACTCAGCCACCATGCGGACAATTTCCGATACCGTCGCGCCATCGACTTGCGGCCGGCCGGCGTCGCCCAGGTCGATGCAGCCGTCAGGGCCGATACGCTGCGGCCCGCTGTACTGTGGTAAGCCGGCAACGTCCACCTGAAGCAGATCGGGACACCGCGCTCGATACTTCGAGGCAATCTGAACAAGATGGGCGGGAGGCGGACGATAAGCGATCAACGCCTGCTCGATTTGCCCACGATTGCTCAGGCAACCGCTCAACAACATCAGCAGGGGCGCCCCTAAACCGGCCCGCCAGATTGACTGGCCTCCCCCAGAATACATAGACCGCCATCCACTCTCAGTCCTGCGGCTCGCTATACTCTCCTCCTAAAAATCGGCAGAGAACGAAACGCCCCTTGAATGCACTATCTGACAGCGCAGACAAGGAAAAGGCCTTCCTTGCTTCCGTGGGCTTGCGCCGCGAGCTTGTGCTTGTGCATATAATAAA
>JAJPIY010000138.1 GCA_021324515.1 Planctomycetota bacterium
GCGTTGAACCTAGGCTGGCGGGCATTGGCCGTTTTAGGGCCACGTATGTATCTGCGATATCTTTTTAATTTTTTCTATAACTTTCGATCAATCCTTCACACTGGCGACTTTTCACCACTGGATCGGACCATGAGTACAAGTCCTATAAAGGTGCGCATGAATGGGGTGAAGTTTTTCATTGATTGCCAATACACTGATCAACATATCAACGATGGCACTTTCACTTTCGGAATTGTGCGAGAGATGTACATACGGAATTGTTACCTCCGATATGGAGTATCGAAGGTAGCGCGCAATGCGCGTACTATTCTCGATCTTGGGGCTAACCGCGGTGCTTTTTCGCTTATGATGGCTCAACGGGCTGAATTAGTAATTGCCGTCGAATTTAACCCTTTGTTTCGAAATGTCATTGCTCACAATATGGCAGTCAATGGCTTCACTAATTATGAAATTGAATCGGTTTTTGTCGGGGGGGGCATGTGCGATGATGGCAATATGCATCGGGTGACCATCCTTGATCTGTTGCAACAGCATGCCCTTGAAACAGTCGATTTGATAAAAATGGATATTGAAGGGAGTGAATTCGAACTCTTCCGTTCACCAGAGTGGCTTAATCGCGTGTCCGCCCTTTGCATGGAAGTTCATACGGATTACGGTGATCCACAAACGATCCTTACTGCTCTAGAAAATTATGCTTTTGACTTCGTTGTCACAGATTGTGAGTTTTGTCCTGTCGAAGATCTAAAACAAGCGGAGTTTATCTACGCATGGAAATCAAGAATCGAGACCAAGAAGAAAAAAGGTACAGCATATTAATTTTAACTAATCGGAAAAGAAAGAGGGACAGCGTGAAGTATTCCAACAACGTCAGTTCGGGGAACAGGGATGGCTCTTTGTCCGGCTGCTGACGCGGTCGGCCAGAGGGCGAAGTGGAAATGGTTGGGCATCCGGCAAGAGGCGAGCAGACGCCTCGGCATACGCTCTCCCGCTTGGCACAAGAGTTTGAGGAAGGCGGCGCAATCGCCGTCTTTGCGGAAGACAGTTCGACGATCATTGCCCCGGTTGAGGACATGGTAGCAGTACCCCAAGGACCAAATCGCCATCGAGGAAGAAAATGTGCGCAAGAGCTTGGCATTTGCGCGCGAACGCCTAGAACTGTAGCGCATGCGATCGCAAGCGCCGCGCAGTGTTCGTTCCAGTACAAGCGCCCGGAGCAGTCTAATGGCGAGACAGATCGACTATAGCGCTTTGTTTGACTCGGATTTCAACTCCTCTGCCGTGTAGCGAATGCTCACGGACGGATTGCCGACCCGGCGGTACTCCAGCACTTCAGGATGCGTTTCGGCGTAACGGCTCAATCCGCGGTTGTCCCAGGTAACACGGCCGCGCATGTAGACGACACGAATCCCCTCATACGTTACACTTTCACCGACCGCGCGTACTGTTTCTTTCACTTTGCCCTCTAATCGGCCAACCTCGTCGTCCGCCTCGCGGAGCATTTCACGGAACTCGGCGTCTAATGCTTCCAATTGTGCTCGGACCTGTTCCAGCACCGCGGCACGGCGCTTTTCGTACTCGACATGGATCTCATTCGCGTAACGCTTGGCCTCCGCCAATTGTTCAAGACAACTGAAAACCTCCAAGGGGCCTACACAACTCGAATACGGACCTTCTGTGGCGCCAGATCGCGCTCGCTGCTTGGAGAATTTAATCCAGGCGTGCTCGAAATCGGTACGGGGTTCCTCGCTGCCGTGGGCGACGCGCACGAAACGTTCTTGTTCGGGGGTCAGTGCCCGGATAGCGCCCGTGGCCAATGCTTCCAGCCAGCGACCATAGCGGAGCAGCAACAGGCGCTCGCGCTCGTCCAATTCCATGTCGGCAGGGAGAACGAAATCGTGCTGTCGGAGCAAAGCAGCATGATCGATGGGCAGCCCCATAGGAGCCTCCTTTGGTCAGGAATCGGACTTTCGCTTTAGAATGCTCGTCGCTTTCCTCGTCATGACCATTTTACCTTTGGACTGAAGAAAATCACGAGGCTTGATTACGGGCAGTGAACTGAGCTTGTATCCATTCCGTCTGCGAGGAGTAGCAATCTTCACGAGCCAGAAGCGCAAGCGACGGATTGTCTGTTGTCGCTTACGCTTCCGGCTCGTGAGATGTTATTCCGTCTCGACCAGCAGCGCCGCGCCTTGGCCGCCGCCGACGCATAATGTCGCCAGGCCGCGGTGTAATTTGCGACGCCGCAGCTCCTTGAGCAGCGTCAGCACCAGGCGCGTGCCTGTCGCGCCAACCGGATGGCCCAGCGCGATGGCGCCGCCGTTGACGTTCAAGCGCTGGCGATCGATTTCGCCCAACGCCGAATCGCGGCCCAAATGCTCGCGGGCAAATGACGAAGAAGCGAAGGCTTTTTCGTTGGCCAAGACCACGGCGGCGAAGGCTTCGTTCAATTCGATGAGATCGATGTGGCGCAGGGTCAGGCCGGTCTTGTGCAACAATTTGCTCGTGGCGAACACCGGCCCCAGACCCATGCGCGATGGGTCGCAGCCGGCGTAGGCATAAGCACGGAGATAGCCCAACGGTCGGCGGCCCTCGGCGCGGGCGGTTTGGCCCGGCATGACAACCAGCGCCGCAGCACCATCGGTGATCGGGCAAGAATTACCGACCGTAACGGTCCCATTTTTCTGGAAGAACGGTTTCAATCGGGCCAGCGCTTCCATCGTTTGGTCTTTACGGGGACCGAAATCTTCGCGGACGGTATGGACCGGCACGATTTCTTCGGCCCATAGGCCGCGTTTCTGCGCTTCCGAGGCCCGGCGATGACTCTCCAGGGCGAAGGCATCTTGTTCCTGGCGAGTGAGGTTGAAATCGCGGGCCAAGTTCTCTGCCGTGTCGCCCATGATGAGGCCGCACACCGGATCGGTCAGGCCCAGCTGCACGCCCAAGACCGGCTTGAAATGCCGCGGCCGAAAGCGCAACAACGTGCCGAGCCGCTGCCGCCAATTCTTCGCCTTGCTGAGTCGCAAATACAATTCCGTCGCCTCGCGGTTGTACAGCAGCGGGATACGGCTCATCGATTCGACGCCGCCGGCGACAATAGTGCGCGCCTCGCCGAGTTGAATGAGTTGGGCCGCCGTTGTCAGCGCTTCCATGCCGGAAGCGCAGTTGCGTTGGACGCTATGGGCGATACGGTCGCGGGGAATGCCGGACAATAAAGCGATGACGCGCGCGATGTTGGCGGCATCGGGCGGCATGGCGACGTTGCCGAAGACGACTTGATCGACTTGCTCGGGACGCAAGGCAGCGCGTTGGAGCACAGCCGTGGTAGCGAGGCAGCCCAATTCCTGGGCCGAGACGGAAGCCAGCGGGCCATAGGCTTTGGCAAAGGGCGTGCGGACCCCTTCGAGAATGGCAATGTCGAGCATGAAAGCTCCTCCCGGTGCGCGGCACGATCACTTCTGACCGTTGCCGTTGACCGATGGTGGGGACTCACGTAATTTGCGGCGCAGCACTTTACCGAGGAAATTCTTGGGCAACTCCATCACTATTTCCATCTGCCTTGGGCGTTTTTGTTTGCCGAGGTGCAGTTTGCAATACTCCTCCAGGGCAGCGAGGTCGAGTTTGCTGCCGCTGCGCGGCACGAGCAGCGCTTTGACCACTTCACCGCGATCGTGGTCCGGCATGCCGATCACCGCCGCCTCGGCCACATCCGGGTAACTGCGCAGCACTTCTTCGACTTCCGCCGGAAACACCAAATAACCGGAGGTCTTGATAATGTCCCTTTTGCGATCCACTAAAGTATAATAGCCCTCGGCGTCGCGCCGGGCCATGTCGCCGGTGAACAGCCAACCGTCCTGGAGCACTTCGTCCGTGGCCAGCGGATTGTTGAAGTAGCCTTTCATAATCTGCGGGCCGCGCACCACCAACTCGCCGACCTGACCGTCGCCCACTTCGGCGCCCGTGTCTGGATCGATCAGGCGCGCTTCGGTGTCCGGCAGCGGTTTGCCGATGGTGCCGGGACGATTGGCGTCTCCCGGCGGATTGGCATGCGTCACAGGGCTGGCTTCGGTTAGACCATAGCCTTCGACGATGGCGCCGACGCCGGTCTTTTCAAACTCGCTGCGCACGTTCGCTTCCAGGGCCGAAGCACCGGAGATGACGAAGCGGATGAACGACAGATCGTGCGGCTTGCCATGCATCAAGTTGTTGAGCGCCGCTAGCATGGCCGGCACTGCGGGTACAATCTGGGGCCGTTGCGTTTCGATCAAGTTGAGTACGGCCCGCGTCTCAAAGCGCGGATACAGGTGCAACGTGTCGCATTTAGCCCAGCTGGTCAACAGCGACACCGTCAACCCGTAGGCATGGAAGAACGGAAGCACGCCGAGCAGACTTTCGCTGCCGTCCGCGCCGCCGCACCAGTTACGCAGTTGAAGGGCGTTGGCGATCAGATTGCGATGCGTCAACATGACCGCTTTGGGCGAGGCGGTGGTGCCGCCGGTCGGGGCGAGCACGGCTACGTCTTCTTCTGGAATGACGGCGGCCGGTTTTTCCAGGGGCGGCGTTTGCAGCAGCTCGGCGAAACGATGGCGGTGCAGGTCGTGCGGCACGCGCAGATAGCCGTTGCGACGCAGGCGTTCGATGCGATAGAGCATGCCGCGCCACATGGCCATGCGCCGCGCCAGCGAGGTCAGGATGACGTGCTCCAACGGGCCGCGCTGAAGAGCGCTCATCACAGCCGGGGCCAGCAGGTCCAGAGTGACAACGATGTGACAGCCGGTCGCCTCCAGCCAATGGCCGACCTCCTCGGCCACCATGAGCGGACTCAGCTGTAGTGCCGTCGCGCCGGTCAGCCAGATCGCTTGCAGGGCGACGAGGTATTCCGGAATGTTCGGCAGCAAAACGCCGACGTGTCGGCCCGGTTTGGCCCCCTTATCGGCCAGGGCGCGAGCCAGCCGCCGCGCCTGATCGGCCAGTTGCGCAAACGTCGTGGAGCGGCCGTACAGAGTGCATGCTGGCGAGTCTGGCGCCCGTCGTGCCGCACGCTCCAGCAATTCGCTCAGCGGCACGCGCGGATACGGCACGCACGACGGCATGTCACACGGGTATTCCTGCAACCACGATTGCTGCCAAGTGGCGAGTTGGGGGGAAGTTTGGGACATGGATAGGGACGACACAGTGACTCTCCTGGCAGCGCAATCGCCTGCGATGCGCCGCCTACACTTAATGTAGTATTCGATGGAGGGATAAAAGAGGCGTATCCTCAATTGCGCGGATAGGACCGTGCGAAACAGACAGAAGAGGCTTCGTACCGATGCCTCGTTTCTCTATCTCTCCAATGTATTTTACGCTGTTTCTGCTGGAGAAACAACGGCCCGGCAATGTTTTGCCCTGCCTGCATCGAGCGCCTTTGCCGCATCTAGCGGCGAATCAGACGGAAAGGAATATAATTGGCCCCATGACGACCCTCCTGCGCAGCGATATACCTGGCTACCCTTGCCGCCGCGGCAAGGTCCGTGATGTCTACGACCTCGGCGACCGTCTGGTCATCATCGCCACCGATCGCATCAGCGCCTTCGATTGGGTACTGCCGACGGCCATCCCCGACAAGGGCCGCATCTTGACCGCGCTGACCTTGTTCTGGCTCGATTATCTGGGCGTGCCCAATCATCTCGTGAGTACCAATCTCGCCGACATGGGCCCGGCCTTCGCCGAGCGTGCCGCCGATTTGACCGGCCGCGCTTGCCTGGTGCGTAAAGCGTCGGTGGTGCCGGTCGAGTGCGTCGTCCGCGGCTACCTGGCCGGCTCCGGTTGGAAGGAATATCGGCAGTACGGCTCCGTCTGCGGCATCTCTCTGCCGCCCGGACTGGCCCAGAGCGCCCGCCTACCCAAAGCCATCTTCACACCCGCCACCAAAGAAGAGAACGGCCACGATCAAAACATCTCCTTTGAAGATATGAGCGATCGCATAGGGTCCGAATTGGCGACGGAGCTACGCCAACGCAGCCTCGACATCTATCAGCGCGCTGCTGAACATGCCCAGTCGCGCGGCTTGATCTTGGCCGATACCAAATTCGAGTGGGGCTTGTCGCCCGACGGCGAAATCCTTCTCATCGATGAAGTGCTGACGCCGGACAGCTCGCGTTTCTGGCCGGCAGACCAGTACCGCGAAGGCGTCAGCCCGCCATCATTCGACAAACAATTCGTGCGCGATTGGCTGGAGACGACCGGCTGGGACAAGAACAGCCCGCCACCGCCGCTGCCCGATGATGTAGTCGAACGCACCGCCGCCAAGTATCGGGAGGCTTACGAGCGGCTGACGGGCAAAGCCTTTTGAATAGCTTGGTCCTATGGACGGCCCCGAGGGCCAGACCATCCGTTGAACTCTATTGCCTCGGCGGAATTCAGCACAACTCTTTACTCCCCCCTGAGAGCGAAAAATTTGGCGTCGTGGAGCCTACAATACGGATGCGGAATTGAATCTGCACGTAGACCTGCTGATTGTTCCCGTGGTCGGGCCTGAAGTGCTCAGTGGTTCGACGCGCCTCACGGCAAGCACGGTCACCAAACGGGTGCTGAATATCTTCAGCACGGGGGCGATGGCCTTTTGGGGCAAGACTTACAGCAATAAGGCCCTGTTATCTTAATGCCGCCCGGAATGAGCCTCGACGCCAAGGTAACGCGTGAACCAGTCCACGGCGAGCCGAGCGACTTCCTCTAATTTCCCCGGCTCTTCGAACAGGTGCGATGCTCCCGGAACGATGACAAGTTGTTTTACCGCTGCACCCAGTTGAACCAGCGCCTTCTGGTTCAGACGGACGACCGGTTCGTCTGCGCCTCCGACGATAAGCAGTGTCGGCGTGGGCACGACGGACAAGACCTCGCCGGCCAGGTCAGGCCGTCCGCCGCGCGAGACGATAGCGTGGACCCGATCCGCCCGGCGGGCTGCGGCCGCCAAGGCAGCCGCAGCGCCGGTGCTGGCGCCGAAATAGCCCAGTGCGAGGTTAGCCGTCTGCGGCCTCTGAGCCAACCAATCGGTGACGCCGACCAACCGGTCGGCGAGCAAATGGATGTCGAAGCGCAGGTGGGCGGTGTAGCGGTCCGCAGCCTCTTCCTCCTCGGTGAGCAGATCGAGGAGCAGAGTGGCCAGGCCCGCTTCGCGGAGTCGCTCGGCGACAAATCGGTTGCGCGGGCTATGTCGGCTGCTGCCCGAACCGTGGGCGAACAACACCAGGCCGCGAGCTGCCTGGGGAATTGCTAAATCTCCTGCCAGCGTGACGGGGCCGGCCGTTATGCGGACCAATTCCTCCCCGTTTTCAGTGACCATCGTTTTGTTTCCCCCACTGCACAGCGATTGAGCGGATCGCCTTGCCTACTTTAATTCCAACAGATACGCCACAATGTCCACCAGATCATCTTCCGTCATATAGGCCAGCAGATTGTCCGGCATGAGCGATTTCGGGCTCTTTTCTCGATTTTCGATCTCTTTTTTGTCGATCTTCGTGTCCTTGCCGTTGCCGTCGCGCAGGGTGATCGTAGTCGGCGTTTCTTCAACGATGAGGCCCGACAGCGACAGACCCGTTTTCGTCTCGATCTGCCAGTTGATGTACTGATCGGCGATGGCCTTGCTCGGATTCAGGATCGACTCGAAGAGATCTTGCTTGCTGGCCTTTTTGCCTATAACGGACAAATCAGGTCCAATTTGTCCGCCGACGCCGCCGATGGTGTGGCATTTGAGACACTGCATGTCGTTTTTGCTACTGGCAGCGATCAATTGTTTGCCACGCTGAGGATCTCCCTGGCGTGTGAGCAAATGATCGAGAGACGGCAGTTTTTGGGGATCGAGAGGGCGCGGCAGCGGAAAAGCGATCAGGGCCTTGTTGCGGAGATCAACGTAGGGGCTGTTGCGCAGCAGCCGGCCGGTGTCGGCAACGAGTTCCGTCGGCAGCGCCTTGCGGGCGTGCTGATCGAGCAGCCATTGTGAACCGCGCCGGGTACCGGCCAATGCCGACAATGCCGCGAATCGTGCCGGTCCCTTGGTGGCCACGGCGTCTTGGAGCGCTTGCAATGCTTGCTCCGCCATTGTTTTGTCGCCCCGGTGTTGGGCCAAATGGCCCAGCGCGGCGACAGCCTCGTCGCCGACGATCTTGTCTTCCATCAATCCGCGAAGAGCGCGGATGGATTCGCCGCTCGGCAGCTGGCCAAGCGTCTGCACGGCAGCTTTGCGCGTGGCTTCCGTTTCTTTCACCTCACGGGCCACAGCTGTAATGCGGGCCACATCGCTTGTTCGCCCTGCTGCGCCGATTAACGCTAACCCGATCGCGCGCGATTCCGCTTTCGACAGCAGCGAATCCATTGCCTCTTTCAATTCCTTGCTGTCGCGCAGATTTCGCCACTTACCAGGCAGGAATTGTTTCAAATTATCAAGAATCTTGTCACGCACCTCGGCCGGCACGTCCGAACGCAGCACACTCAACAAAAATGCGCCGGTCTTCGCATCCTCGGAGGCGGCGAGAATGTCCACGATTTGGGCGCGCTGGGTGATAGGCACTTTCGCATCGACGAGGCGTTTTTCCAGCACCGGCATCATCGACGGCGGCCGCAATTCCCAGACGAGACCGGCAACCTGATCGTTCCATTCGGGGAAATGCTTGTCGAAATCGGCGAGGATGATTTGCCGTCGCTTCGGATCACGTCCAACAGCGATGCCGATGGCTTCGAGGTAAAAGCGATCTTTGCCGTCGTATCCTTTGACAAGTCCATAAAACATCGGGAAGAACTGCTCGGATGTTTTCGGTTCCCCGTCGCGGAGCAGCAGCAATGCTTCGCGCCGCACTGCGGCTGAAGGATCCTTCACAAGCCGCCACCAAGGTTCCGGCGTTTCGTGTACGACCAAATCACAGGGAGCGAGGTTAAAGGCGGCGTACAGAGTTCGCAGCGCTGCAATACGGAATCGAGGATCTGCATCGTTCAGGATGCTGCACGTCGAATCCACGATGGTTGGCCTGGGTTGACGCCCCAGCGGTTGGCCAATTACCGCGAAATGCCATAATGCTCGGGCACGCAAGAATGACTTCTCTTTTTTAGAGATTATCGGATGGAGGATTTCGACTGCTTTTTCCAACTCCATGCGATTCAGCATCGCTATAGCCATGTACCGCACCGCCCGATTCGGTGATGCCAGTCCTTGCAACAGTCCTTCCCTGCTGTCTATATCCACTTTCGGCACGCTGTACTTGTTCCCCTTCGGCGCCAGCCGGTAGATGCGGCCGCGCGTCGTATCGCTCATGCCGTGGCCGCCGACGCCGGGATCGTACCAGTCGGCGACGAAGACGCTGCCGTCCGGGGCGACGCAAATGTCCGAAGGGCGGAACCAATTGTCCGTGCTGGTCACCATGTCCTCGCGTTCCACGTCGTAGCCGGCGCCCTTGGGTTTGAGATGATAGCAGCGGACGTGGCGCGGGCCGGCGTCGGTATGCAGCAGCTGGCCCCAGTATTTCTTGGGCAAGAGGGTGCCTTCGTAAACGCACATGCCGGTCGGCGAACCGAAGTAGGTGCGCAGGATCTTTGGTACCACGCCGGGCTGTTCCTCGTGCCAATGGCTTTGACCAGGGCCGCGCGGATGATAGCCGTAATTGCCGCCAGGCATGACGTAGCAGATGCGTGTCTGCTGATTGCCGTCGTCGTCGTTGTCGGAGATGAACACGGTGCCGAAACTATCGACGCACGGCTCGTAGGGATTGCGGAAGTTGTGGGCGAGCAATTCGAGGTTTTTGCCGTCGAGATCACAGCGCCAGATGGTGCCGGCGCGGCAATCGGTGTCGTTGCTGTGCCACTTGCGGCCCCTGCCGTCGGCGCTTTGCAGGCCGTGAACACCTTGATCGCCCACGCTGAAATAGAGTTTGCCGTCCGGGCCGATGAGGATGCCGTGGACGCCGTGATCGTGATCGTAACCGCCGAAGCCGCTCAGCAGCTTCTTGGGCGGGCCGTCGGCCTTGCCGTCGCCGTCTTTGTCCTCGAAAAGCAGAATGTCTGGCGAATGGCAGACGTAGACCTTGTAGCCTGGCCCAACGGGATCTTTGGCCACGGCGATGCCCAGGGGTGCGATGAAGTCCGGCGCTTGATAAAACGTGATCGCCTTGTCGGCCTTGCCCGCGCCCTTGGTGTCCTCCAGGATGACGATACGGTCGCCTTCGGGCCGGTTGAGCGTCTTTTTGCGGTGTAGTTTGTTGCGGTAATTGACCGACTCGCAGACCCAGACCCGGCCCTTGTGGTCGATGTCGATACAGGTGGGATTGGCGAATAGCGGCTCCGAGGCCCACAGTTTCATTTCCAAACCATCGGCGACGGTGAATGTGGATGCCGCTTTTTCCGGCGGCAGTTGTCCCTGTACTGTAGTGGAAAGGAACAGCACTACGATCAGAGAGACAACTCCCAGACAGCGATTCATGACGGATGGCCACTCCAAGACAAAAGAACCACACAGCCCGCGGCACGGCACCCGCGATGCCGAGCAAATGCCGCGCTGGTCAGTATAGCGGAAAATCCATTTGCGGTTTGGGGCAATTCTCGTCACAATAGTATGAGGGCTTCTTGATCCAAGTTACTCCACGGCGAACGAGCTTCGCGGAGGATAGTGGTATGAAACAGGGGTTGCTGGCGGTGGCATTTCTGGCAGCGAGCGCCGGCTTGGCTTCAGCAGATTATGTGGTCATTGTGGCCAATGTCGGTGCAAGCAAAGAACTCACTACGGTCGGTGGTCCCGGCATGCCCGGCATGAACGGTATGCGCCCCGGTATGCCCATGCCCGGCGGTCCACCAGGTATGACGACGCCGCCTGGTATGACGACGCCGCCTGGTATGACGACGCCGCCTGGTATGCGTCCGGGCATGCCCATGCCCAACACGCCACCGGGTGGGACGACAACGATGCCGCCAGGTATGGGGAACCAGGGAGGACCGCCTGCCGGCGTGGGCAGCGGTATGATGATGGGCATGCCTCCCGGCATGGGCGGCGGCACGATGCCGGGCATGCGCCCCGGCATGGGCGGCGGCATGATGATGGGCATGCGCCCCGGCATGGGCGGCGGCATGATGCCGGGCATGGGCGGCGGCATGATGATGGGCATGATGGGGATGATGGGCATGGTTCCCACTGATGTCGATGATGTCAATGATTACGTTGTCGCCGTCGTCGAAGTCAATCCGACCAACAAAGCGATGCTTCGAAGCCTGGAACAGCAAGGGCTTGCGACGGTTCGATTGCCCGAGCGTTTGGGCAGGTCGTGTCAATTGTTAAAGAACCCGCCTTTCGGCGAGCTGTTCGTCATCACCGAGAAAACAGATGGTAAAGACAAACCCATCCCGACGGTTTCCACTCGCTTCAAGGAAAAGCTGGAAAGCACCTTGAAGGAAAAACCCTCCGTCAACGATCTTCTGGCCTTGGCAGAATGGACGCTGGAGCATGGCCTGGTGGATAAATTTCCCGAGGTCCTGGACAAGGTGGTTGAAGCAGACAAAGGCCACTCTGCCGCGATCGCCTATGTAAAGATCAAGGCTGATCTGGAGCGTAAGGCAGGCGACGACCCCACGGTCGCCTCCTGGCGCAGCAAACTGCTACCGGGCTACAAAGCGACGGAAACACCGCACTATCTTCTGCTGCACAACCTCAGCGACACCGCTATGGAAGTCAAGAGCCATAGCGAGCACCTGGAAAACGCTTTCCGCGGTTTCTACTACTGGTTCGTCCTCCGCGGGATTGCCCTGCCGGTGCCGCCGAATCGTCAGGTCGTCGTACTCACCAGCAAGACGGACGACTTTGAGCTGTTACGCAAGATCCTCACGGCTAGCCCTCTTGTGGTAGACGGCTTCTTTGCGCGCCGCGAGAACTTGGCGGTGATGCACTCTCAGCGCCAGGACGATCCCTATAAGGCGCTGAGCACATTCTGGGAAAACTGGAAAAGCAAAGGCTACCAGCGTTACGAGCTTCTGCAAAGCCCCAACGGTAAACCCAAGAGCGGCATGCCGCAGAATGTCAAGGAAGCCCTCAGCGCCGTCCAGTTCACGGGCGATCCGACCCCTCTGATCAATGTTGCGGAAGCGCAGATGCTCGCTCTGATGCTCAAGGCGTTGGAACAAGAAGCGGAATTGGCAACAGTCAGCCACAATGCCAGCCGACAGCTCTTGTTCGCCTCTGGACTGCTACCGCACAATGTGGTCGTGCCGGAATGGGTCCTCTTCGGCATGGGCAGCTTTTTCGAGACGCCTTTGCAATCGCCTTGGCCGACCATCGGCGCACCCAGCCCCTACTACTTGCCGCGCTGGCGTGAGTTGAAAGGCAAGGCCCCCAACGAGGGCGGCCTGGAAAAAACCGCTGTGGACACGCTGCGCAAGGTCGTCACCGACAGCTATTTCCGCAACTTGCCCCCCGAAGGCAAAGCAGACGGCCCCGAGCACCTCGTCTATGAGGCAGCCCTGCGCAAAGCACGCACGGTTTCTTGGGCCCTGACTTATTACCTGGCCCAGAAACACCTTGACGGCTTGCGCCACTACTTTGTCGAGTTGAGCAAGATGCCCCGCGACATCGAGTTAGATGATACGGTCCTGCTCGGCTGCTTCGCACGCGCCTTCGGTTGCGTGGATGGAAACAACAAGGTGGACGAGGCCAAACTCAAAGCGCTGGCCAACGACTGGTATAACTATTGGCAGACCGTCCATTTTGAGTCCGAACCGATCATGAAGGAAATCCGCGACAAAATCGCCAAGAAGGTCAAGGAAGAGGAGGAAAAGGCCCAGAAGCAGAACGAAGCCAACAACGGCCAACAAGTCCCGGGTATGGCCCCCAACGGTTTTCCCCCCGGCATGAATCCTCCGCAAGGGGGCCTCCCGCCGGGGATGAACCCCCAGCAAAGAGGGCAACAAGGAGGACCGCCGTCGGGTGCTCCTCTCCCGCCTAATATGAATCCTCAACAACGCGGTCCCGGAGGGGAACCTGTCCCGCCTAACAACCCGGGGAACGTTCCCCCTCGAAATTCCCCCCGTCCGAAACGATAATGGTTTCTTCACCCGTCTCCCGCGCTCGCAAGAAGAGACACGTCTTGGAGGCGCGGGAGACGGGGAAGAAGAGCTTTGCGATCGACAAGGACATCGGCTGGTCATGGCAATTCTCGTGATTGACGTGGGCGGCACGCACGTCAAATTGAAGCTCCAGGGATGCGATGAAGTGCGCAAGTGCCCTTCGGGCCTGGATCTGACGCCAAGTAAAATGGTCGAGTTGGTGCATTCGGCCACAGCCGATTGGAAGTACGATCGCGTCTCCATCGGCTATCCTGGTCCTGTGGTAGACGGTGTCATTCAGGCGGAGCCGGTCAACCTGGCGGAAGGCTGGATCGGCTTCGATTTCGCCTCGGCTTTGGGGTGTCCGGTCAAGCTCGTCAACGACGCTGCTATGCAAGCACTGGGCAGCTACGAGGGCGGCCGTATGCTCTTTCTCGGTCTGGGTACCGGTCTGGGCACCGCCTTGATCTACAATGATTTTCTGCTGCCGATGGAATTAGGACATTTGCCCTATAAAAAGGGCCTATCCTACGAAGACTACGTAGGCCAGGCCGGCCTGAAGCGCCTGGGCCGCCGTAAGTGGAAAAACGCCGTTTTCGATGTGGTAGCCCGGCTGCGCGCCGCTTTCCTGGCCGACTATGTGGTACTGGGCGGCGGCAACGTCAAAAAATTGGACGAACTGCCGCCTGCCTGCCGCATGGGCGACAACAAGAACGCCTTCCTCGGCGGCTTGCGCCTGTGGGACGCTGCCAAGACAACGTGAATACCGCCACGCCATTTAGTGAAGCCATCCCCCCGGAGAGGGATAGGTATATTGCCGCAGGTTGTCCGGGACGTAGCGACAATAATAGCCTGCTAGAAAACAAGGATGCCGAAATTCACCGGCCGTCTCTTGCCAATTGTCCAAACCGAGGCAAAACTCCGTCAGGATCAATCTTTGTTGCCCAAGGAGGGTATCTTGATGCGAATCCGCCTCTTTGTTCCGGTCCTGGCTTTGGCAGCACTGACAGGCAGTAGCGCAAGCAGCGCGTGGGCCGGCAGTTTCTTCGGCCCGGTTTGTTATGGGGCCGACTACACGTATCAGTATCCCAATCGCTCGCACAATCTCTTCGGCTGCGGTCCTGGTTGCCATTGCCGAGCGTGGCACCCGCTTTTTAAGCACCGCTGGTTCCGGCGCAATCAAGACGCACCCGTCGATGGAGTGCCCGTCGACGCCATGCCGGGCCATAGCGTGCCGCTGGTGGACGGCATGCCGATCGAGCCTGTGCAAACCCCGGCAGTGCTGGGGCCGAGGACACGCCCCCTGACTGTAGTTGCGCCGTCTCCCACACTAGCAATGCCAGCTGTACAAACGCGGATCGTTCCCATACCGGCGCCGATGCCGGCAGGCTCGGCAACGGCCGAACCTCCGCCCGCGGAGCCATCGGATAAACCGCCGTTCTGACTCCTCGAACCAAACCCATGAGCCAGAAGCGGGAGCAACGGAACGTCTTACTTTGCTTACACTTCTGGCTCGTCTCGTTCACTTGTCCGCCGACGCCGTCGTGGTGTACAATAAAAGCAGTAGGTTCGCTCTTTCGGAACGAGAAGAGATGAGGAACTCTGCTATGCCACGGATGGCTGCCTCAACGATGAGGGATCGTGGCCTGTTACTGCGCTTGCAGTCTCAGGCTTTGCAATATTTTCTGGATAACCAGACGTCGGGCGGATTGGTCCTGGATCGCCAGCGCAATCAGGGTCCGCTGCGCACGCGCGGGCTGTGCAGCTTGGCGGCCACGGGCATGGGCTGCATTGCCTTGGCCCTGGCTTCGAAAGGACCATATCAGCTTCTCCGTCCGCAAGAAGCTGTCTTGCGCATCCGTGCGGCGTTGCAGTGCGCCCTGCATGTGCTACCCCATCAAAACGGCATCTTGCCGCACTTCGTCGATTCGCACACTGGCCAGGTGTATGGCGTCGATCACTTCAGCACCATCGAGACAGCCTGGATGACGGCGGGGGCGTTATGGGCCGCTGCTTTTCTGCGCGACAGTGGATTGGAATTGCTGGCGCGACAACTGGCGGAGCGTATCGACTGGTATTACTGGACGGCACCGGAGGAGTCGGAAATTCCTCTGCTCCGCCACGGTCAAGCTCAAGACGGCCGCTTCCTGCGTTCGAGCTGGGATCGCCTCAATGGTGAAACAGTGTTCATGTATGTCCTGGCCAGTGGATCAGCCGAGGACCGCGCGGTACCGGTGGCAGCCTGGTCCCATTTGCGCTCCTTTTCTGGTACTACTGCGGGACTGCACTTCAACAATAGCGATCTGGGTCTGTTTGTCTTTCAGTACGGCCTAGATCTGCTCGACCTGAGCGTTTGGTTGGTTCCCACCGGGGTTGACTTGGCAGCAGAGTCCGGCATTGCTACCGAGGCTAATTACCGAGTGTGCCGCGCTTTGGCCGACACCTTCACGACTTACCGCGAATACTGGGGTTTATCAGCCGGGGATGGGCCTGCCGAGCCACCGGCGGAACTCGCCTACCGCTGTTATGCGCCGGGAGGGCCGATCGACGGCACCGCCCACATCACCGCCACGCTCGCTTCCATCGCCCGCCGGCCTGATTTAGTTTGGGAGAACATCGATCGTGCTGCGCACGAACGACGCTGGCAACTCCTGGGCCGCTACGGTTTCAGCAACGTCAACGCCGATCGCGACTGGGTTGGCGCGGACATGGTGGGCATTGACGCCGGTGCTGCCGTCTTGGCCCTCGACAATTATCTGAATGATAATCGCGTGCGCAACGTCTTTCACACCCTTCCTTACGTTCAGCGCGGCCTGGAACGCTCTGGGTTCCGGGCCGCTCCTCTCGCGCCACCGGTACGTGCGGCTTAAAAACGCGCAAATGAACGAGTCCGCAGCGCAAGCCCGCAGCGCGAGTCCGCAGCGCAAGCAAGGGATAGGGGGAGCTGCCCTTGCTTGCGCTGCGGACTCGGGAGGAGTGGCGCGAGCCCGCAGCGCGAGCAAGGGATAAGAGCAAGGGATAAGTAGGTTTTGTCTAGTCGGGTCTGGCACAGCCTTTGCTTACCACATCTGCGGATCGTTGATGAGCGACTCTGTGCTTTCAAGGAGCGACCCGATGCTTCACCACAAGAAGACCTCCCCTCTGCGCATTTCCTCGACGCGCACCGCTCTGGCCCCCCAAGAAAAGCTCGTAAATGATGTGCGAGCGGGCTTGACGCCGTCTCAGCTGGTGGAGCAGAAACTGATTTCTCTGCTCCGCAGCACCATCCTGCCGACCAGTCATCTGCAAGTAAGTAGGGTGCGACGTGCCCTTTCGTAAGAAGCGAAGTTCCCAATCAAAGGTCCGAGACCAGAAGTCAGAAGTCAAAAACGCAATCCTTGACTTCTGATCTCTGACCTCTAACCTTTGAGTGCTTATGTGCGACAACCAAGCCGCGAAGGGATTTGGCACGGGGTTCCGCCTCATCGTGCGGCGGGGGCGGCAGGCCTGGCACTTGGTGCCTCTCAAGCATAAGCTCGGTCTTGCCGGCGCGAGTGGCATCATGGCTGCGGTCAGCTTGTGTAACGTTGCCGTGGCGCTGCTGTTGGGAAAGCTTGTCGAAATCGTCGGCCACGGTTCTTATCTCATTGCGGTTGAGATCCTGAGTCTGCTTGCTGGGGTCTATCTCGTGCGCGAAGCACTCCACGTCGCTCGCCGCTATCTGGTCGAGAACATCTGCACGCGCCTGCACCGGGATACCTGTGTCCGCGTAATCAACCACCTGATGAAGATCAACCTGGCCAGTTTCTCGAAAGAGAAAATTGGCACCCTCAACGGCCGCATCTATCGCAGCGTCGAGGGGTTCGTCCGTTTTCTGCGGATCAATTTTCTCGACTCTCTCCCCGCCCTGTTGACCGGACTGTGCGCGCTAATCGCTGCCCTGTGTAAACAGCCGCTTTTGGGCATCGTCATGCTGGGAGTCGCTCCCGCCGCCGTCTACTTGACCATTCGCCAGCTCGTTGTGCAGAAGGAGGTGCGTCAAAGCTTGAACCGCATCTGCGACGAAATCGACGGCGCCATCGTCGAGCAACTGAGCGGCATCGAGTACGTGCGGGCAGCCAATACCTTCGCACAAGAACTCAAGCGGTTGGCCCGCGCCACCGAAAAACGCCGCGCCCTGGAGTTGCGCTATTATTTTCAGATGGCCCTGTTCGGCAGCGCCAAAGCGCTCAATGAAGGCTTCTTCCACGTTATCGTCCTGGGGGTGGCGGTTTATTACACCCTCACTCATCCTGGTCCTAATGGGCAACTAAACACCGGCGACATCGTGACGTTCTCGGTCTTGTTTCTCAACATCATGACGCCGCTGAGCGAGCTTCATCGCGTCCTCGTCGAAGGCTATGAAAGCAGCCTGCGAGTCGGCGATCTGCTGGAAATGCTGGCTGAGCCGTTGGATCCGTCCTTCTGTCTGCCGAGCAGGAAGACGCCAGCCCTATCGTCTTCGCCACGATTGCGGCCAGGCTTGCCCGCCATCGTCGTCAAAAACCTCTCTGTCAAGCATGTGACGGCGCAAGGCAAACCGATTCATGCCCTGAAAGACTTGTCGCTGACGATCCGCCACGGCGAGACCATCGGCATTGCCGGCCGTTCCGGCAGCGGTAAATCGACTTTCGTCCGCGTCTTGTTGCGTTTGGTGCATCCGCCCAGCGGCGTCGTGTTTTTAGGCGGCGTGCCTCTGGAGGAAGTCTCGCGGGCCGACATCAGCAAACTGATCGGTTACGTTGGCCAGGCGCCCTTTGTCTTTTCCGGTACCATTGCCGAGAACATCGCCTACGGCAACGAGAACGCGACGCTGGAAGATATCCGCCGTGCCGCTGAGTTGGCCCATCTTCATGACGAAATCATGCAAATGCCCGGCGGCTACAACGCCCTTGTTAGCGAGCGCGGCGGCAACTTATCGGGCGGACAGCGGCAACGCCTGGCCATCGCCCGCATCCTCCTCAAACAGCCGCCGATCCTGATCCTCGATGAGGCGACCTCGGCCCTTGATAACATCAGCGAGCGCGCCGTCCAGCAAGCCCTGGGGGTCCGCAGCGCCAACCGCACCACCCTCCTCGTGGCCCACCGTCTGTCCACCCTGCGCGACGCCGACCGCATCTTCGTCTTTGAAGGTGGCCGTATCGTCGAAGCTGGATCGTATCGCGAGTTGGTCCAACAGGGCGGCCTGTTCCGCGAATTGGTGCTGTCGGCGGAGAACGGCCTGAGCAGCCCACCCCTTGAAACTTTCTCTCTTCTGGCGGAGCCAAGGGCCCGGAGCGCCTGATTTGCCCTTGCCGAGGGAACGTTGCCACTAGACAATCAGCAACGAGTGTTCCCTTGGTTCCTCAAAGGGTTGCCGCCGTGTTTTTTGAACCGAATGAAACGCCTTACGACCTGCGCTGGCGCATGTTCGGGACGCCGGTGCGCGTCCATCCGATGTTTTGGCTGGTCGCAGTTATTTTAGGGTACGACAGTACCATTCGACTCGGCGTTGGTTTCGTTCTGGCCTGGGTGGCTTGTGTGTTCGTGTCCGTGTTGCTGCACGAGTTCGGGCACGTCTGGATGGGCCGTCTGTTCGGTTCCCACGGCTATATCGTGCTGCACAGTATGGGCGGGCTGGCCATCGGCAGCAATCAGGTGGCGCGTCGTTGGCAGCGCATCCTCGTCTTGCTGGCTGGACCAGGCATTCAACTTGTCTTCTGGGCGATTCTCCGATTTAGCGCCCCCTGGCTCCTGCTTTCTATGCCGGCAGCTTCTCGGCTTTCCGCAATCTCTGTTCTTGTGATGTTGCTAGAAATCAATCTGTTCTGGCCCATCTTGAATCTGCTGCCGATCTGGCCGCTCGATGGTGGACAGATCGCGCGGGAGGTCTGCCAAGCGCTCATGCCGGTGCGGGGGACCGCTTTTTCATTGGGCATCTCCATGGTCGTCTCTGGCGTTTTGGCGGCCCATATGCTCATGGCTTCGCATGGCCAGCCTCTTATTCCCTTCCTGGAGGACTATGGCGACATGTTCTTAGCGATCTTCTTCGCCCTGTTTTGCGTCAACAGTTTCACGGCCTTGCAAGCTGAGAACGAACGCCGCCGCTATTGGGACCACAATGAATGGACGTGAGGCCCCACGCTTCCTTTTCAGACCACGGCCCTGACCCTTACCGACCCGTTTTCGGATCGAGGGGCAGCAACGTCGGCATGGCGGTCGAATTGGGCAGCGGCGGCAGAGTGGACAAGGGCGCTTCCGGTAGCGTCGCTGGGGCGAAAGACGGATTGGCCGCGGGTGTCGGCTTGGCTGGCTGCAAGGCAACCGGTAGGATCGCCGCCGGATCATCGGCCGGCCGGATCGTGCCGAAGGTGCCAAGCGTCGACGAGGTCCGATGGGGCTTCGGTTCCGCCGGCGCCGGCGTGGGCGGAGCTGGCGGAGCCTCCGGGAGTTTCACACCCGTCGGCATCTCGCTCTCCGGGAGTTTCACACCCGTCGGCATCTCGCTCTCCGGGAAAATCTGATTGAGCGGCGCCGGTTCGAGAGGACTGGGCAGCTGCTCGCTCTGTTCCGGATTGGTGTTCTCAACCGGCGGCAATTCGTTTACTTCTTTGAGCGGCGGTGCGTCTTTCCAGATGGACGGCAGCGAGCTGGCGTTGATCTGCGGATACAGGTTGATTGGTCCGCTCGCGTCCAGCGGCCGGGCCAACACGCCAGTCGGTGCGGTTCGTTCGCGCAGCAATAGCGCCTTGGTCCGTTCGCGCATGTGTTCGACCGCCCGCTTCTGGGCGGCGACCGGGATCGGGCCTTCCGAGATGGTCACGTTGTCATGCCGCATGATGGTGCCTTTGGCGAACTCCCAACCACAGATGGCATTGTTGTAGGTGACAATGGCCTGGTACTCGGTGGCTAGTGCCTCAGCCCAAAAACGCTGTGCTTCCAAGAGCAGGTTTAAGGTGACTGGGTTTCCTGTACCCGGCTCGTTGGCACCGGCTTTGTACAACTCGTAACGAATCTGCAACTGTGTGCCGAACGCCTCGCGCTGCGCTCGCGCCGCCTTGATTTGGAAGTATGCCGACGACATGTGGCGATACCAATAACCCAGATAGCGTTCCGCTTTCAGTTCTTGGTCTTGCAATACCAGATAGGCGCGTGCCAATTGCAGCTGCGCTTGCCGCAACTGCGCATGGGCAAAGCGGAAGCCAAGCGGCACACCCAAGCGCAAGCCGACCGTCCAATCGTTGTAGGTGTTAGAGGCCAGGTTGCGGAAGGCATTGGAGATGCCCGCACCGTCCAGCTGACTGCCAATGGAGTTGCTGTCGTAGGCCAAGAAAGAGCGGAGATCGGGCAGCAGGTAGTTCTTGGCCAAGCGCACGTTTAGCTGCGCCACCTTAACGTCCTGCCGCGCCATGTACAGTTCCGGACGGTTCTGCATGCATTCGTACCAGCCGGTCTTCCAGTCGGGACGGTATTCCGCCAAAGTCGGTGCATCGCTGGGCACCAGGCGTGTACCGTCTTCGATCTGCATGCCCATCATGGCCCGCAGTTGGCGTTCGTTATCGAGTAAGGTATCGATGGCTGCCAAGCGTTGGCTGCGGAAGAGATTGTATTGGCCCTCGGCCTGAGCCAGGGCGGCGCGGCTGACTCGGCCGACCTTGTACTGCGCCCCCGTGATCTTCCAGGTCTCATAAGCGAACCGCAGTCCCTGCTCGCGGCTGTAGAGTTGGTAGTAGGAACCGTAGAGGTTCCAGTAAGCGGTCTCGACATTGAGCAACATCTGATTGACGTTGCGCTCGAATTCGGCGCGGTTCTGATTGAAGCGGATGCGGGCGATGAGAATGCCCGGCGGCAAACCCAGACCGACACCGGAGAGATTGTTAAAGTTGTACGGCAAGTAAGTGGCCGCCGGCGCCGGCAGCAAACTATTGGGCGGCGAAATCGGCAGGATCGAGCCAGGATGGAAGGCCCGCAACTGGTTGATCTCGATGCCGAAGCCCTGCAACAACGGCTGCTCGAAGGTGAATTGCAACGATGGCTGATAGAACGGATTGGTGCGGGCCGGCAAATTGGTGAAGGTGTACGGCACGGTGAAGGTGATGCCGGCCACGCCGCCGGTCGGCAACGGCTTGTAAATGCCGCTTTGGAACTGGGCTTGTTGCTGCACGATGGCATTGATGCCTGTCGTAACGCCGCCGGCCTGCAAGTTCTGCAACGGCGAAACGATGGGCTGATCGGTAGC
>JAJPIY010000362.1 GCA_021324515.1 Planctomycetota bacterium
CTCCCTCCCCCCTGGTGGGGGAGGGTTGGGGTGGGGGGAAGTGTTTCTCCCTCCCCCCTGGTGGGGGAGGGTTGGGGTGGGGGGAAGTGTTTCTCCCTCCCCCCTGGTGGGGGAGGGTTGGGGTGGGGGGGGGAAGGCGAATAAAATGTCCAATCTCCCCGTGCCCAGTATAACAACAACCGTGTGCTGGATGCCGGTAGTCGATTCGAGTACTGACGATGAAAGTTCCCCTGAAGTGGCTTGCGGAATATGTCCCATTAACGATGCCTGTTGCCGAATTGGTCGAGCGGCTGACGCTGGCGGGCTTGGAAGTGTCCGGGGTGCGGTTGATCGGCGTGCCGGCGCCGGAAGGATTGCGCGTCAAGTCTGCCGAGGCTGGGCCGGTGTGGCCGCCAGACAAGATCGTCCTGGCGCGGGTGCAAAAAGTCGAACCGCATCCTGATCCCGCCGTCGTTAACCTGAAACTGCCGACCGTCGAGTATGGCGGAGGACGCACCAAGCAGCTGGTCACCGGAGCGCCGAACCTCCGAGTCGGCGATTCGGGCCAGACGGTCATCCTTGCCTTGGCCGGCTCGGTCCTCTTCAGCCATCACGCCAAGGGCAGCGAGAAAGTGTTACAAGAGTTGAAGCCGGCCAAAATCCGCGGCATTGCTAGCGATGCGATGGTTTGCTCTGCCTTCGAGCTGGGCATCGACGACGATAAGGAAGCCGGCATCATTCTGCTCGATGAGGAAGTTGCTCCCGGCACGCCAGCCGTCGATATCCTGGGCGACATCGTGCTGGAGTTGGAAATCACGCCGAACATGGCACGTTGTTTGTCCCTGATCGGGGTGGCCCGCGAGGTGGCCGCTCTGACGGGGCAAACGCTGCGTCTGCCGCCGCACCAACCGCAAGCAGAGGGTCCGGCCATCGAGGGGCAGGTGCGTGTTTCTATTGAAAATCCGGATTTGTGTGCGCGCTATGCGGCAATGCTGCTGCGGGATGTGCGCATCGGGCCTGCGCCGGGATGGATGCAGCGGCGGTTGAGCTACGCTGGTATGCGGCCCATCAACAACATCGTGGACATTACCAATTACGTCTTGCTGGAATGGGGCCAGCCGCTGCATGCCTTCGATTACGACAAGCTGCGCCAGCGGGCCGGCGGCAAGCCGCCGCACCTCATCGTTCGCCCCGCGCGGGCCGGCGAGACCCTGACCACGCTCGACGAGGGCAACAGAACGGCCCCGTTAAAGCTGACAACCGAGATGCTGATTATCGCCGATGAGGCCGGACCGATTGCGCTAGCCGGCATCAAGGGCGGTGCCGACACGATGGTCACGCCGGCCACGCGCAACGTCCTTTTGGAGGCAGCGAACTTCGATTTTCTCTGCATCCGTCGCACCATGAAGGCGCTCAACCTGCCCAGCGAGGCGAGCGTGCGCTTTAGCAAAGGCATCCATCCCGAAATGGTCAAACCTGCTGCCGGGCGCGCCGCCGAGTTGATGCGACAACACAGCGGCGCCACTGTCTGCCGCGGCAGCGTTGATGTTTACCCGCGCCCGCTGCCGCCGCGGATTATCGAGCTAAAGACGGCGGAGATACGTCGTCTCCTCGGTATGGACCTGCCGCGTTCTGAATGTGTCCGCATCCTGCGGGCGCTGGAGTTCCAAGTTGAAGAGATCGGTACAGACACCCTGCGTGTCACGCCGCCACCGCATCGAATCGATATAGAAGAAGGGCCAGCGGATCTCATCGAGGACCTGGTGCGACTGTACGGTTACGACAAATTGCCGGCAACCCTCTTGGCTGACCAACTGCCGCCGCAACGGACCAACCTGCCGCTTGTCTTCGAGGAACGTCTGCGCGATCGCCTCGTCGCCCTAGGTCTGCAAGAAGTCATCACCTACGCGCTGACTACGGAAGAGCGTGAGAAACTGCTGGGGCTGCCACCGTGCGAATACGTCCGTTTGCAGAACCCTATTAGTAGTGAGCGGCAAGTCATGCGGCATAGTCTGCTTGGCGGCGTCCTGGAGGTGGCGGCGGCGAACTTGCAACACACCAAGGACGTGCGGCTGTTCGAGATCGGCTCGGTGTATCTGCCGCAGTCCAACAAGAAACGGCCCGATGAGCCGCGCCGCCTCGCCATAGTCTTGTGCGGTGTGCGCCAGCCGGAATTCTGGGGTGAGACGCCGGGCACGCCGCCGCAACCGTTGGATTTCTTCGATTTGAAAGGCATCCTCGAAGCGCTCCTGACCGACCTCCATGTGGCGGATGCCGCCTATCGCCCTCTCCAAGCGCCGGCCCTGCATCCCGGTCGCGCCGCCGAGTTGGTTGTAGGCGAGCGAGTGATCGGTTCCTTCGGCGAGCTGCATCCGAAGGTTGCCGAGCTATTCAGCCTCGGCGGGCGTGGAGTGCTAATCGGCGAGCTCGATCTGGAGGCGCTGCGTACAACATTGCCAGCCCGCCATCTCTATCAGCCGGTGCCGCGCTTTCCTCCCGCGCTGCGCGACCTCGCCGTGATCGTGGAAGAGTCGATGCCAGCGGAGCGCGTGGCGCGCGAGATCCGCGCCGCCGGGGGCGCCTTGCTGCGCGATGTGCGCTTGTTCGATCTGTATCGTGGTGAAAACATCCCTGCGGGACACAAAAGTCTCGCCTATGCCTTGACCTATCAGGCCGACGATCACACATTGACAGATAACGAGGTCAAGAAGGCCCACGAGAAAATCATGGGGCGTCTCAAGCACGTTCTCAAGGCGCAGATTCGAGATAAGTAAGGGCCGTAAAATCTCATGTCCGAAGTTCCCTCCGCCACCACTGACAACCTGCCGACGGTCGAGGGTTTCCTGAAAACGATCCTCAAGAGCGGCCTGCTCGATCGCCGCCAGCTCCAAGAGGCGCTGTCCGAGGTGCCCCAAGAGCGGCGCCATGACCCGCATGCCCTGGCCGATCATCTGGTTCGCAAAGGTAAGCTGTCGCGCTTCCAGGCGAGCAAGCTCTTGCGTGGCAGCGGCAAAGGACTGTTGCTGGGGCATTATCAAGTGCTGGCCCCCATCGGCCGCGGCGGCATGAGCACAGTATATCTGGCCCGCGATGAGCGCAGCGGCGAATTGGCGGCCCTTAAGGTGTTGACGCCGAGCCGTTGGCGCAACCAGGAGCGCTTGCTGGCGCGCTTTCAACGCGAAATGGAGCTGAGCCGCCGTGTCGCCCATCCCCACCTGGCCTGGACTTACGAAAGCGGCTTCTGCCTGGGCGTTTACTACATCGCGATGGAATTCATCCCCGGCAAAAACCTGTCCAAGACCGTCGCCGAGAACGGCCCGTTGCAAGCGCCCCGCGCCGCCCGCCTGATGGCCGAGGTGGCCTCCGGTCTGGAACATGCCCATAATCAGGGGTTGATCCACCGCGACCTGAAGCCCTCCAACATCATGATTACGCCCAACGATCATGCCAAGGTGCTCGATCTCGGCCTGGCCCTGATGGAGGGCGAAGAGGCCGAACAAGACGTGATCGGCGGCCAAGGCTACATCGTCGGCACCATGGACTACATCGCCCCGGAGCAGACGAGAGATGCCGTCCACGTAGACGGCCGGGCCGACCTTTATTCGCTTGGCTGCACTCTGTACTTTGCGCTCTGCGGTCAGCCGCCGTTTCCTGGCGGCACCAGCCGCGACAAGATACGGCGGCATCGCCAAGAAGAACCCAGGCCGCTGCGCGAGCTGGCCCCGGACGTTCCGCTGGGTCTTGCTCAACTCGTTTCGCGGCTGATGGCCAAAGATCCCGACTTGCGGCCCTCATCCGCCGCCACCGTCGAGGAGGAGCTGCGCGCCTGGGCGGTCGGCGAAGCGGTCCTGCCCTTGGACCAGCACGAAGACCCGCGATACACCGAAGCCGTCTCGACCCTGCAAAATGCCGAACCGTCGGCGGAGTATAGTTTGCCTGGTCTTTCGGCCTCGGAGACAGACCTATCCACAATCGAAAGGCGAGACCCAGACTGGCCAATGCAGATGACGTTATTGTTGTTGGCGATCGCGCTGGTCCTGGGCGGCATGACTTTGTTGATGGGGCTGATCTGGCTTTTCGCCGCTAGGTAGGCTGGCTGGCCGACTCGATGCGTTCCAGGCGAACGACATGGCGTAAGTCCACGATCTCCCAAGAGCGATAATGGCCCGGATGATCCGGATCGGGGAAAGCGATAATTGCAGTGGCCACGCTGACCATGACAAGCTCCGGATGACGGACCTCATAGAGGGTGCCGTCATCCAGGTAAATCCGGAACGGCGTAAACGGCCGGGCACGAAGCAACTGCAACAGTTCGGTAGACGGCATGGACAAACGCCTTTCACCCGTATTGTTCTTTGCCATTCTATACGGGATGCAGTAGAGATCAACACAGGCATAGGCGAGCGGGGGGTGTCAACCCCCCGGTAATAGAGGGCGAGCGGGGGTGTCAACCCCCCGGTAATAGAGGGCGAGCGGGGGGTGTCAACCCCCCGGTAATAGAGGGCGAGCGGGGGGTGTCAACCCCCCGGTAATAGAGGGCGAGCGGGGGGTGTCAACCCCCC
>JAJPIY010000152.1 GCA_021324515.1 Planctomycetota bacterium
ACCGCGTCCTCCGGCCATTGGTTGGCCTCGGCCAAGAGGATGCGATTTTTGTACTTGCTATCGAGATAGGCCCGCAGTTTTTTGAGGAAGGCATGTGTCTCCGGTAGGTTTTCGCAACTGGTGCCGTCCCGCTCATAAAGGTAGGGAATGGCGTCTAAGCGCAGGCCATCGACGCCGCGCTCCAGCCAGAAATCGAGGACGCGGAAGACGGCCTCATGGACGGCTGGATTGTCATAATTAAGATCGGGTTGGTGCGAGTAGAAACGGTGCCAGTAATAAGCATTGGCCACAGGGTCCCAAGTCCAGTTCGAGAGCTCAAAGTCCTTGAAGATGATGCGGGCTTCCTTGAAGCGGTCGCGCGTATTGCTCCAGACATAGAAATCGCGTTCGGGGCTGCCTGGCGGCGAGCGACGGGCGCGCTGGAACCACGGGTGTTGGTCGGAAGTATGGTTGACGACCAATTCGGTGATAATGCGCAGCCCGCGCTTATGGGCCTCCTCCAGCAGGCGTTGGAAATCATCGATGGTGCCATAAATCGGATTGACGCTGGTGTAATCGGCGATGTCGTAGCCGTCGTCGCGCAGCGGCGACGGATAGAAGGGCAACAGCCAGATAGCCGTGACCCCCAGGTCCTGCTAATAATCGAGCTTCTCGACCACACCGAGAAAATCGCCGATGCCGTCGCCGTTGCTATCGTAAAAGGCGCGAACGTGCAATTCGTAGATGATGGCGTCCTTGTACCAGAGTGGATCATCTTCCAACGTGACAATTTCCGGCTTCCGTGTGCGGCCAACCACAGTTTCTCCTGACAATGACGGTGCAGGAACTCTAGAAATTCTTCCCTTATAGAAATTTTACACGGGGCATGAGTAGTTGTGACCCTCTTTCTCCTGCCCCCTAAAGAGAGAGGGAGCGTGTGCCCAATTCAGCCGGGGGCGGCGGGGCCAGTCATCAAAGCAAGGACGCCAAGTCCATAGAAGGTATACTCGACATCGTGTCCTTCGTCCCACAGGCCGCCGTGAAAGCCGCCTTCTGGTCGCTGGAGCGCTTCGGCATAGCGCCGCACTTGTTGCGTATCCAATCGGTCCAAGCCGCCGAGTTGTTCGAGGGTCCAGGCGGCGGTGAAAGTGGACAGCAAGTCAGCCGACGGCGCCCGAGGATTGGCCCGCAGTCCGCCTTCGGGCGAAGCCATGCCGGCAAGGAAAGTAAGGACGCCGTCGCCGACTTCGTCCAGCACATTCGGCATTTCCTCAGCGGCCATTTGCAACAGGCCGACGGCGGCGGCGGTCGGATTGGCGCTGCTGCGCCGCATCGGCGCTATTTCGACGTAACCGCCGTCTTGGCGGCGGCGGCTGGCGACAAAGCGTACCAGATCGGCCAAGTGCGGCACCGGTCGCCCCAACAGTTGGTAGCACAACGCCGCCACGAACGTATGATAGGTGCTGCCCGACATGCCGCCGACCGACTTGGCATAGCCGCCATCGGAGGTGCGAAAACCTTCCAGTGCCTCTGCGACACGATCCGGCCAGTCCGACGGGCGGCCGGCGAGCACGGCGGGACCACCGCTCCATTGCACCAAGAGACAGGAAGAAAGCAACGAGAAGAGGTCGATCAAGCTGGTTTGCTGAGTCAGACGAGTGTGCAAAAAACGCGCGGCACGCTCGGCAATGGCCGGCGTCAGTGCGCCGAGTATAGCCAGACTGCGCAAGGCAAAGTCGGTGTAGTACAGATCGGAGCCGCCCTCCCGACCGGAAAAGCCGCCGTCCACGTTTTGCGCTGCCTGTACATAGTTGATATGACGGGCCCGGAGTCCGTCCGGCAGGCGTGCCACCCCCTCAGCCAGGCGAAAAGTCAAACGCAACAAGTACGGTCCCATCGGCGGCCTTAGATAAAGCGGAATTTATCATTCCCTCATCGGTACTTTAGGGAACGTGGTTATAATCAAGCAGTATAGATGTCCTACGATATCAGCAATGCGAGGACAGGGTATGGCCATTCGGCTGCTGGTAATCGAAGACGATGCAGAAATTGCCGATTTCATCAGCCGGGGTTTACGCGAAGAGGGGTTTCTGGTCGAGGTGGCCGCCGACGGTCTGAGCGGCTGGCACGCCCTGAAAGCGGCGTCCTGGGACGTGATCGTGCTCGATTGGTGGCTGCCGGGACAGGATGGAATGACCCTGCTCCAGCGCTTCCGCCAGGTGAATCAGACCACGCCGGTGCTGTTTTTGACAGCGCGCGACGCCGTGGAACAGCGCGTGCAGGGACTTAACGCAGGGGCCGATGATTACCTGTGTAAACCGTTCCACTTCGCCGAGTTCGTGGCGCGCGTCCAGGCTTTATTGCGGCGACGGCCCAGTAGTATCGGCACGCGCCTGGAATATCAGGACGTGGCAATGGACTTGAAGACCCAGCGGGTTGAACGAGCCGGCCAGCCCCTCGACCTGACGGCCAAGGAACAGGCCTTGCTGCTGTTCTTCTTGCGTCATCCCGGCGAAGTGTTGTCGCGCACGCGCATTTACGAGCATGTCTGGCAGGAATCGTTTGACGGATTGTCCAATACCTTGGAAGTGCATGTCATGGAGTTGCGCCGTAAACTGGAGGCGTATGGTCCGCGGCTGATCCATACGGTACGTGGCCGCGGCTATGTTTTTGGCGAGAAAACGTGACATCCGCTCTCTGTGCCGGCAAGGATAGCTCCGGTTGGTGCGGGCGCGGGGGTTGGTTGGGTAGCGAAAGCCATGAGCTTGACGACGCGCTTATCAGCGTACTTCCTGACGGCCCTGGCCCTGGTGCTGTTAGGGTTTTCCCTGACCTTGTTTCTGCTGGTGCGCAACCACCTTATGGACCAGACCAACCAGCGGTTAGAGTTGGCCATGCAGACGATCCTCGCCGCTGTCGAAGTCCATGCCGAGGATGTCGAATGGGAACCGTTGGAGCGCCATATCACTCTCGGTGAAGATCCCGGCGCGGACCAGGTCCGCTGGCTCGTCCACGATGACAAAGGGCGCCTGGTCGATTGCTCGGTGAACCTGCTAACTGCTCCTCCGGATGCTTACGCTTCCGGCTCGTTGGAAGGGTGGCGAGTCCTCAGCCGACGGCTCCGGGCCGGGCGTTTTGATCCGGAACCTGTCCATGAAGAGATCGCCCCGGATCAGTTGCCGGGCCGGGTTATGTTGCCTTCCGACCGCACCTATCGCGGCTCAGCCGTGACTGTCCGCGTGGGGCTTCCCTGGCATCCGGTGGCGGCGGCGTTGCAGCAGCTGGCCTGGACCTTGTTGGGCGTATCTGCCGGTCTGTGGGGCATGGGCGCGCTTCTGAGCCGCCGGGTCTGCCGGAGGGCCATCCGCCCTGTGGTCGAGATGGCCGGTTGCGCCAAAACGCTGCGCGGCGACCAACCGGGCCAGCTTCTCCCTGTTGCCCCAACCGGCGATGAAGTGGAGGATCTGGGGCACGCCTTCAACGATCTGTTGAAACGATTGCAAGAAGTGCTGCAACAGCAACAGCGCTTTGCGGGAGATGCTTCCCATCAACTGCGTACACCGTTGACCGCGGTCCTGGGCCAAGTGGAAGTCGCCCTTCGCCAGGAACGAAGCCCGGAAGAATATCAGCGCGTGCTTCAAATCGTGCGGCGGCGCGCCGGCGAAATGCGGCAGATGGTGGAGCTCCTGTTGTTCCTCGCCCGTATGCCTGCACGGAGCGAACCGCCGGACACCTGCATCGTCCATCTGGCGGAGTGGCTGGAGGACCATCGCCGGCACTGGGAAGATCATCCCCGCGCCGGCGACATCTGCTGGCCCAGCCTGGACACCGAAGGCGCTTGGGAGGTCTGCACCCAACCAGCTCTCTTGGGACAGCTCGTCGATAACTTGCTCGACAATGCCTGCAAATACAGCGAGACCGGTTCGCCCATCCGGGTGAGCATCGAACGGACACAAGACAGCGTGGTGCTGGCCGTGGTGGACGAAGGGTTGGGCATTCCGGCCGCGGATTTGCCTCATATTTGTGATCCCTTTTATCGTTCACAAGAAGTCCGACGCCTCGGTCGGCCGGGCTTTGGACTGGGCTTGACGGTTGTCCAGCGCATCGTCGCCGTCTTGGGTGGCGAGCTGCACATCGACAGTAAGCCGGGACAAGGCAGCCGATTCTGCATTTACTTGCCGGCCGTCCGTGATGTCGCCCTGATGGCCAAGCCTCCCGTTGGAAACGCTGACCTTTTTGCCTGATCTTCACGTAACGCCGCATGAGGTGGACCTTGCTTTTATCTCGCCATAACCTCGTTGGCCTCCTGGTTGCACTGATGGTCTTGGTGGTGGGCTGCAAGAAAGCAGATCCTCCGGCAGGAGAGGAGGAACACGCCGCCCCGGTCAAGTGGGAGGCGGCGGAGAAAGCCGACCTCGAAGAATGGACCGAGTTGCTCGGCGTCACCCAGCCCTTGCCCAATCACGTCGCTCATATCAGCGCCGCAGTCGGTGGCTACGTTTTGAGTGTTTTGCCCTCTGAGAATGGTAAAATCGTTGTCGAAGGACAGCGCGTTGAAAAAGGGCAAGTCCTTGTGCAATTGGACGACCGCGTGTTGCGGGCCAACCGGGAGAAGCTGCTGGTCAGCGATCCGGAACTGCAAGAGCAAATCAAGCAGGCCGGACATGCCTTGGAGTTGGCCCGCTACGAAGTGGAACGTCTGGAGCGCTTACAGCACAGCAGCGGTTCGTCGGTGATGTTGGTGACGAAAGTGGAAATGGATAAAGCTCGGCTGGCCCTCAAGGATGCCGAGTCCAAATACAAGGCCGCCAAGGCCAAGGAAGAGATCGCCCGCGCTGAGATCAAAGCCCTCGACGAACAGTTGGCCTTGTATACCTTGCGCGCCCCCATCGCCGGACAGCTCAGCATGGTCCACGCCTATCCGGGACAAACTTTGGCCCCAGGAGCCACCATCGCGGAAGTAGTCAACCTCGACGACATCGACGTGCTGTGCTTCGCGCCTTCCACCATCGTGGGCCGACTCCGGCTTGACCAGGTGGTGCGCCTTGAGGAACAGGAGGAGGCGATTACCGAGGCGGTCAAGCTCGAACAAGGGCGCATCGTTTTCATCGCGGAGCAAGCGCAGGCGGAGACGGGCACCGTCGCCGTTAAGGCGCGCTTCCCTAATCAACACCGCAAGCTACGGGGCAACACTCTCGTCCGCGTCCGTGTGCTGACAGAGAAGAAGTCCGATTGCATCACCATTCCCGAAGCCGCCCTGTTGGAAGACCAAGAAGAACCCGTTGTGCTTGTGGTAGAGACGGCGAAGAAAAAAGGGGAAGACGGCAAGGAGGAAGAAGAGCATCATGTTCGCAAATTGGTAGCCAAGCTCGGCCTGCGCGACCGTGACAAGCACCGGGTCGAAATCCTCGGCTTGTTTGAGGTGGAAGGTGAGAAAAAGAAGCCGGTGCCGTTGGCGAAAGATACGCTGTTTATCGTCGAGGGGGGGCATGGATTGGAAGACCAGGATCTGGTGGCGCTCAAGAAAGAAGAGCACGAAGAAGAGCACAAGAGCGAGAAATAAGTTTGTCCGCCCGCGGCGCCGACAAGGGCCTTCCTGCGGACAGGAGGAGATTTGCGGTGTTCAATCTGGCGTCTTACGCTCGTCACTACTTCGGCGCCCTCCTGTTAAGCGCGTTGTTATTAACCCTTGGCGGCATCTACAGCGCCACGCGCATGCCCAGCGCCGTTTATCCCGAAGTGACGTTTCCGCGCATCAGCGTCATTGCGCGCAAGCCGGGACTCGATGTGCCGAATATGCAAGTGAAGGTGACCATACCGCTGGAGGAAGCAGTCAGCACTGTCCTGGGCATCGCCCAAGTACGCTCCAAGACCATTCGTGGCGCCAGCGAACTATGGCTGGAATTCAATCCCGGCTTCAACATGCTGCAAGCCGAGCAGTTCACCTGGAACCGCTTGGGTACGGTGCGCTCGAAACTGCCGCCCGACGTGGAGTTAAACGTCGAGCGCATGACGCCATCGGTCTTCCCCATTTTGTCGCTGGTGCTGACCGGCGGAGACAGCCCGGCCCAGTTGCGTGACTTCGCTTATTTCAACCTGGCGCCGCGTATCAAGAACATTGCCGATGTCCTTTATGCCAATGTAGCGGGCGGCGACATCCGCGAAATCGAAGTCGAGCCGCGGCCGGAAGCCTTGTTGGCCGCCGGCCTGTCCGCTGCCGACCTCGCCGATCAGATCGCCAAAGTCCATCGCTTGCAACCGGTTGGCCGCATCGAACAGCCGCCTTTCGCCTATCAGGTCATCGTCAATACCCAAGGGGAGACGGCCCGTGACATCAGCAACCTCGTCATCACCACCAAAAACAATCAGCCGTTGCTCGTCAGTGAATTGGCCGATGTGCGCATTGGCCGCATGGACCGCGTGCTGTCAATCGGCTACGAGGAGAAAGACGCGGTCGTCATCACCGTGTTCCGCAGCCCCGGCGGCAACACCCTCAACGTCTCCAACGCCGTCAAGGAGCTTCTCGAACAGATGAAGCGCGAACACCGCATCCCGCACAACGTCCATGCCAAGGTCGTTTACGATCAAGCGGCGTTCATCGCCACCGCTGTCCAGAACGTGCGCGACGCCATCCTCATCGGCGGCCTGTTCAGCATCCTCATTTTGCTGGCTTTTCTGCGCAGTTGGCGGGCCACGTTGATCTCGGCCTTAGCCATTCCGACGACCTTGGCCATTACCTTTCTGTTTTTGCACTGGGCGGGCGAGACCCTCAACCTGATGTCGCTGGGCGGCTTGGCTGTGGCGATCGGCCTGATTATTGATGACACGGTCGTAGTCATCGAGAACATCGCCCGGCATTTGGAAAAGAAGGACAGTCTGGCTTTCCAGCCGGCTGTTCAAGGCAGTCCGGCGGACACGCCGGAGCGGCGAGTGGCTGCGGCCCTTGATCCGGTGGGGGCCGCCTCGAAGGAGATCACAGGGGCCGTCGTCGGCTCGACCCTGACGACGGTGCTCGTCTTTTTGCCGTTGGCCTTTATTGTCGGCGTGTACGGCCAATTCTTCGCTTCGCTCAGCTGGGCACTGTCCATCGCTGTCCTGGTGTCGATGGTCATCAGTTTGACGTTGATCCCGGTGTTTGCGGCCAAGTTCCTGGCGGGCCGGCCGATGCCGCCGCCGGGGCCGATTTATCGCGGTATGGCCTGGCTCTACGAACTGGTCCTCAGCTTGGCCCTGCGCGTCCCGTGGTTAACGCTGACAGGCTCCCTCGCGGCCCTTGTCATCGGCGTTGTGCTCTACACCGGCATCCCGGATTGGCGCACGCCCCAAGAGGAAGGGAAAGAACCGCCGCCGTTGCTCTCGCCTTTGAAAACCGGCCTCATGCCCGCGATGGATGAAGGGGCCTTCGTCGTGGATTACTGGGCGCCGTCGGGTACGCCGTTGGCCGAGACGGAAGCAAAGGCCCGCATCATCGAGGAAGTCTTGTCGGAGAACCCCGATGTGGAAGCCTACGTCCGCCGCACCGGGGCCGAACTGGGACTGTTTGCCACCGCCACCAACCGCGGCGACATTCAAGTCGTCCTCCGCCCCGATGAGAACGATCCTCTCAGCTTGCTGAGAAAACCTGTCCGTCCCCCCTTCACTGAAGTCGAGAAAGAAGTCCACGCGCTGCACCTCGACCTCCGTACTACAGGCCGCGAATACATCCGCACCAAATATCGCCGCCGTTCCATGGAGGAAGTCCGTAAGGAGATCGAAGAGGAATTGGCGGAGAAATTCACCGAGCATCAGATGAAAATCGAGACGGTGCCGATCATCACCGATGAGCTGAACGACCTCTCCGGCGCCAACAAGCCGGTTGAGGTGAAGCTGTTCGGCCCGGACTATCATGAACTGGACGAATTGGCCGAGAAAGTCGGCAAAGTGCTCAAGGAACTCAAGAACACCAACAAAAGCATCCATGACATCGACGAAGCGGTTTATGCCGGCAATCCCGACTTGGCAGTCAAGATCGACGGCGTGCGGGCGGCGCGTTTCGGTCTGACGCCGGAGGCGGTGGAGCGGCAGCTGAACGCTATGTTCTTCGGCCAGGTGGCGACGCAGGTGCGGGAGTCGGCCCTGCGCGTCACCGATGTGCGCGTGCGCTATCCCGACTCGTACCGTTTTGGTAAGGATCGCTTCGATCCACAGCGTGTCCTGAATCAATGGTTGCTGATACCCGAAGGGGCGCCACCGCTGCCGGGGGTAGCGCCGTCCTTGGGCCATACCGCCGCCTTGGGCCGCGTCGTGCCGGTGTACGCCTTGGCAGAGATCAAACGGCGACGCACCACCGAAGAACAATGGCGCGAAAACCAGCGGCCGGTGCATTACGTCACGGCGGAATTGGACGAGGAGAAAGGCGGCGACCTCGGCGGCGTCGTCGCAGACATTCACCGGAAAATGCAAGATGTGCCGCTGCCGGCCGGCTACAGTTGGGAGATGGGGGGCCACTACGTCCAGCAGAAGGCTGCTTTCAAAAGCTTTTCCGTGGTCATGATCGTCGCCGTCTTGCTGGTATACATCATGCTCGTCTTCCAGTTCCGCTCCGTAATGTTGCCCTTGCTTATCTTTCTGACTCAGCCGTTGTCCCTGGTCAGCGGTTTGTTCGCTTTATGGATCACGGGCACGCCGTTGAACATCTCCAGCTACATGGGGGCGATTTTGTTGATCGGTTTGGACATGAAAAACGGCATCTTGTTGGTGGAGTACATTCAGCAGCTGCGGCACGACGGCATGGAGCTGCGGCCAGCGCTCTTGTTAGCGGGGCGAACACGCTTTCGACCAATCCTTATGACCAGCCTGGCGTCGATTTTGGGTTTGGCCCCCCTGGCGTTGGGAATCGGACCCGGAGCGCAAATGCAGCAGCCGTTGGCCATCATGGTCATCGGTGGCATCACGGCCAATATGTTGTTCACGCGCATGATTATCCCGGTCGGCTATCTGGTGATGGAGCGACGGCGCCAACGCAAGCCGCTAGCGGTTTAGCGACGCCTTAACTGGCCGGCCCTATCTAAAACACTATCGGGTCTGTCGCCAGATTTTTGGCAAAGCGAAGTCACACGGACGCTAACGCAACCCCACCCGCCAGGAGAACCTCTCGGCGTAGCGGTATAAGCGGACACGTCCGGGTAGGAACGGGCACGAACGGAACCGAAGGGCTTTGCTTCTACCCTCCTGGCCGCAGAAAAATGTCGGGCGCTCAGCCCACAAGGTGAGAGAGAGTTTTGTCCGGCAGCTCTTACGCAACTCTGCTCGCCCAAATCCAGCGGTACACCTGTGCCTTCTCGAACGAGGGAATTCCGCTCACCTGGGGGCATTTCTCCCACTTCTGTCTTTTTCTTTCTTCCTCGTCCCTTATCTCCGCAAAGAGGAAACGTTCCCCATCTTCATCTCCTTAAACAAGTTAAGCGCGACAATTCGTCTCGGCAGATTTCCGAGATGTTTTCGGTATGGAGTTAGCGAATCCTGGGACAGGAAAGGGGTCATGCTGGGCACGGGGAGATTGGACATTTTTTCCCTTTCCCCCCCACCCCAACCCTCCCCCACCAGGGGGGAGGGAGAAACAAGGCCCCCTCCCCCACCAGGGGGGAGGGAGA
>JAJPIY010000210.1 GCA_021324515.1 Planctomycetota bacterium
AAAGTGGCCGAGAAAGCGCTCGACGCCGCCGGCATCACCATCAATCGCAACGGCATTCCCTTCGACACGCGCCCGCCGCTCGATCCGTCCGGCATCCGCATCGGCACGCCGGCCCTTACCACGCGCGGCATGCGTGAACCGGAGATGCGGCAAATCGCGGCGTGGATCGGCCAAGTGCTGGCCAACCCCGATGATACCACTGTGCAGAAGCGCGTGCGCGGGCAAGTCCAGGAATTGTGTCAACAGTTCCCCGCGCCAGCGAACGCGGTGTGAGGCGATAGCACAACGAATAACGAACCTTTCTCACACCTTTTACTCCACGATCACCGACTCTGTTTCACGGCTGCCCAAGTCCAACACGATAAACGTCTTGGGCCGTGCTCGGTGCAAGGCCCCAGGATTGATGAGGCGCGTCGGGCCGCTCTGGCGTTGCTCGGCCTGGTGCGTGTGGCCGTAGAACAGAAAATCGTAATGGCCAGAGCGTTCCACGTCGCGCATCAGGGCCTTGTCGTCACCATGCATGAAAGCCAGTTTTACGCCCTCCAGTTCGATACTGCCGAACAGATCGTGCAGCGTGGCGTTGATGTCAGCCATTGCGGCCCGCAGCGCCTCCTTGTCGTTATCGCAGTTGCCGAAGACGAAATGCGTCGTGAAGCCTCGGAACAAGGCCACCGTTTCTGGATCGTCGATGTCGCCGCAGTGTAGCACTGTCGTGATACCGCGTTGACGCAATTCGGTGAGAGCGTGCAGCACCGTCCGCCGGTTGCCGTGCGTGTCGCTGACAATGCCGATACGCATGCAGGGCCTCCTTGATAGGCTGGGCGATTGTCGTTGTAGCGTTGGTCGGCTCCATGCGTCAATCTGCGTTGGCTGCCGCCGACTAATTCGCTACCCTGAAAAAAGAAAGGAGTTTCTCGGACTGAACTATGACCCGTCGTTCTCGTGCTCGTGAAGTAGCCCTGCAACTGCTTTTTCAACACGATTGGAACCAACAGATCGACCGTGCCGTCCTAGAACGCTTCGTTCACGATCGCTTGGGCGAGGAGACGTTGGTACAATTTTCTCTGGCCCTGTACGACGGCGTCCTCGCCCATCAGCCAGACATAGATCGCCGGTTGAGCGAGGCAGCGGAAAATTGGCGGCTGACGCGCATGGCGGCGGTCGATCGCAATGTGTTACGGCTGGGCGCCTACGAGTTGCTGTATATGCCCCAGACGCCGCCTAACGTCGTCCTCGATGAGGCGATCACGTTGGCGCGGCGTTTCGGCTCGGCTGATTCGTCTGCCTTTGTTAACGGCGTCCTCGACCGTTTGCGTCAGGCGAATGCTCAGCCAGCGACGGACGCCCGTTGTTCACCCGGATGAGGGAATTATGGTTTTTCGTGCCCTCTTTGACAAACTGAAGGCTGGACTGAGCAAGACGCGCGACGTCTTCTCCGGCATCGCTTCGTTATTTCGGCTGCGCGGCAAGGTGGACCGCGACTTCCTCAACGAATTGGAGAAACGCCTTTTCCTCGCCGATGTCGGCACCAGCGCTACCACGGAGATCGTCGAGAAAGTCCGGCAGGCCTTTCTCGACAAGGAAATCACCGGCGACGTGGAGGCGTTTGTCAAGCAGCAATTGAAAGGGATGCTCGCGAGCGGGGAAGGCATCCGCTACAACCCCAAGGGGCCGACGGTGGTGATGGTGGCCGGCGTCAATGGTTCGGGCAAAACGACTTCGATCGCCAAACTGGCCCGGCGCCTTCAACAGGAAGGCAAGAAAGTCCTCGTTGCTGCTTGCGATACGTTTCGCGCCGCCGCCGTCGAGCAGCTGACCATCTGGAGCGAGCGCATCGGCTGCGAGATCGTCAAAAACCAACCAGGCAGCGATCCGGCCAGTGTGGCCCACGATGCCTGCGAACGGGCCAAGGCACGCGGTGTGGATGTCCTCATCGTAGACACGGCCGGCCGGCTGCACACGCAGACGCACCTCATGCGCGAGCTGGAGAAGATCTCGCGGGTCGTTAGCAAGCTCATCGAGGGAGCACCGCACGAGGTCTTGCTTGTCCTCGACGCTACGACCGGCCAAAATGCTATCGCCCAGGCGGAGAATTTCAAAAAGGCGGTCTCATGCAGCGGCATCATCTTGGCCAAGCTCGATGGCACAGCCAAAGGCGGCGCGATTTTCGCCATCAAACAGAAACTTGGCCTGCCGGTCAAATTCGTCGGCGTCGGCGAGAAGCTCGATGACCTGGAAGCCTTTGATCCGGATTCTTACGTCGAGGCATTGTTCACTTAAGAAGAGAGGCGCCCCCGATGCGTCGCCCGGCGACGTTACCACCAGGAATACGGCGGGGCGTCGTTTGCTTGCGGGTACTGCGGACAGGCCCAGGAACTTGCCATGACCATGCTCATCGACCCCATTTGGCCGTGGTCGTACCTGCCGCCGTTCCTGGCGTCGGCGCCTGCCGATGTCGTCGCCGCCGTCGTGCTGTCTGGCCTGATGGCGTTGATCTTGCCGATCCTCTGGCAAATGCGGCCGGGCGGTAGCCGCTCGCGCCAACTGATGCGCGGGGGAGGAGCATTGTTGGCGACGGCGCTGGGTTGGGTGGCGATCCACACTTGGGGCCTTGCCAGCGCGCCGGCTGGTCGCTTACACGGCCTGGCGATGGCCGCGCTCGTCGTGCTGCCCGCCGCTCTTCTGGGCATCACCGTCTCGACTTATCTGGCTGCGCCCGTTGTGCGACGCCGTTGTACAGGCGTCCTTCTCAGTCTGCGACTGCTGGCTTTCTTGCTCGTCGTCCTGGCGATTGTCCGCCCGTCGCTGGCCTCTGCGGAGCGCAACCCGCTGCATTCGCTGCTGCTCCTCCTCTGCGATCATTCCGCCAGTATGACCATCCAGGATGAGTCCGGCCATCAATCGCGCTGGGAGTTGCTTTTGCAGGCGCTGCGCGAAAGCGCCCCGGAATTGGAGCGCCTGAGCGAGGACCAGCAGCTAGAAGCGCGCTTTTACAAATTTGCCGGCGAGGTCGTGGAGTTCCATCCGGACGCCCCTGGCGCAGCCGATGGCCCGCGTACCGATATCGGTGCGGCGCTCCGCACTCTCTACGAACAGCGCCAAGGCCCACAGCCGCGCTATCTGCTGCTGCTCAGCGACGGCGCCGACAACGGCAATGCTCATGCACCGGCCGTGCCGGAGGCGGCACGCTGGCGTACTTTGCCCTGCCCCCTTCATGTCTTCGCCTGCGGCAATCCCACCACGGCCGACCGTCAGAACGACGTTGCCATCTCCTCTCTTGTCACTGAGCCGACCCTGGCCCCCAGCAAGAGCAAGCTGACCGTCAAAGTCGGCATCGACGCGCCTGGCTTCGAGAACAGCACCGTCCGCGTTCGCCTGTTCCTCGACAACGAGGAGGTGCTGGCCCGTGATGAAGTGCTGAGGTCGACGAACGGCAATATGGTCAAGCTGGAATGCACCGCTCCGGCCAAGCCGGGCGAAGTCAAGCTGCGCGTTCAGGTCGATGATCCCAAACATAGGGATGAAGCGCCTCAAGGCGATCTTTTTCCTCTCAATAATACGAGCGAGACCTACATCACCGTGACCAAGGAAGGCGTCCACGTCCTATTGGTAGACAAGCAGCGCGCCATGGAGCCGCAATTCATCTGCGATGCGCTGACGAAGGACCCGCGCATCCGCGTCACGCCGGTCTGGCTGCGCGGCGGGCAAACCATCGACGCCAACAGCGGCGACTTGTTTCACTTCGATAAGCAGCCCTACGACGTCGTTATCCTCGGCGATGTGACGGCCGCGCAGATGAGGGCCGTCCATCCGCAGGCGCTGGAGGCCATCGAACACCTGGTCTCGCGTGGGGCCGGCTTGCTCATGCTGGGCGGTTACTTCAGCTTTGGCAACAGTGACTGGCAGGGCACGCCGCTGGAAAAAATGCTACCCGTTGATTTGGCGACTTCGCGGGGGCAAATAGAAGAAAATCGCAAGATGTTGCCGACGCCGATCGGCCTGAGCAGCTTCGGCTATTTCCTGCGCCTGGGCGACGGTGCCAAGCCGGAGAAGGCCTGGGAAGCACTCCCGGAGTTGGAGGGCCTTTCACGGCTGCGTAAGGCGACCAAGGGCATCGAAACGGTGCTGGCCGAGTCCAACCGGGGCGAGCCGGTTTTAATCGCCCAGAACTACGGCGCTGGCCGGGTATTGGCCTTTGCCGGCGATACGACCTATCGCTGGGTGATCAATCCACAGATGCAGCAAATGCACGGCCGCTTTTGGCGCCAAATGGTATTGTGGTTGGCCAAACAGGAAAACACCGAGGGCAGCGTATGGGTCAAACCCGACGCCCGCCGCCTGCCGGTACACAGCGAGTTGGGTTTCAGCGTCGGCGTCCGCAGCCGCAACGGCAGCGATCTCAAGGAGGGCAGCTGCACGGTCGAGGTCACAGGGCCCGACGGCATCAAAACCTCGGTGCCGACGGCACGGACGGCGACCGAGGAGCGTGGCGTCTTTGTCAAAACCGACGTGCCGGGCGAATATCTGCTCACGGTCCGTGGCCAAGCCCACGATCCGAGCAGCGGCGAAGTGGTCGCAGGTGAGGCCGCGGCGCATTTCATCGTGTACGACGAGGACCTCGAGAGGACGCGCCGCGCCGCCGATCACGATTTCCTCAAGAAATTAGCCGCCGCCGGCGGGGGCGATTTCCACCGCATCGAAGAATTGCCGGCCTTCCTGCGCCGTATGCAGACCGAGGGCCTGTCCCGTAACAAGCCCAAAATGGTCCTCCGCCCCGATTGGCGAACGAGGGGGCCATCGTCGTTTTTGATGATCTTTTTTGTATTGTTTGTAGCAACACTTTCGTCTGAATGGCTGCTGCGCCGCCGCTGGGGCATGGTATGAGGAGTAGACCTTTTCGTCCCCGACGGGTTGGTTGGCCGCGACCCGCAGGAGAGTGCGTTCCCGCTTCCCTGCGGACCACGGCTCACCGCGCTACCTTGCCTTGCAAGGCGCTCTAGCGATGGTCCGCCTGTTCGTGTCGATGGCGTGCCACGCGTAGTTGGGCGCGGGCGCGTTGTTGGGCTTTGAACTGTTCTTCGTGCGCTTGGGGTGTTGGGGCGGGAGCGAGGGCCGCATGCAATGCCTGGGAGACGGCATTGACATCGATCTCCTCGGCACGCTGGGCGCGGGCCGTCAAGATCGTCACGGTGTTGGCGCGCACTTGCACGAAACCGCCGTCGATAAAGAAGCGGCGTACTTCCATGCCGCGGCGCAGGCGGAGTTCGCCGCAGCCGAGCCGGCCAATCAGCGGCGCGCGGCCTGGCAGGACGCCCAATTCGCCGTCGAACATCGGCATAGCCACGAAGTCGGCCGCTTCGTCCAGCACCGCTTTCTCCGGGGTAACGACTACGCAATGCAGTTCACGTTGGGGCATGATGCTCACTTTCCTTCGGCCATGCGCTTGGCTTGTTCTTCCGCTTCCTCGATACCGCCGACGTACATGAACGCCGACTCCGGCAAATGGTCCCATTTGCCTTCGCACAACTCTTTGAAACTGCGGATGGTGTCGGCCAAGGGCGTCACCTTGCCTTTCTTGCCGGTGAAGGCCTCGGCGACGATGAACGGCTGGGACAGGAACTTTTCGATGCGTCGCGCCCGATTGACCACCTGCTTGTCTTCCTCGCTCAATTCCTCGACGCCGAGGATGGCGATGATGTCCTGCAATTCGCGGTAGCGCTGCAAGATCTGGCGCACGCGGTTGGCGACGTAGTAATGCTCCTCGCCGACATACTGGGCCTGCAAAATGTTGCTGTACGATGCCAGGGGATCGACGGCGGGATAAATGCCTTTTTCGGAAATACGCCTTTCCAGATAGATAAAAGCATCCAAATGCTGGAAAGCGTTGGCGGGGGCGGGGTCGGTGGGATCGTCGGCGGGGACGTAGACAGCCTGGACGCTAGTGATGGCCCCCTTGATGGTGCTGGTAATGCGTTCTTGCAATTCGCCCATCTCGGTGGCCAAGGTCGGCTGATAGCCGACCGCGCTGGGCATTCGGCCCAGAAGCGCAGACACTTCTGAGCCAGCCTGCGAGAAGCGGAAGATGTTATCGACAAACAAGAGGGTGTCGGCCCCGGTGGCGTCGCGGAACCACTCCGCCATGGTCAACGCGGACAAGGCCACGCGCAGGCGCGCCCCCGGCGGCTCGTTCATCTGTCCGAACACCATTGCCGTCTGCGACAGCACTTCGCGGCCGGTGTTGCCGATCTTGGTTTCCTGCATTTCCAGCCACAGATCGTTGCCCTCGCGCGTCCGTTCGCCGACGCCGGCAAACACCGAGTAACCGCCGTGCTGGCTGGCGATGCGAGCAATCAACTCGGTGAGAATGACCGTTTTGCCCAGACCAGCGCCGCCGAACAGACCCGCTTTGCCGCCGCGCACCAAGGGCGTCAACAAATCGATGACCTTGATGCCGGTCTCGAACAGCTCGGTCTTGGGCGACAGTTCGGCAAACTCGGGCGGATCGCGGTGGATGGGCCGCCACTCCGTAGCGTTAACGGGACCGCGGCCGTCGATCGGCTCGCCCAGCAAATTGAAAACGCGGCCCAGCGTCTCTTTACCCACCGGCACAGAAACCGGTTTGCCGGTATCGATCACCTGCATTCCACGGACCAGTCCGTCGGTGGTGCCCAGGGCGACGCAGCGAACGCGGTTGCCGCCAAGCTGCTGCTGGACTTCGCCGGTCAGGTGAATGGACAGGCCCTTGTACTCAGTGTCGATACGCAAGGCGTTGTAGATCGCCGGCAGATGGCCCTCGTCAAACTCAGCGTCGAACGTCGAGCCGATGACCTGGACAATGCGGCCGACATGCTGGCCGTTGCGAAGTTGGTCGGTAGCGGTAATCATATGTTGCTCCGTGATGGTGAAATTTCTTGCAGTTAAAAGACAATGCGGCGACCGGCCTTGGCGTCCTCCACAAGTCCGATAATCTCTGCACCGCCGCCTGGGTAAACTCTTTCTCCCAATCGTCTCAGCCGGTCCAGCCGAATTGCCGGTGCGTTGCTCTCCACAATCGCCATAAAATCTGCCGCGTCGAGATATTTCTTGCGCTCTTGGCGATTGGGAGATACCATTGCGGCGAACTTGCAAGCCAAGGCAAACTCCAAGTTCGGGATGAGATAACCCTCTGCGTCAAGGACCGTTTGCCGGAACGCCACCTTGAACAACGGCTGATTAGGCTTCATCAGGTCGATCAGGGGGGCCTTCGTAACCGGATCGAGAAACCGCGTGACCACGGGGTAATCTACTACTTGCAATTGCGGGAAAGCATCCTGAATCGCTCGCACCGCCTTGCGATGATCGCGCGTCCGAACCAGGATGTCCACGTCCTCCGTCGCCCGGGCCTCTCCGCGCCAGCCGGTGATGCCGTAATTACCCATGAGCACGAAGCGCACGCCCGCCTCGTGAAGTACGGCGATTACGTCTGCTGGAGCGATCATGCTTACCTCCGGGCGATACATCCGGCGCAGCGTCCGCGTGATCTCGGTGCTTTTCCTCAGCGCCTCGCCGTGGCGTATAACGGTTGCGGTTGCCATGACGCTCCCTCCGATTCTATTCCAAGGCCGCCGCGCCGCCGATGACTTCGGCGATCTCTTTGGTGATCTGCGCCTGGCGGGCGCGGTTGTACTGGCGCGTCAGCGTTTTAATCATCTCGTCAGCGTTCTCGGTAGCTTGTTTCATGGTAACACGACGGGCGATTTGCTCGCTGACGGCCGCATCGAGGAAACACTTGAACAAACGTACCTTAAACGACACCGGCAGCAATTCCTGCAAGATGTCCGCCGCACTGGGCAGAAACTCGTACTCCACCGCACGTTCGCCTTGGGGACGTTCACGCTGTGCAGCGGAGGGCGACAACGGCAGCAGCGTCTCGACAACCGGGGTTTGCCGAGCCGCATTAAGGAACTTCATGTAGGCCACTTCCACACGGTCGTACTTCCCCCCGATGAAGCCGTCGATATAGCGGTTGGCGATCTCTTCGACTTCGTCGAAGCGCGGTTTGTCCTCGAACTGCGTATAGGTGCGTTCGGGTTTCATGCCCTGATAGCGGAAGAAAGTGATCGGGCGTTTGCCGGACAATTCCAGAGAGAAGTTGGCGCTTTCGCTGCGGAGTTGCTGAAGGCGTTGGTTGGCTTCGCGGAGGATACCGGCGTTGTAACCGCCGCACAAGCCGCGATTGGAGCCGATCACCAACAACAGCGTGTTGCGCACCTCGTCGCGCTTTTGCAAGAGCGGATGCGAGAGGTTGGTTGCCGAAGCGCTGAGGTCGGCAGCCAACTCGGTGATCTTGCGCGTGTAGGCTTCAGCCTCGGTAGCGCGGTCGAGCGCTTTCTTGAAACGCGCGGTGGCAATTAGCTCCATGGTGCGCGTGATCTTGCGGATGTTGCGAACCGCCTTACGGCGGTTGACGAGCATTCGGGTATTGGCCATGACAACTCGTTAGCGTTTTATCTGGTCTTGCGGGGCCTTGATGGCATCGCTGCGCAGCGACGCTCCGGTGGGTTTAAACTGGGCCTGGAAATTGGCGATGGCCGCCGTCAACTGTTGCTCGATTTCCTTGGTTAACTTACGCTCCTTGCGGATGGCGTTGCCGACTTCCGGCTGGCGTTCCCGCATGTAACGCAAGAACTGCTCTTCCCAGGCCCGCACGTCCTTGACGGGCACCTTGTCGAGATGGCCCTTGGTGCCGGCGTAGATAATCATGATCTGATCGACCACGTCCATGGGTTTGAACTGCGGCTGCTTGAGGATTTCAACCATGCGATAGCCGCGGTCGAGCTGGGCTTGAGTGGCCTTGTCCAATTCGGTGCCCAGCTGCGCGAACGCTTCCAATTCCCGGAACGCCGCTAAGTCCAGACGTAAACCGCCGGCCACCTGCTTCATGGCCGGGATCTGCGCCTTGCCACCGACGCGCGAGACGCTGATTCCTACGTCGATGGCCGGACGGACGCCGGCATTGAACAGGTCCGGCTGCAAGTAAATTTGGCCATCGGTGATGGAAATAACGTTGGTGGGAATGTACGCGGACACTTCGCCTTCCAACGTTTCGATGATCGGCAGGGCCGTCAAGGAACCGCCGGACTTGGCCACTTTGGCCAGCTTGTGGCCGGGGAACTTGGGCAAATCGTGTTTCAGGGCGCGCTCTTTTTCGAGCGGACCAATGTACACCTTCCCTTTCTCCCCCGCCTGGCGGCGTTCGCCCTTCTCGTTGTTGACGCCCCAATCGTCGGTGACTTTGGCGTCCTCGGCATCTGCGGGAACAATGACCCAGCGCTCGGCCAGCTTGGCGGAACGTTCGAGCAGGCGCGAGTGGGCATAGAAGATGTCGCCCGGATAGGCCTCGCGTCCGGGGGGCCGCCGCATCAGCAGGGACAGCTGGCGATAGGCAGCCGCCTGCTTGGATAGATCATCGTAGACGCACAGGGTGTCGCGGCCCTGCTCGTACATGAAATATTCGGCCATGGCGCAGCCGGCGTAGGGAGCGATGTATTGCAGC
>JAJPIY010000413.1 GCA_021324515.1 Planctomycetota bacterium
CAATTCCACTGGTCGGAATAGTTCTCAAACCGATGTTGGACGACATGCACGCCGTCGGCCGCGCGCTCCAGGGCAATATCAACGGTGCGATCGGTGCTGTAGGAATCGACGACAAAGACCTCGGCCGCCCAGCCCTTGACCGAGTCGAGGGCGGCTGCCAAGTTGGCCTCTTCGTTAAACGTCAGGATGATGACGGAAAGCGGTCGCGTCATGTATGCCCCCGGTGGGACCATTAGTTCCTATGCACCCATGCAGGCGGCGCTCCGCCGCCGAGCAGCCAACGGTACGTGTCCAGCATCATCCGTCCCACCCGGTCCCAGGAAAACTCTTGCTCCATCCATTGCCGACCGCGGCGCCCTTTGTCACGCAGTTTTTCCGGTGAAAGGGCCAGCGCCGACCGGAGACAGTCCGCAAGCGAATCGACACCTTGCTCGATCCACCAGCCGCACTCGTGGGTTTCCAGACCGGACCACGGCGCGCCTTTGGTTACAATCGCTGGCACCCCGTGGGCCAATGCTTCCGCTACGGCGACACCAAAATTCTCCGAGTGGGAGGGAAGGACAAACAGTTCGGCTTGCTGAAACTGCCGCGTTTTGTCTGGGCCGAAAGCGGGGCCAGGAAAACAAACGCGGCGAATGCCGAGGCTGCCGGCCAATTGTTCCATTTGTTCCTGATAACCGGATGGGCTTCCGCCCACGATATGCAATTCCCACTCGGGGAACCGGTCCTCTACCTGTTGCCAGGCGCGTAGCAAGAGGTCGATGCCTTTTACCGGATGCAAGCGGCCGAGGAAGAGCAAGCGGCGCGTGCCATTAGCCGAGGGGCCGAACCGCTCGGGACCGATGTCGATGCCGTTGGGGATGACCGCCACAGGTCCACGCAGGCCGGCGGCCCGGATCTCTTGGTACTCCCTTTCCGCTGTAGCGTGGAAGCAATGCGCGTCTCGAACGGCCCGCCCCTGACACAACCACCACATCAGCCTTTTTCTCCAGGCAAACCACTGGAGCGCCCAGGGAGAAAGTGTACCGCGAGGCGAGAGGACAAGGCGACACAAGCGGTCACGCGCCGCCCAGGCCGAGTAAACGTTGGGCATCTTCCATAAGCCATGATTGTGAATCACTTCTGCTTCCTTGGCTTCCTGGCGCAGCGCATAGCGCATCTTCGGCGAAATGCCGAGTTTATTCGGGAAACGCCAGTTGCCGTGGGCATGGATCTGATACGAGCGCGCAACAGGGATAGAAGAAGTAAGAACGTGCAGCTGGACCTGAGCGCCAAGCCGCCCTAGACTTTCCGACAACCGCGGTACAGTATACGAGGGTCCGCTCGCCTCATCAGCGATGTCTGGAACAACTTGGATGACTTTCAAAACCCACCTCGTACTTATGTTAATTTTTGCTGGTGAAGATAGTTGCAGAGGACAAACAACGCCCAGGGACGACTCCAACCGACCTTGGTCGGGGACTTCCGAAAGCGCGCCCATAAATTGCGAACAACGCCGAAGTCGAACAGGCCCGACATGTGTTGGACAGAGTCTACCACCTCTGTCACACGCGGCCGCAACTCGTGTTGCAGCCAGGAGTCAAACGGCAGCCCAAAACCTTGTTTGGACCGGCGCCAGTTCTCTTCGGGAAGGCTATCCTGGAATGCTTCGATCAACCGCCACTTGCGTAAGCCGCGCTGGGGCAACCGAACCTCTGGCGGCTGAGCCAGCGCCAGGGCGGCGAATTCCGCGTCGAGGAACGGCGCACGAATTTCCAGGCTGCAAGCCATCCCCATGACGTCGGCGTCGCGCAGCAGCGTTTGCCCCATATAGGCCTCTAGCTCCAGGTGAGCGATTGCATCCGACGGCGGCCGTCCTTCTGCCAGCGCTTCCAGAGCGGCTTCCCGCTCCGCATCCAGTCCACTGAACCAACCTTCTTCACCAATCGTGGGCACCAGTGCATGCAGCCAACGCGTAGAGAATAGCTTACGACGCACGAGATACACCGGCACTAAACGCGCCGGTGCATCCAGGACATCAAGAAGTTTGCTCCAGAGCGGCTTGGCCGGCTTGGCCCCTTTCAGAAGACGCTGAACCAAACCACGAATAGGAAGGATCGTTCGGCGGAATTTGAGGAGTTGGAGCGTGTCGGTGAACGTCGAGTAACCGCCGAACAGTTCGTCTCCTCCTACTCCGGAAAGCGCCACGGTCAGTCCCACCTGTCGAGCAACTCGACTGACAATATAGGTGTTCATGCCATCAATCGTGGGTTGATCGAGGCTGTCTAGCGCCTGATTGAGCATCGACAACAGGTCGCTTCCTGTCACCGGGATTTCCGTATGCTCTGATCCGGCACGCTGGGCCATGCGCCGAGCATGTTCTCCCTCGGAATGGGACGGCTGATCGGGGAACACCACCGACAAAGATTTCACCGCTCCTTTGGCCTCGCGGCAAGCACTGGCCACCACGACGGAAGAATCCACGCCCCCGGAGAGAAACGTGCCGATGGGAACGTCGCTAACGAGGTGTCGCTTCACCGCAACGGTGAAGGCGTCGCGGAGATCTTCTGCCGCAACTGGCCGTTGCTCGCGCGGAGGCCTCCAGTAGACACTTGAGCGCGGTGCTTGACCGGCGCGTAGTTCTAAGGCGGTGGCACGGGGCAGCAGTTGGACGCCGGCGACAATGGTGTCCGGCCCCTGCACGGCCCCGTAACAGAGGAAGCTCCGCAGACCGGCCTTGCTGATGCGCCGTTCCACCAAGCCGGAAGCCAACAAGGCACGCACCTCCGAAGCGAACAAGGCCCCGTCGCCTAGCGGCGCCCAATACAGCGGTTTTTGCCCAAAGCGGTCGCGGGCCAGCAACAGACGTTTCTCCTGTTCATCCCATAGCGCCAAGGCGAACATGGCGTTGAAGCGTTCCAGTGCCATCGCTCCCTTGTGGGCCAGGGCGTGAAGGACGACCTCGGTATCGCCGCTGGAGCGGAAACGCACCCCTCGGCCTTCCAGCTCCTTTCGCAACTCCAGAAAATTATAGCATTCGCCGTTATAAGAAAGGACAAATCGGCCGTCGGGCGAGA
>JAJPIY010000207.1 GCA_021324515.1 Planctomycetota bacterium
AGGCAAAAGCCGAGATCCATCGTCGGATCACCGAAGTGGGCCGTCTCGTAATCGACCAGGGTGAACCCATGCTCATGGGTGAGGATGTTTTTCGGACTGTAATCGCCGTGACACAGGGCGTCCTGGGCAGTCATCAGGCGCTGGATCAGCGGTTGCACGGCGTCGGCCACTTCGGGGCAGCGTTCTTGGATACGGCGATAATAGGGATCGACGCGCAGCTGCACGAAGACGTGGCGCTGGGCGAAGGATTGCATCTGGCGCCGATTTCGTGCCGTGGCTTCGTGGATGCGGCCGAGAATGCGGCCAACGTACTCTCCGAAGGCGTAATCAATGTCGCCGGACAACAATTGTTGTTTCCATACCTTTGCCCCGCGCGGCGCGTGGGCCATGACGAAGACATAGTTGGCGCGATCGACAAATAATACTTCCGGGACCGTATAAGGCGGCAAAAGCGGCGCCAGCGCCTGCATCACTTCCTGTTCGCGGTAAACGCGCTCCAGGTCGCTGAACCAGGCATCGCGCGTCCGCAGCTGTGGCCGCGATTGCTTGAGGACGAACAGACGGTCGGGTGTCTCGATGCGCAGAACGGCGTTGGAAACCCCGCCGCCCAGCAGCTCGATGTGTGCCGGACCCGCGCCAATCCAGCCGCGTTGACGCAGATAATCGGCCGCATTATCGACGGTTAGCTCGATCATCGTAACCCTTGGGATGACGCCGATGCCAGTTCCAGGCCGTTTCCAGAATACTCCGCAGATCGGTATATCGTGGCTTCCATCCCAGCTCGCGCTGGACCTTCTCCGCCGCCGCCACCAGCGCCGGCGGATCGCCGGGGCGGCGCGGTCCTTGCTTGACCGGCACCCGCTTGCCTGTCACCTCCTCGGCCAGCCGAATCACTTCGCGCACACTGTAGCCGCGTCCAGTGCCGAGATTGTAGCGCAGCTGCTTGCCGGGCGACAGATTCTCCAGGGCCAGCAGGTGCGCTTCGGCCAAATCATCGACGTGGATGTAATCACGGATACAGGTGCCGTCGGGGGTCGGATAGTCGCTGCCGAAGACGGTGACGGCCGGGCGCTGGCCCAGCGCCGCTTGCAACACCAAAGGAACCAAGTGCGTCTCAGGCTCATGGTCCTCGCCGATGTCGCCGTCTGGACTGGCGCCGGCAGCGTTGAAATAGCGCAGGACGGCAAAACCCCAGTTGTAGGCGGCGGCATAATCCGCCAAGGCGCGCTCGATCGCCAGCTTCGTGTTGCCATAGGGATTGATCGGTTTCTGTTTCTCGTCCTCGGTGATCGGCACTTTTTCCGGCAAGCCGTAAGTGGCGCAAGTGCTGGAAAAGACCAGACGGCCGATACCCAGCCGCCGCATCGTTTCGAGCAAGTTCAACGTGTTGACGAGATTGTTCTGATAATACTTGGCCGGCTGGGCGACGGACTCGCTAACGTCGGCACAGGCGGCGAAGTGGACGACGGCCTCGATGCGCTGCTCCACGAGCGTTTGATCCAGCCGTTGCGTCTCGGCCAGGTCGCCGACAATCAGGCGCTCCGCCGGCACCGCGGCGCGATGTCCCATCGACAGATTGTCATAGACCCAAACGTCATGGCCCCGCGCGAGGAACAAACGAACCGCGTGACTACCAATGTAGCCGGCCCCGCCTGTAACAAGAATACGCATGGGATTTACTCGAAAATATGCGCTGAGGTGTTCGGAATTACGATCGCCCTTGTGCTGCGACTTCTTGCAAGCGGCGCGCGAACGCCGCATGTTCAGGGCTTTCCAATCCGCGTTGCACTGCCTGAAACACAGCCAGCAAGTCACCGCGCAGCAGGGCTGCCGCGTCCAGCCACAAACCAGGCAGCACTTCACTGCGATACAGGCCATCAGCCGCCGCAGTCAACAGCTCATAGCGTCCCTCACGCAGGACAAACCAATCGATGGTCCGGTCTTCGACACGCCAGACGAGATATTCGCGCACGCCGTTGCGACGGTAAACGTGCAGCTTGGCGTGCAGGTCGATGCTGACGCTGCTGCGGGTTATCTCCGCCACCAACTCCGGAGCGCCGCTGACGTAGCCGTCTGCATCCACGCGCGCCTGCCCGCCGTATTCAGCCAGAATGCGCAGAAAGGCGTCGGGTTGCGGCTCGTTGTCCAGATCCAGCCGCAACGTACCATTATCGCCACCGGAGATGCCGGGCGTGGCTGCGCGATAGAATCCCAGCCAGGCAATCAGATCAAAGTGCGGCTGAGCATGGTCATTGGAAACGGGAGAAGGCATGTAGACGACTCCTTCGATAAGTTCTGCCTTTTTGACGTGCGGCATGGCCGCATACCGGCGCTCAAATTCCGGCCGCGTCAAGCGGTCGCCGTTCTCCAGCGGCGGTATCTGGCCGTTGGCGCTACTTTCCACGATCAACGGTTGCGATAAGGTCGTCATGGTTTTCAACTCCTGGAAAGAGAGCAGACAACAACGATACTATACTGGGTACGGAGAGATTTGACATCTCGGCGAGCGGGGGGTGTGAACCCCCCGGTTGCTCCTGGCGAGCGGGGGGTTGACACCCCCCGCTCGCCCCTGTTTGTGTCAATCTCTACCGCGTCCCGTACTGTCGAGGTCGGGAGTTGCTTGGTTTTAGTTTGTTATGCCTTTCGTAATGCCCATAAACACGTCTTCCAGGTCGATTTCTTCTTCCTTAAACATTTTCAAGCGTAGCCTATTTTGCAGCAGCAGTTCCGGGATGAAGCTGCCGTCATGTACGTTATCGTTGAGCGTGACGCGCAGGCACTCGTTGTCGGCGTGCGGTTCGACTTTGAGGACGTCCGCATGTGTTTCCAGTAAGGCGCGAGCCTGTGTGATCTTGCCGTCAGCGACCGCCACTAAGAAAACGGTGTGTTGGCGGACTTGGCGGATGGCCGATTGCACGTCGCCGTCAAAGAGTAAAACGCCGCGCTCGATGATGCCGATTTTGTTGCAGATGTCCGCCAATTCCGGAAGGATGTGACTGGAAACCAGGATGGTCTTGCCCATCTTGCGCAGTTCTTTGAGTAGGCCGCGCATCTCGATGCGGGCACGCGGATCGAGGCCGCTGGCCGGCTCATCGAGCAGCAGCACCTGCGGTTCATGCAAGAGCACGCGGGCCAGCCCCAAGCGCTGCGTCATGCCGCGCGACAAGCTCGTCACCAGAGCATCGCGTTTGTAGCCCAGATCGACCAATTCGAGCACTTGATCGACCTTGCGGCGTCGCGCCGGGCCTTGAATACGATAAGCGGCGGCAAAGAACTCAAGATATTCTGTAACCTTCATGTCGTCGTAGACGCCGAAGAAGTCGGGCATGTAACCGATCAGCCGGCGGATCTCTTTGGCATTGTTGTAAATCGAGTAGCCGCACACCATTGCTTCGCCCCAGGTGGGGTTGAGGAGCGTGGCCAGGATGCGCATGGTTGTCGTTTTGCCGGCGCCATTGGGTCCGATAAAGCCATAGACATCGCCGCGCTCCAACTTGAGCGTCAGCCGATTGAGGGCGTACAGCTCGCCGTACATCTTGGTCAAATCGCGCGTTTCGATCATTTTTCGTAGTCCGTAGTCCGTAGTCCGTAGTCTGTAGTCTGTGGCAATGTCAGACAGGGCCTTTGCCAAGGTCGCTAGACTATAAATTACGGACTAAAGGTATATAGATACGCACATAAGTTTCTTGTTGCAGATACCCTGACAAAGCAGGGCGTTGCAGCTGCGAGTCGGGCAATTCGCCGAGCCATAGGTACGTGGGCGAAACACCCTCTTGGGCGATTGTCTCGGCACGATCGTTACGCGGTGGGGTGCGGGCCACCAGGATCGCCTCATCACGATAGCGGCGCTGTTGTCCCTCGCCTAGCGGCAGGACGCGCCAACCCGCGTCAAGCAAGCGTAGGCCGCTGTTGGGTTGTTGTCCGCCGCCGGGCGCACCGTAGAACAAAAGCGCGCGCAGCACCTTATAGGAACCAGAAGCAGACCACGCAGGCTGCGCTTGCAATACCCTGCCTTCTGTGAACCATTCTTGCAAACTGTGCGGTTTGACATCCGGCTCGAATAGTGGCGCAACTTCACGTGTTTCGCCGGGCGCCAGGTCGCCCAGGAGATACCACTGGCCTTGGAAGAACAACACAGCCCCCTGCAATTCTACCGGCAGATGGTTGGTGAGAGCGCCGCTAAGCGCTTTACCGTCGCGGCTGATGCGCAGCTCGGCCTGGAAGGGAGGCGGGTGGTCCTTGTGCGGGGCGTCCTGCAAAGGTACACGCCATGAAGCCGTAAACGTGCGCGTCGCCCACATAGGGATAGGCACACGCAAGAGGCCGCTGGCATCGGCGGCATATTCGTAGGGACGGCGAAACAAGCTCTGCAAAGCGCCGCTGGGCCCTGGTCCGGGGCCATCCATCACCGCCACGGTTACCGGCGACGCCGGCGCATCGGCATCGTCGGCCTTCCAACGCCCCCCCCATTGCGGCACTGCCGGTTCCAGGCCGATCGTATAATTCCGAACACGCGGGCTGAACAGCGTGAACCAGCTGTGGCCGTAGATTCGCCCAGGACTGTGCAAATCGATATCAAGTAAATCGATCTTGTTAATCCGCAAATCATCGCCCTTGAAGTAAGAAGCCGTCGCATAGGCAGCTACGCTGACGAGCAGCACCAGTACCGGGAAGGTGATCCAGGTCAACTCCAAGCGTTTGAAGACCTTCTTCAACAGAAGGTAATCGAGCGGGCCGACCAAGGCGATGTAAAAGAGGATGAGCAAAGCGACCCAACCGAACGAGATAACGGGCACGTCCTGGAAACTCTCTAATTCACGTTTGAGGTCAGCGGCCAATTCGCTGTCTTCGACAAGGGAGCCGGCAGACAGGTTGGCATCGCCGGCTGGAATGCGCGGCGCGATCTCCTCGTGCAATTTCTTCCAGAAGGCGCTCTGTCCGTCCCAGGTCGAGAACGGCGGCGCATCGAGATCGAAAGCCACAAGGAGCACCCGGCCCAGGCCGCAACTGGACTGCCAGAGGACCGGCCTTGTCTGGACGTCGCCGGCCGCCGGGGCTTCGTAAACCAAGCCATGCATGTTCGGCCCTGGCTGAACGCAGGTGATTTCGACATTGCGAAGCGGTTGTTTCTGTCGTGGATCAGCGCCGCACCACATCTGAAGATTAGGCAACGAAGGGCGCGTGAGCTTGCTCCGAAACACACCATCCACCAGAGGCATTTTCTCCAGCCACTTCGCCACGCTAGGCTGATTGCGGCCCACCGACAACACCAGCCGACCACCACGCTGCACCCACTCGAGCACAGCCTCTCGACGCGCTTTGTCCATGTCCAGAAGCTCGGCGACAAACGTATCGTTAGATGTGGTTATCACAGCCACATCTACGCCTTCGTATCCGAACCAGCGGTCGGGCAGGTCGGCGACGCTCTCGATGGAAGCGACCCTGGGGATAGCAACGTCCTGGCCCTGGTTGTTCGACGGCGGGGCCGGCCCAGCCGCTTCTACCTTTGGCGCAATTTGCAGACCGTGCAGAGATGAGCCAACGACCAAGTACAACACCTCGCGCGGTTCGAGGATTTCCTTTTTGCTGAGATCACGGCTGAGTTCCTTGATCGACTGTATTTCGGAGCCGTCGGTTGTTTGCAACGTGAGGGTGAACGCCGCGCCGGTACTACCGGGGCGGACGTAGGCGAAGACGACTTGCGAGCTGTGGGCCGGGATGGCCGGCACGGGGACGGTGTAATGATAAGGCACGGCTTCGCCGTCGGTGGTTTCGACGACAAGTCGATAACGGTCACGCGGCACATCTTCGGCGCCGGCCTGGAGCGGGATCATCACAGGCGTCCAGACGCCGTTGCGCGACAGCGCCCCATTGTCTCCACCGCGCAGGCCGATGCGAATGCCTTTGTCATCCATGCGTGGCGGTGCGGCACTCCAGGAGGATGAGGCACTTCCCAGACAAAGCATCAACAACATGCCAACCCGCAGCGCCCGCGAAAGTTTCTTTGCTGCTCGCCTCGTCGCTGGGGGTGAGGCGTCCATTCGTCTTCGTGAGTTCACGGTTTCTCCATCTGGTCGCACACACAAGGGCTTCGATGGCAGCCGGGGCAGCCGCTGCCGTACTTGGCCTGCACAGCTGCTGTCAAATCGACGCCAGCGATGTTGGCCAGCGTCGCCAGCCAAGCCAGCACATCGGCGAACTCAGCCGCACGCTCGGCGGCGCTGCCGTTTCGCAGTGCCGCTGCTAATTCGCCGACTTCTTCCATGAACCACATGAACGTGCCTTCGACGCCGCGGCGCCGGTCCTTGGCGTCATAGGTATTACGAATGATGTCCTGCAATTGTTGTAAGTTCACGAAAATATTGAAGTAGTTAAGGAAGAGAGAAACCATGCCGCTGCTCTCAGCAAGCGCGACATCCGCCGCCCATCAGTGTAGGGCACAAGCGATAAACTCGACAAGGGGAGGATGGCCGAACTATACTGGGCGCGGGGAGATCGAGGGCGAGCGGGGTTGCGTACATCAAGGCGAGCGGGGGGTGTTAACCCCCCGGTTGTTCTACCGGAGGGTTCACACCCCCCGTCCGCCAACTCTACCGGAGGGTTCACACCCCCCGCTCACCAACTCTACCGGAGGGTTCACACCCCCGTCCGCGGGGTTTGCGATTTCCCAAACGCCGTTGGCGAACATTAGAATCCCTTGCCTTGGAACAGCTGTCGCAATTTGTCCGCTTCCTCGTCTTTTTTCTGCGCTTGCAGTGTCTGGAGCAACAACTCCTGACCCTCCTTACCGCGGACATTGATCTCCATCGCTTGCCGGGCGTATTTCTCTGCCTCGGCGGCGTCGCCGCTTTCTAGCAACAGACGGGTCAGGCGCAGACGCATCTCCAGCTCATCGGGATCGGTTGGGACCAGATCCTTGAGCACGCCGATCAGCTTGGCCTTGTTGTCCATCTGCGCATAGACGCGCGCCAGTTCCTTTAACCAACTCGGCTCGAACGGTTCGATGGTGCGGCCCAGCTCGAACAATTGCGCCGCTTTATCGAGTTCGCGGTCGTCGTAGTAGATTTTCCCTAGCGCCGACAGAATCAGCGGGTCGGGATCGTCCTTGTTCAGCGCTTCTTCGAGCAGCGTGCGCTCGCGCTTAACGTTGCCGGCCAAGCGTTCCAGACGTGCCAGCACATAGAGCGCCTTGGGATGGTTTTTCTTGCGATCGAGCACGTCCTCAGCGATTTTCCGCGCCGAAATGCGGTCGCGTTTGAGATACAACATGGCCAACTCGCCGCCAGCGTCCAGGTCGTTCTCTTTCTCGTAGGCCGTCTTGAGTTCAGCCAACGTCCGCTTCTTTTGAGCCGGCTTGCCGCGCTGGAGCGGCTTGATCGCTTCGTCGAGGTAGGCCCGATAGCCTTTCTCAAATGTCTCTGTATCTACCTTGCACACGCGCTGAATGGCCGCGGCGGTGTTCCGTCCATCGCCATAGGCCGCCAGCATGTCGCCGATGGCCGCCGCTCCATATTTCTCCTTGATGTAATTGACGTAATGTTGGCTCTGGCAATACGCCAGGTCCCACTCTTCCTGCCCGCGCGGCCGAATGAAGCCCAATTCAATGTTGTCCAGGTTCATCAGTTTGCCGGATTGCATTCGTTCGCGCAACAATTCGTTCCAATGGGAAGGTGGAGGGAACCCCTCATTGTTGACGGCCAATCCTTCCGTCAGCCAGTGTGGCACAAGATAATGAGTCTGTTCGAGATTGAAAATGTGGACCATTTCATGGCGGAGCACACGGCCCCAGTTGAACGGCTTGCCGAGATCACGGCTGTTGGGCGAGGCCATAGCGAACATCCGGCCGGTGCAGGCGCCGACAGTATGCAAGTCCGGCAGGGCGACGATGCGGCCGCTAAACATCTGATGGGTGGTGAAGATTTCAATGAGGATCGGCCCTTGGGGCTGATAATGGAATTTCTCGGCCAGATCGGCGTAGATCCTCTCCAGATACGGGGCCATATAGTGAGCGAGGACGCCGTCATTGTGGGGATCATAGCGCACTTGAAAATGATCGGTCTTCAGCGTCGCGTACTTTTTCAGGTGATCGAGCACCTTGAGGAGGTTCTTGGTACGGACGTTGAAGGGATCGGCCTTGAAGGCTTGATCGAGGATGACGCGCGCTTCTTGTTCCCTCCCCATGCGCATGTACAACTGGCCGAGACTATTGAGCGCATCGGGCACGTGAGGCCGCAATTCGGCCGCTTTCTGGAAGCATTTCTCTGCCTCTTCGTAATGGCGGCGTTCCTCCAACCGTTCGCCCATTGCAAAGTAAAAAGCGGCCGGCTTGGGGTCGAAGCGCTCGACTTCCTTGGTCAGGACGGCCAATTGCTCTTTCTTCTTCTGCATCTGTAAGCAAGCAGCGATGCGTCCGAGAGTGCGTTCGTCGCGGGGATTGATCTTGCGGGCTTGTTCCAACTCTTTCAGCGCCGCTGTTACGTCTTCCGAAGCCAGGTGGACATCGGCGCGCAGACGCAGCGCTTCGGGCAGGTTCGGGTTGATGTTCAGCGCTTGTTCGGCGAAGCGCTCGGCTTCCTTGATTTCGAGTTTCGATAGCGCGAGGACGCCCTTGGCCGTGAGGGCCTCGGCAGCACTGGGATTGACCTTTAAGGCGTTATCAAACGCCTTGAGTGCTTCGGGCCTATTGTATTTTTCCAGCAGAAGCATCCCGGCCTGATACTCGGCCGGCCAGTACTGGGGATCGTACTTGAAGGCATCTGCGTACACCTCATTGAGGATAAACTGGAACTGATCGGACAGGTTATGCCAGCGTGCATGCTCAGCACCGGCCAAGCCGACCAGCACCAACTCCTCTGGTCCTTTGATGGGATCGTCTTTTTCATCGCGCTTTACGTAGGTGCGGACGAACCATTTGCATTCTTCGTCAGCTTTGTTCATGTCGCCGCGATCGCGGTAAATCTGGGCCCGCACCCAGCGCGCGAGGAAAGCGCTCCCCTCCGTCCCATGCTCCACGGGAGGGCTTGCACCGAGGGCGGCGTTGGCTGCTTTCTCGGCTTCGTCCCAGCGGCCGCGCAGATAGAGTAGTTCTGCCCGCCGCGCGAGCAGGCCGGGATCCTGGGAATGGTCTCTAAGGGCGGCTTCGACGACATCCAGCGCCTTGTCGTATTCACCTGTGCTTTCGAGCGTCCGGCTAAGCCCAACGATAGCAACGGGCCGCTGTTTGGCGTCCCTGGCTAGCATCTCGAACAGCTCGCGAGCTTCGCCGTAATTGCCGCTCAGCCAGCGTTGCCGCGCTTCCTTCAACGTAGGAGGCGCAGCAACGGCGGAGGGCAGGAAAACAAGCCCGAACAGGCAAGCGAACAACTGCTTTGTCATGGCGGATTCTTCCTGACCGGCACGGGGAAATCACGTAGGTTAACTTAGCGGTCGGTCGGCAAAAACGCAAGCAAGCGGTATGTCGACCGGGTGTGCCCAATGGGGCCTGTTCCCTCTCGTTTTGCGAGACGGGCCGCGGCGCCAGCTTCCGTCTTCCCCGCAGCGCCGCGGTTTTCATTTTTTGTTTGACGATTCTGCCAGCAATTCGGTATCCTTAGATTATAGTCCTACCTCGCCCCTTGCCTTCCGCCTGTACCTACAGGCCCCTACTTTCAGCTGTTCAGGAGGCCAACCCGTGTTCTCTCTGCATACCTTGCCTTCGTGGCGAGTATCTTTCGCCGTTGCCTTCTGCGCTTGTTTCGTTCCGGTGAGCTATGCCGCCGCCGATTTCCAGATCACACCTGCTGCTGTTGTCCTTGAGGGCAACTTTGCTCGCGCGCAACTAGTCGTGACGGAACGTGCGGCCAACGGCGTCATCAACGAACGTTCGCCGGACCTGACGCATCAGGCCCGCTATGTCTCTTCCGATCCGGGCATCGTTTCTGTCAACGCCGGCGGCTTGTTGCTGGCGCAGAGTAACGGTTCGGCGACGATTGCCGTGAGCGTGGGTGATGTCACCCATACGGTGGCCGTCACTGTCAAAGGCGTGGCGGCCCAACCAGCCCTCGGCTTTAAGGAACACGTCATGCCGGTACTGGCCAAGGCGGGCTGCAACGCCGGGGCTTGTCATGCCAGCCAGTATGGCAAGGGCGGTTTTAAACTATCTGTGTTCGGCTTCGCTCCCGAAGACGATTATCGCGCGATTATCCGTGACAGCCTCGGTCGGCGGGCCAACACGATCGTCCCTTCGGCAAGCCTGCTGTTGCGCAAGCCGACCGGAGCCGTGCCACACGAGGGCGGCCAACGTCTGCAAGCCGGCTCGGTCGATTATCAGATCCTCGAGCAGTGGCTTGGCATGGGGGCGCCCCCCCCTTCGGCGAAGGAGCCAAAAGTCGTTTCCCTGCGTCTGTGGCCGTCTCGGCGTGTCGGCCCGCTCGGCTTCACGCAGCAATTGCAAGTGTTGGCTCGCTACGATAACGGCCAGACCCGCGACGTGACTGCCCTGGCCCAGTTCAGCAGTATGGACGAGGGCGTCCTGAGCGTGTCGCCGACTGGCCAAGTTGTTACCGTCGGCCGTGGCCAAGGCGTCGCCCTGGTGCGCTTCGAGGAACAGGCCGAAATCGCTACATTTGTGGTTCCTTACGCGGATTCGGTGGACCTGGCTGGATGGCGCAATAACAACTTCATCGATCAATTCGCTGCCGATAAGTTCCGGGAGATTGGCATCTCTCCCTCGCCTTTGTGCGATGATGCCACGTTCTTGCGCCGCGCCTATCTGGACGCCATCGGTACGCTGCCGACGCCCGAGCAGGCAGCGGCTTTCCTTGATAGCAAAGATCCCGACAAGCGCAACCAACTCATCGATGCCCTACTGGGGCTGACAGGTGATCCCACCCGCGACGTCTACAACAACGCCTATGCCGCCTACTGGGCCTTGAAGTGGGCCGACCTGATCCGTTCCACCAGTCGCGCTCTCGGTGAGCAGGGCATGTGGGCGCTGCACAATTGGCTGACGGCTTCGTTCCGCGACAACAAGCCGTTCGATCGCTTTGTCCGCGAATTGCTGACGGCGCGGGGCTCGATTTACAGCAATGGGCCAGCCAATTATTTCCGGATCGCCAATAATCCGCAGGACCTTGCCGAGGCGACTTCGCAGATCTTCCTGGGGGTTCGTTTGCAGTGCGCTAAGTGCCATCACCACCCCTACGAAACGCTGGGGCAGGAGGATTACTACAGTTTCGCGGCGTTCTTCGCACGAGTAGGCAACAAGAACAGTCAGGAGTTCGGCATCTTCGGCCGAGAGACGGTGGTCGTGGTGCGTTCCAACGGCGAAGTCAGCCATCCACGTACCGGGCAAATCATGAAACCAACACCGCTGCACGGCAAGCCCGCAGCCGAAACCCGCGACCGCCGCCAAGCGCTCGCTGATTGGCTGACCCGTCCGGACAATCCCTATTTCGCCCGCAACATCGTCAACCGTTACATGGCCTATCTGTTGGGCCGCGGCCTGGTCGAACCGATCGACGACCTGCGCGCCACCAATCCACCGAGCAACGTCGCCCTTATGGACGCCCTGGCGGCCGATTTTGTCAAGAGTGGTTACAACGTCAAGCACCTGCTCCGGACGATCATGCGTTCGCGTTTGTATCAACTCGATTCGCAGCCGTTGCCATCCAATGCTGCGGACAGCCGCTTCTACAGCCATTACAACGTGAAGCGGCTGGCAGCGGAGCCGTTGCTCGATGCCGTGGATGCGGCCACGGGCGTCCCCACCAAGTTCGAGAAAGTGCCGCTGGGCACGCGGGCCATCGAATTGCCGGACGCTCAGTACAACGATTACTTCCTCACTACCTTCGGCAAGCCGCGCCGCCAAGGGGTGTGCGAGTGCGAGCGCGTCTCGGAACCGAACCTGGCCCAGGCGCTGCACATCCTTAACGGCGACATCGTGACCGCCAAGATCAGCGCGCCCACAGGCCGCATCGCCCGCCTGCTGGCGGCCAAGAAATCCCACAACGATATTGTCAACGAATTATATTTGGCCACGCTCTGTCGCCGACCCACCAACCACGAGCAGGCCATCTGGCGCCAGCAGTTGGCCGAAGCGCCTAACGCTAAGGTGTTCTATGAAGACCTGTTGTGGTCGCTCCTCAACTCCAAGCACTTTCTCTTCGTGCGCTAGGTCTCGCACGAAGGGACTACCGTAGCGTTGCGGAGTATAAAGAGAGAAAAAATCACAGAAGGAGAGGGAAATGGTTCACATTCGTACAACCTGGGTGAGGGGAGGCCGGCTGTTTATCCGGGGTATTTTCGCTCTGGGTTTTCTGTGCCTTTGGGGTCCGTTTCTGTGCGCCCAGACTTCGTATCCGATGGTGATGTGTGTACGCCCCGTGGCCGTACAGGCGGGACAAACTACGGAGTGCGAAGTGCTGGCACGTTACAACTTGTATGGAGCGTACAAGGTGTTCGTTACCGGTGAAGGCGTGACCGCCACGGTGGATGCGCCGCAGCCACCGAAGCCCGGCACGGCGAAGCCACAAGTGAGCACACTCAAAGTCCGTTTCCAGGTTGCAGCAGATGCGCTGCCGGGCGTGCGCGATGTGCGCCTGGCTACACCGCAGGGCGCATCCACCTTGGGACAAATCGTGGTGGTGCGCGATCCGATCGTGCGTGAGGCCGCCAATAATGATACGTTGCAAGCCGCCCAGCCAATTGCGTTGCCGGCCACCGTCTGTGGCGCCATCGAGAAACGCGAAGACGTAGACTTTTATAAATTCAAGGTAGCAGCCGGAACGGCCCTGACGTTCCATGTGCGCTGCCAGCGTCTGGAGGACCGCATCCACGATTTGCAGGAGCATGCCGATCCGATCCTCACTTTGCGCAATGCCGCTGGCAGTGTGCTAGCGTCCAACGATAATTACTTCTTTGGCGATCCGCTTTTGCACTATCGTTTCCCTACCGCCGGCGAATATTACCTGGAGATCCGCGATACGCGCTACGGCGGCAACCCGTTCTGGCAATACTGCATCGAGATCAACGACCGTCCCTTCATCACCTGCGTCCAGCCGCTGCGTGTGATGCCAGGCCATGCGACACGCTTGCGTCTGATCGGCTACAACCTTCCCGCTGAGCCGTTTGCTACGCTGACCGTGCCGGCGCATACGCCCGACGGTCTACTCTGGACCACACTTCCCCTCGGCAACAATAAAAGCAACGTCGTTCCGGTCGTGATCAGCCGCTTGCCCATCGGGAGTGCGACCGGAGGGGGGCCGTCTGCTCCGCTCGCTCACGGTGGCAACCCTGCTGCGCCGCTTCTCCCTGTGCCTTGCGGCGTCAGTGGTTGCATCGCTAAGGAGGATGGAGTAGATCGCTATAGCTTTGAGGCCAAAGCGGGCGAGCACTTCACCATCGCCATCGCGGCTCGACCGTACCAATCGGCCCTCGATTCGCTTGTGCGCATCATCAACGACAAAGGGCAAGTGCTGGTTGAGAATGACGATGCGCGCGACCGCTATGTTCATGCTGATTCACGGATCGAATACTGGGCGGCCCCAGCAGATGGGCGTTACACCATTGAGGTCTGCGATCTGCACGGGCGCGGCGGCGAGGACTTCGTATATTTTCTCACCCTTGTTCGCAGCGAACCGCACTTTGAGCTGGAAATAGACACCGACAAAACGCTGCTCGCTCCCGGTCTGGCGAGTGTTATCTTCGTCCGAGCCATCCGCAAGGACGGTTTTGCCGGCGAGATTCAGCTAGGCGTTGAGGGCTTACCCGCCGGAGTGACGGCCCACTGTGGTCGTATTCTCGCCGACGGTCAGGACGGCTGCATCATCGTACAAGCTGCCCCAGACGCCCAACAAACGGCTGTGAACCTCCGCGTCTTCGGCACCGCTCCTCGTCCAGACGGCAAGGGAAAACTCGAAGCGACGGCCCGACCACTCCAGGAAATCTACATGCCCGGCGGCGGACGCTTTCATTATCCGGCCGATATGCACACCCTATCTATTGGCGATCCGCTCGATCTCCAATCTATTACCATCCGCCCGACATCTATCACGCTCAAACCGGGCGAATCGAAGCGCGTCGAAGTCACTCTCTCGCGCCGCCCCGGTTTTAAAGGTAACATCACCCTCGATACGGTCTATCAACACCTGAACACGATTTACGGAAGCAGCTTGCCGCCGGGCGTCCGTATCGACGACAAGGCGAGTCGGACGCTTCTGACCGGCGAACAGACCCAGGGTTATCTCACGTTCCGGGCGGCGCCAGATGCCAAGCCGGTGGAAAACCAGCTCGTGCCGATCATGGCCCATATTTCGATCAACTTTGTCATGAAGTGGACCTATTGCGGCGAACCATTTTTCATCACCGTAAAGCGTTAGTCGGAAGCGAGCCGGGTTGCGTCATACCTAGGCGAGCAGGATTACGTCAGCGCCCCGAGTGTGCTGGCTAGTGGGGTTACTGATATTTCGCCCCTGCGCGGTCGAGGATACTCCGAAAGGCGGCGACGGCCTTGGGGAACAAGTCCGGCCCTGTGACGCCGCCGGTCGGCCCGCCACCGAGTAGGTGCGGTTCCAGCGTAGCGAAGCCGTCGTAAGTCTGTGCTACATCTGCGATGACTTCCGGGAGGCGCCCCTGACCTTCGCCGGCCAGACAGCCGTGCTTTTCACCAGCGATCCAGTCTTTGATGTGGAAATGCACCGTCCACGGCTTCGTCCTTTGCCAGCCTTGCCACGGATCGTAGCCGCAAAAGACGTAATTGGCCGCATCGTAAACGGCACGCAAGTGCGGACTGTTGATGGTCTGAAGCAAATCGACAACACGGTGCGGATCGTCGCCGTAGATGTTGTGCTCGTTTTCGTGCAGAAGACGCACGCCGGCTTTCTCGGCACGGCGAGTCTTCTCCGCCATCCGCGCCATGACCTCGTCGCGCCAGCGCGTCCAAGCGTCGCCCTCCGGCTTATAGTAGCTGAAAATACGGATGTTCGGCGTCGCAAAAACTTTGCATAGCTCAATGGCCCGCTCGAAACGCTTCAAGTGCGGCTCAAAGGGTTGGTCGATCTTGACTTTGCCGATAGGTGAGCCGATGGCGCTGAGGCGGAAGCCGTGGCGATCGAGCAACGATTTCAGCTCGCTCACTTGTAAGTCGGTCAGATCGAGGACATTGGTGTTCAGGATCGAGCGCAATTCGATATGACGGACGCCGCAGGAACGGAGCACATCGATTTGTTCTTGGGGATCCGGTGAGATTTCATCGGCGAAGGCACTGAGAGTAAACATGGAGATCGCTTTCTCTTTGTGTTCCAGGATCAAGGATTCGGCCGTTGCGTCTGGCCCGGTTGCCAGAGGATGTCATCGCGACCGTTATTGTTGTAGACACGCCCCAGCACGAAGAGGAGATCCGACAAGCGATTCAGATAAACAATGACCTGGGGATTGACCGTCTCGCTATGGGCCAGCGTCACCACTTCGCGCTCGGCCCGACGGCAGATGGTGCGTGCCAGATGGCACCAAGCAGCCGCGCCTTGTCCACCGGGAAGAATAAAACTCGTCAGAGGAGTCAGGTTCACGTTCAGCCGATCGATGGCTTGCTCCAATCGCTCCACTTGCTCAGGACGAATACGCAGATGGGCGCCGGGTTTCTCATCGGCAGACTGCGGCAAACACAAGTCAGCGCCCACATCGAACAGATCGTTCTGAATGCTGCGGATCAGCTCGATCTCGGATGCTTGCGGATAGGAGCTGACGAGTAGGCCGAGGACGGCGTTCAACTCATCAACGCTGCCGTAGGCCACGACGCGTGGATGGTCCTTGGGAACCCGTGTGCCGTCGCCCAGTCCGGTATCACCCCGATCACCGGATTTCGTGTAGATGCGCGAGAGATAGACCATGACCAGACCTTTCCGTCAGGCGTCGGGCAAGACAGGGAAGAGGCTCTGTTGGAGATCCGTTTCCAAATCACGAATCCTCTTTACAGTCAACTGATAATATGCTTCCCTCACCTCGACGCCCAGATAATGCCGCTCCAGCATCTTGGCAGCTACGAGTGTTGTTCCACTGCCGCAGAAAGGATCGAAGACCAAATGGCCACGACTGGTCGTCAGTTCGATAAGTGCCTGCATCAGACGCACAGGTTTCTGTGTTGGGTGCAGTCCGCCTTCTTTCGCTTCGGATTGGACCTTGATAACATTGTCTGGTGATTTGGTATACTTGACAAAGGCCTTCTCATGAAACGCCCCGATCTCATGTTCGAGAATGTTATCTGCAATGGTCCCCCCGATCTCATAGGGTTTCATGAACCACAAGATTGGTTCAAACAATGGCCGAAGGTTGCCGACGCGCCAGCCTTCCCATCGCCGTGATGAATCTTCGTCGCCGCGTCGCTCAAAAATCACACTGACTCGTTGGGCGCGATGCGGCGCTGTTTCACGAAGCCACGCTAGCATGTCCTTGAACGTAAAACCGACGTCTTCCATTGCGGCGATGCATCGATGCGCCAGACGCCGCCCCGCAAAAATAATGGCGGAGCCACCTGGCTTGAGCACACGGAGCCATTGGCTCGTCCATGTCTTGCACCATTCGTAATACTGTGAGGGAATTTCGCGGTCGGCCGCTGACCAACCATTTAACGGTTTCCCTCGTTTTTGAAAAACGGCCCCTGCCTTCTGTTGGGCAGGACTTGAGCCTAAGAAAGCAGAATTCGTGTTGGGGTGAAGGACGTCCCACTCATCAATGCCAATGCCATAGGGAATGTCGCTCAAAATGAGATGGACCGACGCCGTCTCCATTTTGGGCAGGACGTTCAGGCAATCATCATGTATGACCGTATCTATCATGTTTGGATCACCCGATCTTATCGTCCTTGGGAAGTTGTTTGATATACTTCTGAATTGCTGCGATCTTTTCACGGACTTTGAGAGCCGAGATCAGTTCAGCAATGGCTTTCTCCCGAGTATACTGCTTGACTCCCTTTTCATACTTCGTCCAAAATTCGATTTCACTTTCAGCCCGGGCGATAGTGGCAGCTTTACACGTCAACAACTCGGCTTTCATGGTTTTATAGGAAAGCGACAAATGTTCGCAAATCAGTTGGTTCCCCAGTCGATGGAAATTGTCTTTTTTGTTCTTTTGGCTTACTGTAACCTTCTTTGTCAGCCATTCGCTGATGTTCCACACCGAGGCAAGGTTCAGCTTGGCCGATTCACGGATGCCTGAACGGATGAAGAAGAGCAGCTGTTCCCAACTCAACAGGCAAACATTGTCATCGATCGCCTGCCCATAAATCTGACTCGACTTTTTGGGGTACTGAAAATACGGACATACCAGCACCGAGTAATTGTGGTCGCCTCGCCAATCCGCCATAGACTTGACCTTGAAATCCTTCTGGTTCTTGGCAGTCCTGCTCAAGCGAAACGCTTTCGCGTCGCCGACCAACGAATATTCGTGAAAATAGCTCTTTGCGACTACATCCGCGCAGTCAGCGCGTTCCTTGTTGACCGTGGCACGAAGCCCCAACTCTTGCAAACTCTTCGCTAGGACAATGTCGGCTGCTTTGGCGAAGAGTTTTTCGGCGGTCGAATCATGGTCAATACTCTCCGGAATGGCCCCGATCTCCGCGATCAACTTTTCCAAAGACGAGGTCTCGATCCGAAAGATGCGGTCTTCCAGTTCTTGGCACACAGACTCAAAGGCACCCGGCAACGCAGCCCTTTTGGTGGTGATTATCTTAAGGAGATCGGCAAACGTCATCCTGTGTTCCTCAACCATACCAAGGAGCCCCGTGTGACCTAGCCAGGGCGCATTTTGCGCAGAGCAGCACGGACGCGTTGCTTGGCCTGACGGGTTTGCCGCTCCTTCTTGCGCTGCTGACGCTTGAGGCGCTGCAACGCCGCCAGAAACCGCGGCGTCTCTGGCTCGCCATAAATCATGGCGAACGCTCCTTTCGGAACACCGGCTAGCCCATCTGGGGGTTGGTAGTACTGACTGAAGCGGACCATGCCGGTTGCCGGGTTTGTCGGGAACATCGCCCTCCCCTTTATCTCTTATGCGATCGATACAACCGGCTGTCAATAGTTTTGTGGGCGATTTTTTTAGCGAGCAGCTTCAGCTGCATCCCGACGTGGCGCCGCAAGTGTCGCATTTGCAACATGAGCCGCTGCGCACCAGGGTCAGCTGGCCGCACTCGCTGCACGGATCGCCTTCGTAACCTTTCAGGCGCGCCAAGCGAATCTTCTCTTCCATCGTTTGCTCGTGGGTGCCGTTTTTGTGTCCGTTGGTTGTGGCTGGGCCGCTGTGGCGCAGGGGTTTCAGATGGCCGCTGCGTGGCGTGGCAAATGCTTTGCTCATCGGCCGCGGCTCGACGATGCGCTCCTCCTTCACTTCCTCGGACTCGAAATCCGGCTCGTGGCGCTCCCGGTGGATGGCATCGCCGCGCAGGTCTTCCTCCTCAACCTGGGCCAAATCATGCCGGCCAAGATAAGTGATAGCCAATTCGCGGAAGATGTAGTCGATGACCGAGGTGGTCATCTTGATGTGCGGATTGCCCTGGACCACGCCGTTCGGCTCGAAGCGCGTAAACAGGAAAGCATCGACGAACTCTTCCAGCGGGACGCCGTGCTGCAAGCCGAGGGAAACGGCGATGGCAAAACAGTTCATCATGCTGCGGAAAGCCGCGCCTTCCTTGTGCATGTCCAAGAAAATTTCGCCGAGGGTGCCGTCTTCGTAATCTCCCGTGCGCAGGTACACCTTGTGATTGCCGATGCGGGCCTTCTGCGTGTAGCCGGCGCGACGGTCTGGCAAGCGGCGGCGGTGGGCGAGATAGCGATAGACGACCTTCTCGGCGATACGGACGGGTTCCGCTTTAGGCTCCTGCGGCCGAGCTTCTGCCGTTTCCGCTTCCAGGTCCGGGGCGTCGGCCACCGTGTTGAGCGGCTGGCTGAGCTTGGAGCCGTCGCGATAGAGGGCGTTGGCCTTGACCATGAGCTGCCAACTGAGCATATACGCCCTTTTGACATCTTCAAGGGTTGCCGTATGGGGCATATTGATGGTTTTGGAGATCGCTCCGGAGATGAACGGCTGGGCGGCGGCCATCATGCGGATGTGTGCCTCAGCCGACAGGAAGCGTTGACCCAGTTTGCCGCACCTGTTGGCGCAATCGAAAACCGGCAGGTGCTCGGGATCGAGGTGCGGGGCCCCTTCAATGGTCATGGTGCCACACACGTAGCGGTTGGCCTCGGCAATCTGCTCCTGACTGAAGCCCAGGGCCGTGAGCAGGTCGAAGCTCGGGGCCTCGATCTGTTCGGCTTTGAAGCCGAGCTTGTCAATCAACACGTCGTCCCCGACGGTCCAACGATTGAAAGCGAAAGGCAGCTCGAAAACACTGGGCATCATTGCTTCAAGGCGCTGGAGCACTTCGTCGGGGAAGCCCTTGGCCCGCAGCGTGGCGAAGTTGATGTGCGGGCAGCCGTGCAACGTACCGGCCCCGCGGCAGTAGCGAACGATGTCCTCGATCTGCCGCGGCGTGTAACCGAGCCGCCGCAGCGCCGGGGGGATCGATTCGTTGATGATTTTGAAGTAGCCGCCGCCGGCCAGTTTCTTGAACTTCACCAGGGCGAAGTCCGGCTCAATGCCGGTGGTATCGCAATCCATGACCAGGGCTATGGTGCCCGTAGGGGCGATGCACGTCACCTGTGCATTGCGATAGCCGTATTTCTCGCCCAATTCCAGCATGCGATCGCATTCGTGCTGGGCGGCCTTGAGCAGATAATCCGGGCAGAAACGCGCATCGATGCCGACCGGGGTGATGGTCAGCCCCTCGTACTCCTCCTGGGGAGCGTTGTAGGCAGCGCGGCGATGATTGCGGATGACACGCAGCATGGCTTCGCGGTTGGCCTCAAAGCGGGGGAACGGGCCGACTTCGGCAGCCATTTCTGCTGAGGTAGCGTAGGCAACCGCATGCATCAGGGCAGTGATAGCGCCACACCAGGCCCGGCCCTCGTGCGAATCGTAGGGCAGCCCTTGTACCATGAGCAACGATCCCAGGTTGGCGTAGCCCAGACCCAGGGTGCGATAATCGTAGGATTTCTGGGCCACCGCCTTGCTGGGGAACTGGGCCATGTATACGGATATTTCGAGGATCAACGTCCACAAGCGTGTGGCATGGCGGAACGAATCTACGTCGAAATGGCCAGTTTGCTCGTCGTAGAATTTGCGCAAATTAAGAGAGGCCAGGTTGCAGGCCGTGTCATCGAGGTACATGTATTCCGAGCACGGGTTCGACGCATTGATACGGCCGTCCGCCGGACAGGTGTGCCATTCATTGATGGTGGTGTCGAACTGCACTCCTGGATCGGCGCACGACCAGGCGGCGAAAGCAATCTGTTCCCACAGCTGGCGGGCACGTAGCGTCTTGCAGGGCTTGGGGGGCCGGCCTTCCCGCCGCGCTTTTTCTTTTTCCGTGCGCCAGTACAGGCGCCAAGGCCCGTCTTTCTGCACCGCATCCATGAATTCGTTGCTGAGGCGTACCGAATTGTTGCTGTTCTGGCCAGAAACGGTGAAGTACGCCTTCGAGTTCCAGTCGGTGTTGTATTCCTCGATAGTCAAGGAGGTAAAGCCCTGGGCGGCCAATTGCAGGGCGCGCTCGATGTAGTTGACCGGCACCAGGGCGGCGCGAGCCTCGATGACGGCCTTGTGCAGCTGGTGATTGCGTTGGCGATCCAGCCGCTCCTCAGCGTTGGGCCAACTTGCGCAGGCCTTGAGGATAGCATTCAGATGGCGATTGAGCAGCCGCGAGCCGGCCACCAGCGCCGCCACTTTGGCCTCTTCGACCATCTTCCAGTTGATGAATTCTTCAATATCGGGATGATCGAGGTCCAAGATGACCATTTTGGCGGCCCGGCGTGTTGTGCCTCCCGACTTGATGGCGCCCGCCGCCCGATCGCCGATCTTGAGGAAGCTCATCAACCCGCTGGATTTGCCGCCGCCGGACAATGGTTCGCCTTCCCCGCGCAGCGAAGAGAAATTCGCGCCGCTGCCCGACCCGTACTTAAAGATGCGCGCCTCTCGCACCCAGAAATCCATGATGCCGCCTTCATTTACGAGATCATCCTGGATGGAGAGGATAAAGCAATTGTGGACCACTATATTATTCGTGAGGAACGTATGACTCTCTGTCTCAATGTCGTATACGTCCTCTTCACCGACGTATTCAATGGTTTCGATGACCTCATCGCGCAACTTAGCGACAGTTCGTCCCGGGAAAGTTAATGCTTCGGCGAGCTTGGCGCATTTGTTGGCGGAGACGAACCCAATTTGTTCAGCGAATTTTTCCTTCTCGCTTTTCCAAGAAACGATCACTTGATAATACTCTTGCCGATCCGCGCGTGAATCGCGGCAGGTTACAATGCGATTGTATATACCCAAATGGAAGAGTAATTGTGAAACGCCAATCGCCAATCGCGGGGAAATGGTCCCGAAAACAATATCGCTGCTCTGCCGATCCTCGCGGATACGTACACACCCATCGGCCTGGAACAACGCCCGCAGATAGGCAATCATGACATTACGTCCGCCACGCATCACGGCATAAGGGACCTGCATATCCAAGCGACGATCCCGCAAGCCATAGCGAGTTACGAAGTCACGCAACGGTTCGCCGTAGAGACGTAAGCGGCGGATGTCGAGCATGGCACTGCGGCTGATGACGCTGCGCTCATGCGAATGAACCTCCGCAAAGAGTTGATCGACGAGGCCGCCGACAAAAGCTCGCTCGTCTGCATCGATAGTTATGGCTTCAAGGGTGAGGCTTCGGTTGGTCCCATAGGTATACTGCCCTACGAAGCCGTCCCCTTGGAGCCAGCCGGCCAGAGCGGCCTCGGCCTCCGTGTGAGCGTTGCCTTCCTCTTCGACCGTCGTATCCGTGCGCTGGATAAGCCGCATGCCCGGCTCTAGCTGGCCGACTTCATACCAACGCTGCTGTCCTTTATGACCGTGACAGGCCAGTACGAGATGATCCGCTGTCGCCTCAATGAAGTTGCCGTTGGTCAAACGAACACGATAGACCGCTCTGACACCATTGTGCTTGACTGCTACCACGCGCGTCAGTCCCTTGATATCGTAAACCGGCAAGCCAACCAGGTTCTTCTCGACGATCTCACCGATGGGGATTGGGCCAGCCGGCGTCGTTACGAGGGCATGGTAGGGTAAGCACGCATGCGGCGCTGGATACTCATAGGCCGACGTGGAGCGCACCACCTGCTTTGTCTGCGGATCGACGCGGTAATGCCCCTGGGCGGGGCCGTCGATGCCGTAGGCCCAGAACAGGCCGGTGTTGAACCACTGCGGCGAGTTCGGCGCGGCCATCTGCGCCGCCAGCATGTAACAAACCTCGTCGTAGAAGGCGCGGGCATCAGCCTCCGACGAGAAATAGCCGCCCTTCCAGCCCCAATACGTCCAGCAGCCGGCCAGACGATGAAACACCTGGCGCGCATCGGTCTCGTGGCCGTCCCGCGGATCAGCTGCGACCGGTTCGCTGCGCTGGAGCCATTCCGGGACGCCGTCTTCGGGTACTTTCTGGCTGTGCCGTGGTACGCCGGCCTTGCGGAAATATTTCTGGGCCAGAACATCCACCGCTACCTGCGACCAGCCTTCCGGGGCCAGCAGGTCTTTCATCTCGAAGACCACCGACCCATCCGGGTTGACGATGCGCGAGGTCCGCTTGACGAAAGGGAACGAGGCGAAAGGGTCGCCCCCGGCCGTGGTATAGCGACGTGGGATTTGCATGGAGAAATATCACGAAAAAAATCACTCCACCATTTCCGGCTGTCGAGGGCTGGTTTCTCAGGCAAACCGGACGGAGGAGCGGTTGTCAGTCCGTGGAGTATAAGTTTACTGCAAACGTAGACGCTTGTACACAGAATTTTTTCACCTTCGTTCCTGCGCTCCGTATGGGAACAAGAAGCCGCTGAGGCGGCCTCAGCTGGTCGGCTCGGCGCCGAGGACGAACGGCAGCGTCAGCCCCTTCTGGTCTTGGTACTTGCCGCGCTTGTCGCCATAGCTGATTTGGCAAACGGCCTCGGCTCGCAGGAACACGATCTGGGCGATGCCCTCGCCTGCATAAATCTTGGCCGGCAGCGGTGTGGTGTTGCTGATCTCGATCGTGATCTTGCCGCGCCATTCCGGCTCCAAGGGCGTTATGTTGCAAATGATGCCGCACCGCGCATACGTCGATTTTCCCAGGCAGATGCCGAGAATGTCGCGGGGAATCTCTAAATATTCCAGGGTCTCCGCGAGCGCGAAACTGTTCGGCGGAATCAGACAAAAATCGCCTTCCATGTCCACAAAGGAGTTCGGGTCGAAGTTCTTGGGATCAACGACGGCGCAGCGTGCGTTGGTGAAGACCTTGAAGCGTCGGCCGATGCGCACATCGTAGCCGTAGCTGCTCAGGCCGTAGGAGATGACGCCGGGACGCACCGCGCTTTCGGCGAACGGCTCAATCTTAATCTCCCGCTGAATCTGCCAATCGGCGAGTACGCCCATGACTTCCTCTTTCTTCTCATTGGCTACACTATGTCCAAGCATCTACTTTGTCTTATGGCCGCTTCGCTGGCAACTCAAGTCCAGACGGCTGAAGCAGCGAAAGTTGCTCTCGCTGTGAAACCGTGCCGAAATTACCTTTTTTTCCCACTGGAACAAGAGAATGCTTTTTGCCGAGCCTTCCGGCAATAGGGGAAAACCTGGTTTTGCGATCGGCTCAAGAACGCCTCACGACAAGTGAACTTGACTTCCGGGCGCGAACGTGCGCTACAGGGGGCCTGGATGCCGCTTGCTTGCAGATCCGGGAGGGTGTCATGTACACGACCTTGCCCATTCTATGCTTCTTGTTCGCCTCTCCAGAAACGATCGAGACGCAGTTTGTCCCGGTCGCCCCTGTCCTGTCGCAGCGGCATTGGTGGAACGCCTCACCAAACAGGCGAGCGGTAGTGTTGATTCACGGCTTGTTTGTTCATCCCTTCAGCAAAACCAACGTCGGTCGAGCGCAGCTGCACGCTTGGCAACGGCCTGACAGCCTGCTGGTCAAACGGCTGGCTCAGGAAGCGGACGTGTTCGCGTTCGCCTATGCTCAGACAGCCAGCGCCGATGACATCGCCGACTGCCCCCAGTTGGCCCAGGCGATACGGCAACTTCGGCAGGATGGCTACCGCGAGATTGTGCTCATCGGCCACAGCGCCGGCGGCGTCATCGCCCGGCAGTTTGTCGAGGACCACCCCGATTGCGGCGTAACTAAGGTGATTCAAGTGTGCGCCCCCAACACCGGCTCCAGCTGGGCCAAATGGCAGACCGTGCGGGCCAATCAGCTCGATTTCCTCGATTCGTTGACCAAGCCGGTCCGCAGCCGTATTCTGTCGCAGCGGCTAGACAAGGAAATTCCGCGGCACATCGAGTTCGCCTGCATCGTGGGCACCGGCTCGGTCGTCGGCGACGGCGTGGTGTCTAACCGCTCGCAGTATCCACCCGATTTGCAGAAGCAAGGCATCCCAGCCTATCCCTTCAACAGTACGCATTGGATGGTGTTGCGCAGCCACAAAGGCGTCGAGCTGGCGGCCCGTCTGGTGCGCGACCCCCAACCCCGCTGGGACGCCCAACAAGTCGAAGCAGTTCGCCGCCGGCTTGTCGGCGACTAAATCCGCAGGGCATTTCGCACCGCCTCGATCAGCGGCCCTTCCTGATAGGTGAAGATGGTGCGGACATCGAGCACCAGTTTGCCGCCACGCAGCCGGGCCATGACGGCAGGCGTTCCCAAGCGCAGACGCCGGGCCAACTCGGCATCGCTGAGGGAGTCGGCCTCGATCTCGACAACCCACGATTTCAGGCCCTGGTCCGGCAGCGAGCCACCGCCGACGTAGGCGATGTCTTCCGTCGCCGTCACTGCAGCCAAGCCGGCGAGGCCGCGCAGCTGTTCGGCCAGTCCCTCGGCACGCCGGCGCAATTCCTCCAGCGGCGTGCCGAGCATGCGCAACACCGGCACCTCGCGCAAGGCATGCTCTTCGTGCAAATACAACCGCAGGGTCGCTTCCAGGGCGGCCAGCGTCATTTTGTCCAGACGGAAGGCGCGCATAAGAGGATCTTTTTCGATCTTTTGTATCCACTCTTTGCGTCCGGCGATGATCCCGGCCTGAGGCCCGCCCAGCAGTTTGTCGCCGCTAAACAACACCAGATCGGCGCCAGCTGCAATGCTTGCCCGCGCCATCGGCTCACCCTGAAGGCCGAAACGCGCCAAGTCCACCAGCGCTCCACTGCCGATGTCGTCGATCACCGGCAAACCGTACTTCTTGCCCAGGGCCGCCAGCTCCGCCAACGGCACCGATTTGGTGAAACCGGAGATGCGATAATTGCTCGTATGCACTTGCAACAGTGCTCCGGTGTTGGGGCCGATGGCCTGTTCGTAATCGCTCAGGCGTGTGATGTTGGTGGTGCCGACCTCGCGGAGAATGGCGCCGCTAACGCCCATGATGTCAGGAATGCGAAAACTGCCGCCGATCTCAATAAGTTGGCCACGTGAGATGACGACTTCTTTGCCTCTGGCCACGGTTCGCAGCACGATGACGGTGGCCGCCGCGTTGTTGTTGACGGCGGTGGCCGATTCCGCTCCCGTCAGCCGGCACAGCCATTCGCGGAGGGCGAGCTGCCGTGATGAACGCTTGCCGCTGTCGAGGTCCACTTCCAGATTGAGATAGCCGCGCGCTGCCTCATAGGCCGCTTGGGCCGCTCCTTCTGCAAGCGGCGAACGGCCGAGATTCGTGTGCAGAATGATGCCGGTGGCGTTGATGACCGTCCGCAGCTTCGCCTGCATTTCCTGACCCAGACGATCCGCAACTCGGGACGCCACCACCTTCGCGGCGCTCTGGCCGTCCACGGCCAGACCCTGGCGAATCTGCTCGCGAAGGTCGGTTAGCTCGGCCCGTACCGCAGCCACGATCAAATCGCGGGCGTGGTCCCGCGCTAGTTCCTGTATCCCCTCTAGCGCCAAGACCTCGTTGACGGAGGGGAGTTGGCGAAAAAGATTGCCACTCATGAATGCATCCATTTAGACCAACACGCGCACGTCGCCCTCGCGCCGGGTCACGCCGACGCGATCCAGATATTCGCACAACGGCACGGCATATTTCCGCGTCGTGCCCAGCATGTCGCGGATCTCCGCCACGGTTAGTCCCTTGCCCTCGGTGAGCTTTTCACGCACCAGGCGCCGCATTTCGGCTTCGACGTCTCCATGCAGATAAATGTCCTCCGCAATATGGACTAAATCTCCCTCAGCGATGCAGACCTCGAACAAATCCTTGAGGTTGGCAGCGTTGCCACCAGCCAGACCGGCGAAGCTCGAAGGCTCCGGCGGCTGGAAACGCGCCGCCTGATAAGCCGCCACCAACTTGTCCTTGAGTCTGCGCAGGTTGGCGCTCAACTTCGGTTTGAAGTCGGCGCGGCCAATGCGGCGCAAGTCGCCCACCAGTTTCTTGCTGGCGATCAAGCGTTCCACCGTCGCCTGGACCAAAGCGTCGTCGCCGACATAATCGAGCTGCGATTGCACTTTTTGTCGATCATGGGTGGACATCAAGGGAAATTGCTCGTGCAGCCTATCCAGGACCGTCAAGATGCGTTCCTCCAATTCCCTCACCATGTCTTTGTGCAGCAGCAGCCGCCGGGCCGCGCTGATGGGGACTTCCACCAACTCGCCCTGCTCTTTTAGTGTGGCGATCAGCGCTTCCGCTTCATCCGGCCCGATATTGGCGCCGCGCACCAATTCCGGCACCGTAAAGCCGCCGAAACCACCGAACCAGGCCACAGTCAAGGCCCGCTCGCGTGCATCGCCGCTCCAGAGCCGCTCGATACGTTCGAGCATGTCCAAGTGCCGCCGACGAATTTTGCGTGCCACGGGTTGCAATACCTGGCCGCCGCCGAGCGTCTGCGTCGCTGACGATTCGCGGACCACAAACGGTTGGCCCCATGTACCCAGGGCCGGTTCCTCGAGAAACACCTGAGCCAAGCCCCATTGCCCCGGCGCGAGGGCGTCAGCATCGAGCAAGGCGATTGTACCCATGATCTCGGCGGTGCCGATGTGGAAGCGCACCGGCGTGCGGTGTTTGAGGGGCCGTTTCACGTCGGCCAGGCAGTGCAAGCGAACGGTCATCACGCGCGACGGGGCCAGATAGCCTGGCGTGGCCAATTCCTGACCACGCATCACCTCGTCGTGATGAACGCCGGCTAGATTGATCGCCGCCCGTTGGCCGCGATGAACTTCCTCAACGTTCCGATCGTGGTTCTGCAACGAGCGCACCCGCACGCGCTGACCGCGCGGCAGCCATTCCACTTCTTCGCCCACACGCAGACTACCGGATGTCACGGACCCTGTTACGACTGTACCGTGGCCCTGGACGATGAACGAGCGATCGATGGCCAGGCGAAACCATTGTTGGCCGCGGCGCGCTTCGACGTGCTGGCACGTCTGAGCAATGGCCGCCTTGAGTTCGGCAATGCCCTGCCCTGTGTGCGCCGAGGTAGCGATGAGCGGAGCGTTCTCCAGAAACGTCCCCTGCACCAATTCCCGGATTTCCAACTCGACCACGTCGCGCGTGGTCGCATCGACAAGGTCGCACTTGGTCAACGCGATGACGCCGTGGCGGAGGCCGAGCAGCCCCAGGATTTCCAGGTGTTCGCGGGTTTGCGGCATGACCGAATCGTCGGCGGCGACGACGAGAAGGGCCAGGTCAATGCCGGTGGCGCCGGCGAGCATGTTCTTGATAAAGCGTTCGTGGCCGGGCACATCGACGATGCCGAGGCGGTACGGCGGCAGTTCAAGGATGGCGAAACCGATATCGATAGTAATGCCGCGCGCCTTTTCTTCGGGCAAACGATCGCAGTCGATGCCGGTCAGCGCCTTAACAAGCGACGTTTTGCCGTGGTCGATATGGCCGGCAGTGCCAAGGATAAGGTCGCGGATCATGAGAAACGCCCTTCGGGATTGCGAATATTTATACGGAGCACGGAGAGATCTGACACGTGGGCGAGTGGGGGGTGTGCACCCCCCGGTTGCATAACCGGGGGGTTCACACCCCCCACTCGCCTATGTAACCGGGGGGTTCACACCCCCCGCTCGCCTATGTAACCGGGGGGTTCACACTCCCCGCTCGCCCAAGGGCAACTTCGCTCGCCTATGCCTGTGTCGATCTCTACCGTGTCCGGTATACTACTATTGTAGTGGCCGGTATCAAGAAAAGGGGAAGGACTAACAGACGACATGGCTTGACGTGCTAATTCCCGATTATCGCGACGCCGATGTCTTGCTCGATTATCTGCTTGCCCTGTAAACGAGGCCGTCGCCGCCGCTGTGCGTGCGGCGGCGCACCACCTCCACACCGCCGCGCAGTCGCGGTGCTAGCATTCTGTTGATTTTCGGAGCATACCTGCTGCGGAATGGGGCAGTCTTGGTTCTCGACCGGATGCTGGAACAGGGCTGACTGACGCACCTGGCTACCAACAGGGCAAGCAGCATTCACGACTGGGAATTTGCCTGGCTGGGGCGCTCCACAGAAGATGTGGCGGCAAACGTGGCCGCCGGCGCTTCGATCCGCGAGGCCCTGGAACTGGCCAGCGCGGCCGCCTCGATCGTGATTCATCAATTGGGCACGACAGGCACGGCTTCTGTGGCCCAGCTTCAAGAATTTATCTATTATACATACCTCTAATAGGATCTGTGCGGCGCCATTGTCTCTCTTGCTTTCGTGCATCCTTCTGTTGTAACCTAATTGCGCGCTAGTTTGGGGTGAAACAGGGGATGCCGAGTTTACTCACGAGGAGGAGAAGCCATGACGCGGGCAACACTCGAAGAGCGAATGAATGCACTAGAGAAACAGGTGGCAGCGCTGCAAGCACAGGTCCAGAAGCTGATTCACCCCAAGGATTGGCGCAACGTCGTGGGGATGTTCGATGACGATGAGGTAATGAAGCGGATAGATGAAGCAGGGCGAAAGATACGAGAAGAAGATCGCCGCAAGACCATGCCGAAACCTTCCAAGAGCAAACGACGCACACACTCATGATTCTCCTGGATACGGACCATTTATCTGTGCTGAAGTATCCGGAGAGCGCTCAACGTGCTCGGTTGGAGGGTCGCCTGGCTGCCTCTAGCGATCGCGACATTGCCACCACCATTGTGAATGCTGAGGAACAAATGCGCGGATGGCTAGCTGAAATCAATCACCTGCGGACGGTTCATCAACAAATCCCAGCCTACGAACGCCCGTTGAAGCTGCTGGATTTCCTCAGCAGGATTCCTGTAATTCCGTTTGACGTTCACGCTACCAATGAATTCGATCGCTTACGACGGATGAAAGTACGCATCGGCAGCATGGATTTGAAGATCGCTTGTATCGCCTTACTCAAGATGCCTTGCTTTTATCAGCGAATTTGCGCGACTTTCAGCAAGTACCGCGATTGCGGGTAGAAAATTGGTTGAAAGAGTGAATGAGGGGAATTATCGATGTTAGGAATCAAACTGGACGTTCGGCCATTTCTGGAGCGCGTGGGACACGAGCTGCTGCGCGTTGAGCCGGCCGAGATCAAGCGTTTGGCCGATTTGATGTACGACTGCTACGAGCATGGCCGATTCATCTTCGTGTGCGGCAACGGCGGCAGTGGCTCCAACGCCTCGCATTTCTGCGAGGACATTGGCAAAGGCACGCTGCGCCGCGAGGACTTCGACAACGATACGAAGAAACGAGTGCGCATTCTGAGCCTGACCGACAATACGCCATACATTCTCGCCTGGGGCAACGATGAGGGCTTCGAGCGCGTCTTTGTCGAACAGCTCAAGAACCTGGCCAGTCCGGGTGATCTGCTTATCGCCATCAGCGGTTCGGGTAACAGTCCAAACATTCTGCGGGCGGTCGAATGGGCCAATCAGCACGGCCTGACAACGTTCGGTTGCACCGGCTTCTCCGGCGGCAAGCTGCGCACGCTGGCCCACTACAATTTCCATGTGCCGCTCGAGGACATGGGCATCGTCGAATCGATCCACCTGACGGCGTTTCATTGGATTGTGGACAACCTGCACAAGCGCATCTCGCTTTGATGGTGACGCATGTATTTGGGTATCGAAATCGGCGGCACCAAGCTCCAACTCGGCGTCGGGGCCGATGACGGCAAACTGCGCGGCTTGTGGCGCGGCGCTGTTGATGTTGCTGCCGGGCCGGAGGGTATTCGCCGCCAGATCGTCGCCGCTGTGCCGGAGCTGCTCGCTAAGGCCGGTATTGATCGCGGTGAACTCCGCGGCGTCGGCATCGGCTTCGGCGGTCCCGTAGACGACGCCACGCACACCGTCATCAAATCGCACCAGATCGAGGGATGGGACCATTTTCCCCTGGCGGAGTGGATTGCGGAGGTGGTCGGTCTGCCGGCGGCGTTGGGCAACGATGCCGATGTGGCGGGACTGGCCGAGGCGCTGCACGGCGCCGGAAAAGGGCTATCGCCGATCTTTTATATCACGATTGGCTCCGGCATCGGCGGCGGCTTCATCATCAACGGCGAGATTTATCGCGGCTGCGGCAAGGGGGCGGCAGAGATAGGACATTTGCGCATACCGGCTCAGTCCCCGCAGGGTTTCTGGTTTATCACACTGGAAGATATTGCCTCCGGTTGGGGGATCGAGAGCGAAGCCCGATTACAGGCCACAGATAACAGTTGGGCGAAGCAAGTCCTGCAACGTGCTGGTGGTCAACTGCACAACATAACTGTTCGAGATTTAGCGAGTGCTGCCGCAGAAGGAGACGATTTCGCTTGGGCGATTTTGAGACGCGCTTTTGAAAGTTTGGCCGAAGCAATCTGTCACGTTATCGCTCTTCTTTGTCCGCGGCGCATCATCATTGGCGGCGGTGTCTCGTTGATGGGTGAAAAACTGCTGTTTGAGCCGCTGCGCCGAATGGTTGCCGAGCGCGTGTTCAAGCCGTTCGCCGGGCTGACGGACATTGTACCCGCGGCACTGGGCGAAGAAGTGGTGGTACACGGGGCGATTGCTTTGGCGCACAAACACCTCGTTTAGCCGCGAGCCGGAGGCGAGCGCGGCCGCGCTTTGGCGCACAAACACCTTGTTTAGCCGCGAGCCGGAGGCGAGCGCGGCCGCGCTCGCCTCCGGCTCGCGGCTAAACGAGGCCAGTCCGCCTTGTTTTTCGCCGCGCAAATTCGTACTCTCCCGCTCCGATTGGCCCTTGAGTACGGCAAACAGAAAAAAATAGAACGAGGAGGCAAGGTGATGGTGAAATTCTTTTCGGCGCTGGTAATTTGCCTGGCGAGCGTAAATGTCCTACACGCACAAGAGATAACGAAACCGCTGGGCAGATGGGAACGCAAGGTCGGCAAAACACATGTAGTTTTGAACATCGAAGACAATCGTTTGCACATCATCTGTACCGGCGACAAGACCATCACCTTGCACGCCGACTATGCCATGACGCACGACGGTCTTATTTACGGCGTCGTCACCAGTATCGAATGTGACGAAGACGAAGAAGCAGAGATGAGCCGGACACTATTCGATGCGCCTTTCTGTTTCCGTTTCCGCATCGACGAAGCTGCTCTGATTATCCACGATATGAAGGCCCACGATGCCGATAGCAAGGACGATATGTGGAACGGCCGCTACAAAGCCATTCCGCCGGCAGCGATCCGGGCAGGCGTCGCGCCTGCTTCTTACCCGATTTCCAAGGGCTATGCTTTTCCGTTCAACACGGCGCGGTGAAGCCTCATGAATCGACATGGCAAGCCCTGGTTCCTGGGCGGTTGCAAACCAGGATCGTATGTCAGCAAGAGGCTTTGCGCGGCCGCCTTATTCATGCCGCAGGGCTTCAATAGGATCGAGCATCGCGGCGCGATAAGCGGGGTAGAGGCCGAAGACGATGCCGGTGCCGACGGCCACGATCAACGCCAGAATGATCGGCAAAGCCGTCACCCGGGTCGGCGGCGTGTAATTCCAGAGCCATTCGGCCACTGGCGGGACGATGAAGACTAGACAAAGCCCTCCGAGGATGCCGAGCACGCCGCCCAGCGAAGTTTGAGCGACGGCCTCGATGAGGAACTGCCAGATAATGTCGCGGCGCTTGGCGCCCAAAGCGCGGCGAATGCCGATCTCGCGCGTCCGCTCCGTCACCGTCGCCAACATGATGTTCATGATGCCGATGCCGCCCACCAACAGCGAAATACCACCGATCACAAACAACAAGACCAAAAAACGCAACTGTTCCCGTTCGGCATGTTCCAGCTTGTCTAGCGGCACCGACACTTCCCAGTCATCCTTATAGTGGCGTGACAAAATCTGCTTAATCAGTTCGCCGGTCGAGCGCACCTTGTCAATGTCGCTGACGGTCAGCGTCACCTGACTGAGGGCCACTTGCTCGCGTTGGTACGAACCAGCTTGCCGATAGGTGATGATGGAGCCGAAGTGCTCGTTGCAAGTAGTCAGCGGGATGTACACATCGTTGTTGTAATCCTCTGCTATCGATCCCCCGGCATCGCCGACGGCGGTGCGGCTCTTGAGTACGCCGACGACCACCCACTCGGACTGACCCAATTTGAGGGTTTTCCCCAACGGGTTCTCAAAGGGGAACAGCCCTTGGGCAACGCGTGCGCCGAGGACGGCGACGTTGTCGTGATTTTCCTCATCTTCCGGGCGGAGAAAGCGTCCCAAGGCCAGAGGCAGATCGTTGATTTCGGCGTAGGCCGCGGTGGTGCCGACGGCGCGGCCGGTCCACATCAGATGGAGGCGGCGCATTTCTTGAGGGAAAATGCGCATGGGCACCATGCGGGTGATGGTGCCGCCTTGCTGGAGAACAGCGAAGTGATCGTAATCGTCCTGGGTCAAGCCGTAGACGGCCACGCGCGACCGACCGGCCGTCGCTGAGTTCTCCGGCGGTTTACGGCTGCGGACGATGATGTTGGTCGCTCCCAGCTTGCGGATGTCGTTGAGCGCTTCTTGCATGCTGCCTTCCCCAAAGGCCATCAGCGTAATGACCGCGCCGGTGCCGATAATGATGCCCAGCACCGATAAGAAGGCGCGCATCTTGTGCAACCACAAGCTGCGAATCGCCAATACCAAGCTGCGCCGTCCTTTGTCCCAATACAACACGGGGCCAATGGCGGCGCCTAACAACAGGATCCCCACGAGAATGTAGAGCAGGTACATGGGTGTCACTCGTGAATTCGGTCCGCGACGCTTCTCCAAAGCGTCGTTGACCCGATGGTCATAATCCAGCGGGGCGGAGGGCGAAGCCGTTGCCGGCAAAACCGTCCATCTTGACCAGCTTATTGCCGATGGTGCGGTGCAGATTGCGTTCGTCCGATTCAATGCGGCCGTCGCGCATGCGGATGATGCGCTTGGCCCATGAGGCGATGTCGTTTTCATGGGTGACCATGATGATGGTCTTGCCCATGTCGTTAAGTTGCTGCAAGCGCTCCATGATCTCATCGCTGGTGCGCGAGTCGAGGTTGCCGGTCGGCTCGTCGGCGAGGATCACGTGCGGATTGTTGACCAGAGCGCGGGCGATGGCGACACGCTGCTGCTGGCCGCCGGACAGTTGCATGGGGCGATGGTCGAGCCGATCGCCCAGGCCGACTATGTGGGCCAGATGAATGCACCATTCGCGGGTCTGGGCGTTGAGCTTGATGCCCTGGTAGAGCAGCGGGATTTCGATGTTCTCCACGACCGTGTATTGCGGCAGTAGGTTGTACGATTGGAAAATGAAGCCGAGATATTTGCTGCGGATTTCGGAGAGTTGATCGTCGTCCATCTCCGAAACATCTTCGTCGCCGAGGAAATATTGGCCGCTGGTCGGCCGGTCGAGGCAGCCAAGTTGATTGAGCAGGGTCGATTTGCCGGAGCCAGACGGTCCCATCAGGGCGACAAAATCGCCTTCCTCGACCGACAGGGTAATGCCGCGCAAGGCTTGCACCTCGACGGATTCGAGGTAATAGATCTTAACCAGGTCGGTAATGCGAACGATGTCGGCCATTGTAGGGGGGACCTTGAAAAACTTCTGTCATGAATCTTGGTGAGCCAACCCTTGGCGAGCCGCCGGGTTTATCCCGGCGGTGCAACGGTGCCGCCGGGATAAACCCGGCGGGCTCGCCAAGGGTTGTTCGTTACGGGTTTGCAGGCGTTTTGGCGCCGGGGGGTGCGCCGCCTTGGCTGCGGCGTCCGCCGCCGCCAAAACCTCCGCCGCCAGGTGCGTTGGGGGGGCCTTGCATGCCGGGGCTGCCGTTGGGCATTCCTCCTGCTCCGCTTTTCCAGTTGCCCTTGTTTTTGCCTTTTTTGCCTTCCTTGCCGCCGCCTGGGCCTCCTGGACCGCCGAAACCGCCGCGGTCGCCGCCGCCCTGGCTGCTTGGCGCCGAGACGCCGTACTGCACTTTCTCTTTGTCTGTGAGCAGCACGCCGGGATTGAGGACAACGACATCGCCCTCGTTTAAGCCTTCCTTGACTTCGGCGATCTTCTCATTGGCTTTGCCCAAGGTGATTTCGCGCATCTCTGGGTGGCCGTCCACAATGACGAAGCAGCGGCGTTTGTCGCCCATGTCCACGCTGCCCATCAGCGCTTCCAGCGGAATGGTCAACACCGGTTCGGGCGTGCTATCGACATAGATCGTCACTACCGCGTCCATGCCCGGCTTGAGGCCCTCCAGGCGGCTGTCATCGATGGCGATATATGTTTGATAAACCTTGACATCGGAGCTGAAGAAATCGGTCTGCGACGCCACGGGGGCCACCGATTTGACGTGCCCCTTCAAGGGGCGATCGGGGAAAGCGTTGACGCGAATAGTAGCCGGCATGCCGTGCCGCTCCAGTTTCTTTTCCACGTCTTCGTATTTGTCCGCGAAAGTTGTCTGCATGTCGGTATCGAAGGTCACATAGGCGGAGAGGGCACTGAGCGGCTCCGGCCCAATCAACAAGGCGGTATTGACGGCCTCGCTGAAGCCGGTGTGCTTGACCACGTCGGGCTTGACGCGGGAAACCATCGCTTCGTGGATACGGGCATTGACCACCATTTGCTTGAGGTCGGGCACGGCGATCAGCTTTTGGCCTTCCTTGACCTGTTCTCCCTGGGCAATGACGCCCGCGGAAGATTGGCCGAAGCGAGCGCGTTCCTCGACGTAATAGATCACCATGCCGTCGCGCGGTGCTTCAATATAGCAATCTTTAATCTCCTGGTTAATGTCTTCCAGCCGTGCCAGCTGTTTTTGATATTGGGCGTAAGCAGATTCGACGGCCGCATCATCTTGTTCGAGGGTCTTTTTGAGTTTTTCCTCGGC
>JAJPIY010000370.1 GCA_021324515.1 Planctomycetota bacterium
AAGATACGGCCCTCCTCGTCGAAGGCCATTGCCACAGGATCGATCACGTCCGGCTCGGCGGCAACGAGGTCAATTTCAAATCCTTTGGGCAGACGAAACGTCGCTTGCTCCTCGCACGGCGACAATGGACTTGGGAGTGCGTCGCCCGGCTTCGGTTCCACCGCCTCCAGGAACATAAGGACGAAGAGCAAACATCCCAGAGATAAGCTTGGCTGAGTCCATATCTTTCGTATATGCATGATCTTTGCTCCGCAATTCGTCGTGGGAACCATCCCGGAGTCCTATCTATTTATACTGCTCGCGGCTGAACTTGGCACAATCCTCTCTCCTCCCGTGGGAGGGGCCTACTCGGGGCGCGGACGCAACCTCGCTCGCCCAAATCGAGAGGCATACTCCCGCACAAGATTGCTCTAGCATTTCGGCGGCAAATTTGCGATGGTTTGTGGCGATTGTTCGGCCGCGGCCTGGCCCGGCCACAACCTAGGGAGAGGAACAGGTGCAACCGAGAACGTCTGTTCGACAACCCGTCATTGCTGCGGCTCGGCGGCAGCAATTATCCGAACTATTGCGGCAGTGGCGGCGGCAGCCACGCAAACGCTCCCCGCTCTTGTTTTGGGCGCTTCTTTCGTTGGCATTGATGAGTGACAGCGGCTTGCTTGTCCTCGCCGCTCGCTCCTTGGGCGTTTGGGAAACGGCGACGCCGTCCGTCGAGCGATTGGTTTGTGAACACCCGTCCGACGGACTCCCTGCCGCTCGACGCGTGCAGTATTCAAGCTTGCTCGCCGCGGGTTTCTTGGCGGCGGCGGTGGCGGTAAAACTGCGACGGCCGCAATGGTATCGGCGATTTACCCTCGCAGGACTGCTGAGCAGTCTGGGCTGTCTGGGTTGGTTGGCGATGGTACTTTTCGGCCAAGCCGTCCCAGAAGGCAAGGTGTGGATCGCCGCGGGAAACCAGGGGATTCTCTGGTCTGCTGCTATAGTCCTATTCTTGGGGCTTTCCCTCACGGCGCTTTCGCGTGAAGCTTTTTTCTCTCTAACGGGCGCTCTGGTTTCCAGCCTCGGTTTTCTTGCAGCCGGTTACTGGCCGTCGGCCTTGGCCGAGCCGTGGTCGTCTCTGCCGCAGGGGACTGCGGACGACGTGCGCCTGCATGTGCAAGTGCTGCTACTGTTGTCGGCCTATGCGGCGCTGGCGTTGGCTTGGGGCATGGCCGTCCTCACTCTGGCACGAATCCTACTGGCTGCGCCGAGCAGCGACCGTCTGCACCGATTGGCTGCTCTCTCCCTCTGGCCGATTCGCCTTGCCGTGCTGTCTCTAGCAGGGAGTGCGCTGCTAGATGGCTGGCGGGCCATTCCGGGTTTCTTCGACTTCCCTCTCCACACGAGAACGCACGTTTGGAACGCGCAAATGTTGGGCACACTCCTTGTGTTGCCCGGCTGCATCGCCCTTATCTATGCTCGGCAGCGCGGATGGCTTCCGCCGTTTCGGTGGCTGGCCGCTGTGGCACTCGGCTTTCCGTTCCTGGCAGTGATGGGATGCGCCCTCATGCATTGGTGGGCTGGGGACCTGCCCATCGCCTCTCTTCTCGTTGCCGATGTTGGCCTCTCCATGGCGAGCCTGTTTCTGCTCAGCCTGACCACCCATGCTGCGCTGCGTTATTACTTCGGAAGGCAGCGCATTTTAGAGGTCTAAAAAGGGGCGCTTGAAGGCGCCTTCTCCCTGTCAACGGTAAATGCGCGTGTCGGGTTGACGCCCCTGTTCTTCCATCTCGATCTCAGCGGCACGGCGGCGCCGCTGCTCTTCTTCACGTTCCCCGGCTGTTTCTATTGAAAAGGCGCGGCCCCACAGCGTGTAATGGACCATGCCCAAAAGAAACATGCCGCCGCCGGTCAGCACCACGACTCCGATCAAGCCGTTGCTGATGACGATCAACACCAAGCCAAAGAAAGTCAGGCCCAACACGGTGAGGAAGACAGTTAGCAAAGCATGCCGTTGTTGCTGTTGCGGAGTGTAGTTGTGGTCCATAATGCTCCTCTCCGGTTTGAAGAAAGGCGACAGCTGCTTGCTTTATAGCAGCTTTCAGGCCGTTTTGCCAGCAATGCTAAAAATGAGAAACTGCCGCTGGATTTTGGCGAGCGTCAACCTTCAGTGGCAGTCTCTCCTCCTTGACGCCGTCTTGACAACGGACGAATAATCAGATTGAGTGAAAAGGACCGGAAAAGCGCACAAGGACAAGGACGGATTCGGTTCCGGTAAATCTGGCGAGTTATCCGGGCTTACCTCCAGACATTGCAGACGAATCGTTCGCCCACTCGGCCCTCGCCTTCGTTTCGCCATGCAAGGACAGACGCATCCGAAACAGGCAGGCTTTGGTTTTCCTCTACGACGTTGTTGCGGAAAGGCTGCGTCATGCTCTCTCCTTCGTGGCGGCGATGGCTGGTCGCACGTGCCGAGAATAAATCGCGCCGGCGCCGGCAGAACAAGCGGTCCGCAGGGCTGTTGTCTCTGGAATGGCTCGAGAAGCGCGAACTGCTCGCGGCCAGTCCCCTGGCTGACTTGGGTGTGAACGGCTACACCCCCAACCAGATCAGCCAAGCCTACGGCTTCAATCAAATCCTCTTCGCCAATGGGACCGTCAAGGGTGACGGCAGTGGCCAGACCATCGCTATCGTCGCTGCCTACAACGATCCCAACCTCGCCAATGATTTGCAGGTATTCGACCAGCAATTCGGGTTGCCCAACGCTGCGCTGAGCGTATTTAACCAGATCGGCGGGACTTATTTGCCGGAGACGGACCCGACCGGCATGTGGGAGGCGGAAGAAGCTCTGGATGTCGAGTGGGCGCACGCGATGGCCCCCGGGGCCAACCTCGTACTCGTCGAGGCCAACAGCGACAACTTTACCGATCTGTTACGCGCTGTCCATACCGCTGCTTCCTTGCCGGGGGTTTCGGTGGTGTCCATGAGTTGGGGCGATGCCGAGTTCCCCACCGAAACCAGTTATGATAGCTTTTTCACGACTCCTGTCGGTCATACCGGCGTCACTTTCGTTGCGGCTTCGGGTGACACCGGCGCGCCGCCGATCTATCCCGCCGCTTCCCCCAATGTCCTGTCGGTCGGCGGCACGACCCTGACGCTGGATGGTCAAGGCAACTATGTGAGCGAGACAGCTTGGAGCGGCAGCGGCGGCGGCATCAGTGCCTATGAAGCGCAGCCGAGTTATCAGAAATCGGTTGTCTCTCAAAGCATGACCCAGCGGACCACTCCGGATGTGGCCTATGACGCCGATCCCCAGACCGGCTTCGCGGTTTACGATAGTTACGGGGAGGCTGGCGGTTGGATCGTCAAGGGAGGAACCAGCGCCGGTGCGCCGCAATGGGCCGCCTTAATCGCCATCGCCGATCAGGGCCGCGCCTTGGTAGGAGAAGGCACCTTGGACGGCCCCAGCCAAACCCTGCCCATGATTTACCAGATGCCTAGCAGCAATTTCCACGACATTATCAGCGGCCGAAGCATGGGCACTCCTTCCTACTCAGCGGGACCAGGCTATGACTTGGTCACGGGCCGGGGCACGCCGATTGCTAATCAAGTGGTCAACTACCTGGTGGGTACTCCGCCCGTGTCGCCGTCCGGCGGGCCGTTGTCGTCCGCGCCGCCGCCCAGTCCCTCGGCTTCGCCTAATGGCGACCTCATCGGAGATGGCGACTTCGATTATCCCTCCGTGGGCGCCAGTCAGGTTCCTCAGCCCAGCGGCTCGCCTTGGGCGTTTCTGGGTTGGGCGGGTATCGCCGGTTATGACAGCTACATGGCCAGCGGCAACGTTTTGCCTCCTAATGATCTCCAGGCCGCTTTTCTCTATAACCAGGGCGCCAGCATTCTCCAGACGGTGAGCCTCGCCGCCGGCGTCTATACGCTCAGCTTCCAGGCGACTCAAGTAGGCATCTATCCGGGCAGCCAAGAACAGATCGAAGTCTTGGTGGGGAACATGATCGTGGCCCTGGTCACACCTGGGCCTACTTTTACTACCTACACGGCAACCTTTACCATTCCTACAGCGGGCTACTACACTATCCAGTTCCTGGGGATGGCCCCCAACGGCAGCAACGCTGCTCTCCTTGATAATGTCTCTCTGCAAATGGTCACTTCCCTTTCGGATACAGGGCCGTCGCCCAGTCCCTCGCCGTCGCCGGGGCCATCCCTATCGCCGCCGCCCAGCCCGCCGTCGAGTGCTTCTTCCGGAGACCAATCGTCCTCTGCAACCAGTCCCTCATCGGCCGATTCGCTCTTCCAGTCCATACTTTCTGCCTGGAACAATTTCTTGCAAAGTGAATTGCTTTTTCTTGAGTGGGAATGGAACCAGATTATGATGCTCATCGAACGCTGGGAATCGCAAAATCAGACGCTATCTTAAAATAAACTACCGGTGCCCCCTCAAGACTCGGAACTGGAGTTGCCGATATCGTAGTAAATTGGGAAGCTTCCGAGGACCAGGAGGTTTCCCAGGAGCAAAAAATTTATTGTCCGCTTATCCCGGCGGTCTTGGCGGCGGGGATAAACCCCGCCGCTCGCCTTTTTTTCTTGCTCGCCTTTCTTTTCCTTTCGTTATTGCGTGGTTTTATTTAGCTCGATTGTCGAGTCGTGACGGCTGCCGTCTCGTACTCGACGGTATGCGCTTGACCGTTGCTATGTGAGACCGCGTGTTCGACGGCGCGCCAATCGTCGTCGAGGTCGGGGAGCTGCACCGGCCGGCGGTCCTTGAACCACTGGATGACGTAGTAGAACACCGGCGTCAGGAAAATACCGAACAGAGTCACGCCTAACATGCCAGCGAACACAGCAATGCCCAGCGTCCGCCGCATCTCCGCCCCGGCGCCTTCGGAAACCATGAGCGGCACCACGCCGAGGATGAACGCGAACGAGGTCATGATGATCGGTCGCAAGCGCAGCTGGCAAGCCGCCAGCGTTGCTTGCTTGCGCTCCTTACCCGCCTCGCGCTGGGCCTTGGCATATTCGACAATCAAGATCGCATTTTTGCACGCCAGCCCGACCAGCACCAAGAAACCGATCTGCGTGAAGATGTTCACGTCCATCCGCGCCAGGATGACGCCCGTAATGGCGCACAACAGACACATGGGTACGACGAGGATGACCGCCAACGGCAGCGACCAGCTCTCGTACTGCGCCGCCAACACCAAAAACACCAGCACCACGGCCAAGAGAAATACCCACATGGCCGTATTGCCGGTCTGCAACTGCAACAAGGCCAACTCGGTCCATTCGGTACGCATCGACTGCGGCAGCTGCTCTTCGGCGGCCTGATACAGATGTTCGATGGCCTGGCCGGAGCTGGTGTCCGGGCCGGCGTCGGCATGGATAGCGGCTGCGGGGTACATGTTGTAGCGCATCACGAACACCGGCCCACTGACGAAGCGCATCGAGGCGAAGTCCGCCAAAGGCACCATGTCGCCTTGATTGTTGCGTATCTTCAACTGCTTGAGGTCGTCAATTGATTGGCGATAGGTGTAATAGGCTTGGACGTTGACCTGCCAGGTGCGGCCGAAGAGGTTGAAGTCGTTGATGTAGTATGGCCCGATGGTCGATTCCAGTTCGGTGCGGATGTCGTCGATGGAGACGCCGCGGTCTTTGGCTTGCGTGCGGTCGATGATTAACTCTAGCCAGGGCGTGTCGGCGCGGAAGCTGCTGAAAACACCCTGCAAATGCGGGTCGCTTTGACCGGCGGCGACGATACGATCGGCAATTCGTTGCAGGCGAGGCAAACCGTTGTCGCCGAGATCTTGCAGGATGATCTTGAAACCGCCTGCCGTGCCCAAGCCCTCCACCGGAGGAGCGGCAAAGATGTTGACGACCGCTTCGGGAATCTCCTGGGCCAGCCGATCCTGGAGCGCAGCGGCGATGGCGTCGCCGGACAACTCCGGCCGGGTGCGGTTGTCGAAGTCGTCAAGCATCAGGTAGAGAGCGCCGAAATTCGAGGCGTTGGCGTTGAGCAGGATCGATTGGCCAGCGATGGCAACGGTGTGCTTGACGCCTTCGGTTTCCAGGGCGATGCGCTCAATTTTCTCCACGACTTCCCGAGTGCGTGTCACGGAGGCGGCGTCGGGCAGCTGCACATTGACCAGCAGATAACCCTTGTCTTGCTGAGGAATGAAGCCGGTCGGCGTTTGCACAAAGCTCCACCACGTCAACGTCAGCAAGCCACCGTAGACCAGGAGCACCAGCAAGCTAACGCGCAACAGCCCCGACACGGCCCGCGTGTAGAGCGTGGTGGAGAGGTCGAAGAGGCGATTGAACTGATAAAACGACCATCCCAGTATGTAATTCAGCGGCCGTCCGAACACCAGGCCGATCACCAGACCGGCGACGCCGCCGGCCAAAGCCGGGCCCCACGAACGCAACAGGTCCAGCGTCTGTTGGGTCGCTTGCAGGTGCAGCGACTCGACGAAGTGGGCGGCCAGGTGACGGGTAATGAGTTTGTGGCCCACCCACGCTCCCAGGGGTGCGAAGGCGAACCACGGCAACGCCTCAAAGTGCCCTTTGACACGGCGTTTCAGCAACAGTGCTGACAGTGCGGGGCTGAGGGTCAGCGAGTTGAACGCCGAGATCACTGTCGAGACGGCGATAGTCAAGGCAAACTGGCGGAAGAACTGGCCGATGATGCCGGTGATGAACGTGGACGGAATGAACACGGCGCTCAGCACCAGACCGATGGCGATGACCGGACCGGACACTTGCTCCATCGCCCGGATGGTAGCCTCCTTCGGCGCCATGCCGTGCTCGATATGATGTTCGACGGCTTCGACGACGACGATGGCGTCATCAACGACGATGCCGATGGCCAACACCAGACCGAACAGCGTCAAGTTGTTGAGCGAAAAGCCCATGACGGCCATGACGGCGAAAGTACCGATGACGGCGACCGGCACCGCCACCAGAGGAATCAGGGCCGAACGCCAGTTTTGCAAAAACAGCAGCACGACCACGGCCACCAGGACCACGGCGTCAAACAGCGTCTCGCCGACTTCAGCGATCGACTCTTGGATAAACGGTGTGGTGTCGTAGACGATCTCGTAATCGATGCCCGGCGGGAACTGCCGCTTGAGCTGCTTCATGCGCTCCTTGACGCGATTGGCCACGTCCAGAGCGTTAGAGCCGGGCAGCTGATAGACCGACAGCGCCACCGACGGTTTGCCGTCCAGCGTGCAGGTTTGATCGTAGGATTGCGCCCCCAGCTCGATGTTGGCCACGTCCTTGAGATAGACCAGCGATTGGCCGTTGTTCTTAACGACGATGCGTTCGAACTGCTCGACGCTTTCCAAGCGGCCGAGAGTAGTGATGATGTACTGATTCACCTGGCCGCTGGGTGTGGGCGGCTGGCCGATCTGACCGGGGGCCACCTGAATGTTCTGCGCCATCACTGCGGCGATGATGTCGTTGGCATTGAGGTTATAAGTCGCCAGCTTTTGCGGATCGAGCCAAATACGCATACTGTAATCGCGCTGTCCGAGATAGGTAATGTCGCCGACTCCCGGAAGGCGCGACAGTTCATCGCGGATCTGAATAGTAGCATAATTGCTCAATTCCAGGCTGGTGCGGCTGTTGTCGCTGGAATACAGGTTGACGATCATCAGGACGTTGGGCGATTTTTTCTTGACCGAGATGCCGCGACGCTTGACGAGGTCGGGCAGGATCGGCTCGGCCAGGGATTCGCGGTTCTGCACCAGCACTTGCGAGATGTTCAGGTCGGTGCCCGGATAGAAAGTGACCGTGAGGGTATACTTGCCATCGTTGGTGCATTGCGAGGACATGTACATCATGTTTTCGACGCCGTTGACCTGCTGTTCGATGGGCGCGGCCACGGTGTCGGCGACGACCTGGGCATTGGCGCCGGGGTAGTAAGCGGACACCTCGACCGTCGGCGGCGCGATCTCCGGATACTGCGCGATCGGCAGGGTGAACAGGGCAATGGTGCCGGCCAGTGTGATGACGATGGACAGCACCGAGGCGAAGATCGGTCGGTTGATGAAAAAGCGTGAAAACACGATTATTCCTCACGTATAAACGTCGGCGAGCGGGGGGTGTTAACCCCCCGGTTGTTCTACCGAGGTGTTAACCCCCCGGTTGTTCTACCGAGGTGTTAACCCCCCGGTTGTTCTACCGGGGGGTGTTAACCCCCCCGGTTGTTCTACCGGGGTGTTAACACCCCCCGGCTCGCCCTCGTGTGTCTTTTCGTGACCGTTGCCTGTCGCTCCGTCTTCCGTGGAGACGGATCGTTTTGGCGGCAACGGCAAAGGACGGCGGCGACGGGCCTTCCCCACCATCTCCATGAGCAGCCAAGGGACGCCCAGCATTGCCAGGCGGGTGAGGTACACCAAGATACTACCGACAAACCGCACCCGCGGTGCTGCGAACAGCGGCGTTTCCGCAAAGCCGGCGATGACATAGAAGAACACCGGCGTCAAGAAGATGCCGAACAGCGTCACACCCAACATGCCGCTGAAGACGGCGACGCCGAGTTTCTGGCGCATCTCCGCGCCGGCGCCGTGGCCCAAAAGCAAGGGCAGGACGCCGAGAATGAAAGCGAACGAAGTCATGATGATTGGCCGCAGACGCAGTTGGCAGGCCGCCAGCGTGGCCTCATAGCGCGACAGGCCGCCCTCTTCGTGCTTGTGCTTGGCGAATTCGACAATAAGGATCGCATTTTTGCTGGCCAGGCCGACCAACACCACGAAGCCAATCTGCGTGAAAATGTTGATGTCGTCGCCGGCGATGGCTACGCCGGTCAACGAACCAAGGATGCACATGGGCACGACGAGAATGACGGCCAACGGCAGCGACCAACTCTCGTATTGCGCCGCCAAGACCAAGAACACAAACACTACCGCCAGGGGGAAAATCAGGTTGTTCCAGATGTTCTTGGCGGCCAGCACTTGCATGTAGTTGATCTCGGTCCACTCAAAGGCCATGCCCGGCGCCAGCACTTCGCGGCACAGCCGTTCCATTTCTTCGATGCCCTCGCCGCTGGAGACGCCGGGCTTGGTGGCGCCGAGGATGGCGGCGGCTGGATACAGATTGTAACGGCCAATATTGATCGGCCCCCCGACCTCGCGGACGCTGACCACGGAACCAAGCGGCACCATCTCGCCGTTCATATTGCGCACCTGGAGCAAGCGGATTTTGCTCAGGTCATTGCGATAGTCACCCTGGGCCTGGACGTTCACTTGCCAGGTGCGGCTGAACTTGTTGAAGTCGTTGACGTACAGCGAGCCGAGATAAATTTGCAGCGTCAGGAATACGTCCAGCGGATTGACTCCCATCGCCTGGCACTTGTCGCGCTCGATGTCCATGTACAGTTCCGGCATATTGGCGCGGAAGATGCAAAAGAGGTTTTCGACTTTGTCGCTGCTGCGCGAGCGGGCGATCAGCTGTTCGATCTGCTTTTGCAGGGCGACGATGCCCAGGCCGCCGCGGTCTTCGATGATGATTTTGAACCCGCTGGCTGAACCGAGTCCCGACACCGGCGGCGGTGTGAACAGGGCCACCTGGGCTTCGGGGACCTCCTTGTTCAGCAGCGCCTGCACCCGGTTGACAATCGCCTGGGCCGACAGCGACGGATCACGGCGCTCGTCGAACGGCTTGAAGGACACAAAGAACTGGCCGAAATTCGAGCCGTTGGCGTTGAGGGTGAACGATTGGCCGGCAATCTCGGTGACGTACTCGACGCCGGGCTGCTCTTGGACCAATTGTTGGATGCGGTCGGTGACTTTCTGGGTGCGTTCCAGGGAAGCAGCATCGGGCAGCTGGACGGCGATGTAAAAGCGTCCTTGGTCCTGGTTAGGAATGTAGCCGGCCGGCAGTTGCTCAAAGCCATACACGGTATTAATCAGCATGGCCCCATAACCCAGAAGCACCACGGCGACGCCGCTCAGGGCGAACCGCCGCTCAAACCTGCCGGCCCAGCGGCCCAAGAGACGGTGCAGCAGCAATCCCACCAACCCGGCCCCGGTCACACCCACCACCATCCGCATCTCGCAGGGAACCCACGAGCGGTCTTGGAGGAAATGCTGGACATCTTCGGGAAGGGCCTTGGTCCAGACCCAGAAGTGTTCGGGGTGTGCCCATTGGACGAAGACATCGGGCAATGAGACGCCCCATTTGTGCATGTAGGCGTGGAGATCGAGCAGGAAATGCGGAAACGAGGGCAGCAGCCAGCCGTAGACACCGCCAGCGACGGCTAAGAGCAATACGGGCAACGGCGCACGGCCGGCCAGAGAGGCGCCCACCAGGCGGATGTAGCCAGCCGTAGCGCGGCGGAAAGCCCAGTTGAACAGCCCGAAGAACCATCCCAGCGACCAGTGCAACAGGCGACCGACAAGATCTTTTTTGGCCCCGTGCGGTTGCAGCAGGATGGCGGCCAGCGCCGGACTTAACGTCAGCGAATTGAACGCCGAGATGACCGTGGAGACGGCGATCGTCAGGGCGAACTGGCGGAAGAATTGGCCGGTGATGCCGCTGATGAAAGCGCACGGCACAAACACGGCGCACAGCACCAGACCGACAGCGACGACCGGCGCGGACACTTCGTCCATCGCTTTGTGGGCCGCTCGCCGCGGACTCAAACCTTGTTCGATATGATGCTCAATCGCTTCGACGACGACGATGGCGTCATCGACGACGATACCGATGGCTAACACCAGACCGAACAAGGTCAGGTTATTCAGCGAAAAGCCGATGACCGCCATGGCAGCGAAGGTGCCGACGATGGCCACCGGTACGGCCAGCATGGGGATCAGCGCCGAACGCCAGTTCTGCAAAAACAGCATCACCACCACAGCAACGAGCACGATGGCCTCGATCAGAGTATAGACCACTTCCTTGATCGACTCTTTAATGAACGGCGTCATGTCCAGCGACACCACATAGTCGATGTCTTCGGGGAAGCCCTTCTTCAGTTCTTCCATCTTGGCGATGACGCGGTCGGCCACTTCGATAGAGTTGGCGTCGGGTAAAGCGAAGACGGCGATGCTGCCGTTGGGTTTGCCGTTGAGCTTGCTGGTCGAATCCAGGTTTTTGGCGCCGAGCACAGCATGGCCTACGTCCTTGAGGCGGACGATGCGTCCATCGCGATCGCTGCGCAGCACTATTTCGTCGAACTGTTCGGGTTCGGACAGTCGGCCAAGCATGGTAATGGGGACCTCGAACAGCTGGCCCGCTGCCCCTTTCCTTCCCTCGGAGGCTGGCGCGCGGGGTTGCGTCAGCGCCCCGAAGGGGGGGGCGGCGATATGGCCGGAGGCCACCTGCCGGTTCTGCTCGCGGACGGCGTTGGCCACATCGCTGGCCGCCATGTTCAAGGACGCCAGCTTTTCCGGATCGAGCCATATCCTCATACTGTAATCTTGCTGGCCGAAGATAATCACGTCGCCGACGCCCTGTAGCCGTTTTAGCTCATCTGCGATCCGAATTGCTGCAAAATTGCTCAGGTACAGCTGGTCGTAGCGGCCGTTAGGTGAATAGATGGCGATGACTTGCAGAATGTCGGGATTGCGTTTGCGCGTGGCGACGCCGGTCTGTTTAATCACGTCGGGTAAAAGCGGCAGCGCCAGATTGATGCGATTTTGCACCAAAACTTGGGCGAAATTCAGGTTGACGCCAGGCTTAAAAGTGACCGTCAGCTGGTACGAGCCGTCGTTGTTGGACTGCGACACCATGTACAGCATGTCCTCGACGCCGTTGACCATCTGCTCGATGGGCGCGGCCACCGAATCGGCCACGGTTTGGGCGTTGGCGCCGGGATAGTTGGCCTGGACCCAGATGCTCGGCGGCGTGATCGGCGGATACTGCGCCAACGGTAAATGGAAGACCGCCACCGCCCCAGCCAGGGTAATGACGATCGACAATACCGATGCGAAGATCGGCCGTTCGATGAAGAAATGCGAAAACATCGCCGCGCCTCAACCGTCTATTGTTTAGCTGCGAGCCGGAGGCGAGCGCTGTCACGCTCGCCTCCGGCTCGCGGCTAAACCAGAACAGGACTGTTTTTCATCGCCGCCCTCGGTTTTCGCGCCGCGGTTCCTTGCCGACACGCGGCATGTCTTTGAGCGCCGGAGCGGGTGGGGCCGCTTTCGGATCGACCGGCTTGGCTGCGCGGTCCTCTTTCAAGATCTGCGTCAGCGGCGAGTGGGGCGGCGGCGGCGGTTCCTGCATCTTGGCCTGTACCACCGCTCCGGGCCGTACGCGCTGCATGCCGCTGACAATCACCCGCTCGCCTTCGTGGACCCCTTTCTTGATGACGCGCAGCCCTTGAAGCGCTTGTCCTATCTCCACCGAGCGGTACTCGACTTTGTCGATCTCTTCGCCCTTGTCATTCTTGTCCTTCTTAACCACGTAGACGTACTTTCGCCCTTGATCGCTCAAGAGCGCCTCGTCGGGAACAAGTATGGCTTTGTAGGGCACGCCCAGGGGCAGGCGAATGCGCACAAACAGGCCTGGTTTGAGAACATCGTTGGGATTGGCGAAAACGCCGCGCATGCGCACCGTGCCCGTGTTGGCGTTAAGCCGGTTATCCAGGAAGTTGACGTAGCCTTTGGTGTGAAACTCATCCTCGTTGGCCAGGCGCATCAACACGGGGAAACGCAAGACGGAAAACCAGGAATGGCCTTGCCGCCTTGTTGCCTCCGCCAATTCCAGGTAGGTCCGCTCATCCACGTCGAAGTAGGCGTACATCGGATCGATGGAGACCAGCGTGGTCAGCACGGTTTGGTCGGCGTTGACGAGGTTGCCGGGGTCTACCATACGGCGGCTGATGCGTCCGACCAGGGGCCGGCCTTGATCATCGCGGAGCGGCGGCGCCGTGACATGGGTAAAGTCCAGATTGAGCTGGGCGCGTTCAACGGCCGCCTTCATGGCGCCGACGCTGGCGATGGCCTTGTCGCGGGCGGCAATGAGCTGATCGACATCTTCTGGGCTGACGGCCCCACTCCGTACCACTTCCAGGGCCCTCGTGGTACGCTTGGTCTGAAGGACCACATCCGCCTCAGCCAGCTTGAGATTGGCCTTGGCCTGGTTCAGCTCGGCCTGGTACGGCCGTGGATCGATCTGGAACAGCAAGTCGCCCTCCTTGACGATGTCGCCTTCCACGAAGGGCGCCTCAATGACGTAGCCCGAGACGCGCGGACGGATGTCCACCGTTTTCAGAGCATCCATGCGGCCGGTGAAGTCCTGATAATCCGTTACTTCATCTGTTACCGGGGTGGTGACGACGACCTCAGCGATTTTGCTCATCTTGGTCGGCGCCGTACGATGACAGCCGCCGCACGCAGCGGAAGCCAGAACAGCAGCGACGATCCCCAGCCCGAGTCGCACAGGTGCGCCACGCCATTTTCGCAGCGAGACAGCAGCAGCCATCGTCGTCCTCCCAAACGGACTGACCAGTCAGTTTCGTTATTATTCTAAAAGATTGTTTCTCCTTGTCAACCAGAAAAATCGGAACAGAGGCTAACAGGAAAACCAGACCCTCCGAAGGGCCTTGTCACGAACAGAAGAATGGGCCGGCGCGCCCCTCATGGGGGGGAAAACCGCGGATGCGGCGAACGATGGATAATGGCACGGGCGTGGGCTTGCAAGGTAGCGACTTCGGCCGTCAGTGCGGCCACGGCGGGGGCACCGTCGGCGACTTCGATCATCCAACGGCATTCCCAGCGCCCGCCCAGCGGCAAGAGCGGCACGCGGCCTTGTTGCCGCTCGAAGCGCTTGCAATTCGGATAATTCGTCGCCGGTTCCAGGCCGGTGACGTAACCGTCTTCGATGGCCCCCGTGTTCTTCCACACAGTGAAACAAGGTAATTCCTGACGATTGAAACGCAGCGCCACGGCGCGGTCGGCGGCTGGATTGACCAGCAGGGCAAGGGTGTGGCCGCGGGCGTCGGCGAGCAGATCGTAGAGGTAGACCTGTTCGGCGAAGCCGGCGCGGGGTCCGGCGTAGGTTTCGTGCGTGTCGATGCCTTCGGCGGCGCGTGGTGTCTGCGGGGCCAGTTCACGGATAGGCGCCAGCACACGGCTGCCGGCGTCGAGGAAGGGCGGGCCGAAATTACAATGGTAGAGCAGCTGCATTTCCACCGGCCGGGCGGCGCGGTTGGTAACGACATCGTGAATCACCAGCCGATTGGAACCAGGGACTGTCGTGTAGGTGGTGGTCAGGCGGAATTGCGGACAAAAAAGAGCCGCTTCATCGACTTCGCCCGTGACGCTCAACTCGTAGGGGGGATCGAGTTGGACGCGGACCTCGACGGTTTGGGCCGGCAGGTTGGCGATGCGGCCATGCAAGGTCAGCGGCGTGCCATCGTCATCGCCGGGCGGGCCGTTGGAGGCCAGGCCGCAGCGGCACAGCCATTCGTCGAATCCGGCCAGCCAACCGAGACCGCCGCGATCAGTCAGCTGCACATATTTGGGGTGAACGGGGCCGACGATGGGCGAGCGCCAGCCCAGCGGCTGGCCGCGATAGTTGCCGCGCCACAAACCCATGCCGCGCGTCGGCAGAATCGAGAACGAGAAAGCGCCATTGTGGACCTCGATTAGATCGATCCCATCGCGCAAGCCGCCACGCAGCGTGCGCTTGCGCAGTGACCAATCGAACGGCGTCGCCAGGTGCAGCGTATCATTGCCGACGGCGAAGCTGTCTAGCCAGACATCGCTCTGTACGTCGGTCAAGGTCCAGGATTTGGAGCGTGTCATAAGGTTTTCATCTCATTTGACGCCATGCATGGCCCGGCTGACCAACCGTACTAAGACGAGCAGAACCAGCGCCGCCCCTGCGACCACCGCAGCGGACAGCAGGAAAAATTGCGCCGGTGGGATGGTGCCCCAGATTTCGCCCAGTGTGCCGGCCACGAAGTTGCCGAAGGCGCTGGTCAACATCCAGACGCCCATAAGCATGGTGGCGAACTTGGCCGGGGCCAGTTTCGACACCATCGACAAACCCACCGGCGACAAACATAATTCGCCCAGCGTGGCCAGGATGTACGTCCAGAACAGCCACCACGGACTGACGCGGAATTGGTTCGAGACAGCGTACAATTGTGCCACCGTGGCGCGGAATTGGGGATCGCCGCCGGCCACCAGCAGGGCCTTGACTTCCCGGTCAGCCAGCGGCTTGAAGGCCACCAGCGTTTGCGTCGGGGCGTGGTAACGGATCAGGGATGGATCGAGGCCCGACCAACTCATATCGAAACCCGGCGGCGGTTTTCCCAGTTGCACTTGCACGGATTTCACATGCTTGCGATCGATGGCCTCCGAGGCCTTTTTCAGCTCGTTGATTTTAGCGCGGTAATCCGGCGGTGCGGTGCTCTCGATGAGGAGGTTGGCTTCATTGTCTGTCAGCACCCCGGAGATATGGATTGTCGGCTTTTCCGGGTCCAGGGTCAGCCGCCCGGCGTGGAACAACTCCACCCGGCCGTCTTTTTCGACGCCGATCTTGCCGTCCTTCACCGTGAGAGGAGCGGGCAATTTAGCGCCTTGAAGGGGGACGGAAGCGGCTTGGTTTTCGCGCTGGGCGGCGGCCGCCATGACGGTCATTGCCAAGCTCATGAGGAGCAGGCCCAGCACCATTTTCATGGGGATCGACGGCTGCCAACCCCGGCTGTCCAGAAACACCCATAGCCAGGCAAAAAACGGGGCGATGAGGACGATGGCCAAGGCGTTGATGGATTGAAACCAGGCTGTCGGCACCGGATTGAGCAATTCACGGGCCCATTGGCCCCACGTCAGCCGCGGTTTGCCGGAAGGATGCGGCTTGAGCAGGAACATGGTGCGGTAGCGATCGAGCACGCTTTGCCCTTCCGGTCCCACTTCCTCGTCCGGCGCCGCCTTCTTGATTTCGGCGGCTTTCAAGGAAGGCCTGGGAGGTGCTTGCGTGAGGTATCGATTGGTGGACTTGTCGGCCCAGAGGTTGAGGACGTTGCCCGCTTGCTCGAACGCCGCCCAGAAAAACACCACGAACAGGCCCAAGATGAGGATGGCCAGGACGCGATCGCGCAGGCCGCCCTGAGCTTGGCCGCAGACGTGGGCGAACAACATCAGACAGAGGCCGGCGATGGCCAGCATCAAGGCGTTCCACTGGTTCAATTGGTCCATGAACCAGAGCAGCGGCGCGGCTGCCATGAGGACCAGGGCGGGGACCAGAAGGGCCGGCGGCGCCAGCGGCGCCAGGCCGCCTAGCACCGACGGCGCGCGTTCGGCTTCCGCTTCGGTCAGCGGCATGTTGATGGGCCTTATCAGGATGGCCGTGCTCTTGGCCTCCATCGGGCGCGTCTCCGGCGGAGGTTCAGCTTGGCTGACGTCGCCCGGCGTCGAGTTGGCCTGCGGTTTTGCAGGGACGCCCCGTCGATCCGGGACGATTTCATGGATCAGCGGTTGGCCGAACAGATAAATCAACAAGCCGAGGATCATGCCGATACCCGCCGCAGTGAAGCCGGTGTGATAACCGCCCTGGGTGTTTTCCGCCAGCCAGCCGCACACCAACGGCGAGAAAAAGGCGCCGAGGTTGATACCCATGTAAAAAATGGTGTAAGCGCCGTCGCGGCGGCCGTCGCCGAGGGGATACAGGCGGCCCACTTGCGTGGACATATTGGGCTTGAACATGCCATTGCCGAAAATCAAGAAAATCAAGGCCATGAAAAAGAGGTGATGCTCCTCGAAGGCCAAAGCAAACTGGCCGGCCGCCATCAAGAGCGCGCCGATGATGACGGCGAGCTTGTTGCCCAGGTAGCGATCGGCGAGATAGCCACCCAAGATCGGCGTCACGTAGACGAAACTGGTATAGATCTTGTAGATAGTCGAGGCGTCCTTCTGCGTCCACTTGAAGTAATTGACCATGTACAGCATGAGCAGCGCCCTCATGCCGTAGTAGCTGAAACGCTCCCACATTTCGGTGAAGAACAGGACATACAGGCCCAACGGGTGGCCGAGGAACGTAGGTTGCCGCGGCCCAGCCTGTCCCAGGGCGGAAGTGTTCATGTTCAGGTATCTCCCCGGCTATTGACGATTTACTGTGTTTTCGTTGTACCTTGTCGGCGCGAGCCTGTCCATGCCGCCTTGCCGCCGGTAGGATGAGGGAGGAAATGCTTAGCCACGACTCGTAGGAGAGTGTTCGCCATGCAACAATTCACTCGGACCTTGACGCGCGAAATTGAAGTAGGCGGCGAACGATTGGCCCTCACGTTGAGTAAGGAAGGTCTGTCCGTGCGTCCGGTGGGTGGGCGTCGTCCGCCGCACACCATGAGTTGGGCGGCCTGGGTGTGTGCCTGCGTATCCGGGGCCGCTCAAGAGCCGACCACCGAACAGATTAAGCAAGCGCTCCAAGCGGTGCGTGCCGGCGCAGCCAAGGCGAGCGGGGGGTGTGAACCCCCCGGTAGAACAACCGGGGGGGGTGAAACCCCCGGTGGAACAACCGGGGGTTTCACCCCCCCCGGTTGTTCTACCGGGGAGTTCACACCCCCTGATGGAACAACCGGGGAGTTCACACCCCCCGCTCGCCCCCGGGGCGCTGACGCAGACAAAATGACCGTGCTTTTGGCGCGTCTGGATCAATGGTTGAATACAAAGCGCGAACGCTTCCAACAAGCGCTCCGCCCCGGTGCGACGGCGGCTGAATGCGACGCCTTGGCGGCCGAAGTGGGCAGGCCGCTGCCCGAAGAGCTGCGGACCTTGCTGATGTGGCACAACGGCCAGACCCCTGATGTGCCCGGCGCTTTCGAGCAGAGCTGGATGCTCCTGAGCACCGAGGAGATTGCCGAGGCCAAGAAAGAGTTGGATGAGCATCCTCACGAAGGGTGGCAGAAAGATTGGCTGCCGTTCCTCGGCGACGACAGTGGGGATTACCTCTGCCTCGACCTTGGCTCGCCCAGCTGTCCCGTGCGGGAGTGTTGGCGTGGACGGGCCGATCATCCCGTGATCGCGCCGTCGCTGTCGGCCTGGCTGGAGGCGTTCGTCGCCGCCCTGGAGCGTGGGGCCTACGTCGAAGACCCTGAACGCGGTACCCTCGTACTTAAAGGCTGATGTCTGCTGTTCCTGCGCAACTGGGTTTCCACATGCCCGCCGAATGGGGGCCGCACCGGGCCACCTGGCTGGCCTGGCCGCATCAACGCGACGACTGGCCAGGAAAATTCGCTCCCATCCCCTGGGTCTACGGCGAGATCGTCCGTCATCTGCACCGCAGCGAGGAAGTGCGCATTCTCGTCAACGACACCGATGGCCAGCGGCAGGCGGAATCTGTTCTCGACAACCTCGACCTCCAGCGCAACCGTATTACCTTCTGGCACATTCCCACGGATCGCGCCTGGACGCGCGATTATGGTCCGCTGTTCCTTACGGGCGGCAACCAGGCCAGCGCTATGGTGAATTTCGCCTTCAACGGCTGGGCCAAGTACGACAATTGGCAACGCGATGAGGCGGTGGCGCGGCAGATCAACGACAAGCTGCGGCAGACAATGTGGCAGCCGGAAGTCAACGGCCGTCGCGTCGTGCTGGAGGGCGGCAGCATCGAAGTCAATGGCGCAGGCTTGCTGCTGACCACGGAGGAATGTCTGCTCAGCGACGTGCAACAGCGTAATCCGGGTTTGACCCGCGCGGATTACGAACGCCTGTTCGCCGACTATCTCGGCGTGCGCAAGGTGCTGTGGCTGGGCCGCGGCATCGCTGGCGATGACACGCACGGCCACATCGACGACTTGGCGCGGTTCGTCGGCCCGCGCTCCGTTGTTACTGTAGTGGAAGAAGACCGCGGCGACGTAAATTTCGAGCCGCTTCAAGAGAACCTGTATCGACTGCGCAGCATGACCGACATGGACGGTCGGCCGCTGGAAATCCACACGTTGCCGATGCC
>JAJPIY010000245.1 GCA_021324515.1 Planctomycetota bacterium
CTCTTTTGTCTTCCTTGGTGCTCGTAGTGTTTGGGCAATTCCTTTTGCCCCTTTCGCTTCGCCTTTGTCATCGTAAACCGTTAAAATTGCTCTAAAGCGCTCCCCTTACCAACAAGAGGCGTGCCAATCATGCTGACCGGCAAACATCTGCCCGTCCAGGGTATGGTCCTTCTAGCGGCGTTGAGCGGTGGTCTGGTCCTGTTCGCCGGGTCCGACGCCACTAAGGACAAAGGAGACAAGCCAGAAAAGGCGAACCTAGCAGCGGATACGGAAGACATTGACAAGTTGGTTGTCCAGTTGGGCGCCGCGTCGTATCAAGAACGCGAAGAGGCGGTTCGGCGTTTAATCGCCATCGGTCCGCCGGCCCTGGGAGCGTTACGGCGAATCGCCGATGATAAGCGCGCCGATCCCGACGTGCGGCTGCGGGCGGCGCGGGCCGCCTTCGCCATCGCCACCGTGAAAATCGAGATGGTCCGCCGCTTCGGCGCACACACCAGCGGCCCCCAAGATCCCTCTTTTCGCCGTGCCACGCGCGTGGCCTTGTCGCCGGACGGCAAGCACGCCGTCACGACAGGCGCAGACAATATACGCTATTGGGACCTCGCTAGCGGAAAGCAGATCCGAGCTTTCGGAGGAACTGCCCAGGGCTATCGGTCGGTGTCCTTCGCGCCGGACGGCCGAACCATCGCTGCGGGCGGGCGTCGGGGGAATGTTTACTTATTCGATGTCCATATGGGTAAATTATTGCAGGAGATGAAAGGGCATACTCAAGAAGTCTGGGGCGTGCTATTCACAGCAGATGGCAAGCAGGTGGTGAGCGGATCATGGGACCGCTCGATTCGCGTTTGGGACGCGGCGACCGGCAAGCCCGTCCGCAGCTTTAAAGGAGTGGGCAACCCCGTCCGCTGCCTGGCCCTGTCACCGGACGGTAAATTACTGGCAGACGGCCATTTCGTTGCCAATAATCGGCAGGGTGTTGTACGGCTGTGGGACATGGAAAAAGGCACGCAAGTGCGTGCCATGAAGGGGCATGAAGCAGACGTCACCAGCGTGGCCTTTTCTGCCGACGGTCACTTCTTGGTCTCGAGCAGCTTCGACCAGACCGTACGCATCTGGCGCGTGGCCGAGGGCAAGGAAGTCAAGTGTTTGAAGGGCCATACGGCCCATGTCGAGTGCGCCGTCTTCACCCCGGACGGCCGGCGCGTTGTCTCGTGCGCCTGGGACGAAGATCCGACCTTGCGTCTCTGGGACGCGGCCTCCGGCAAGCAATTGGGTGCTTCCGAAGAACGCACGGAAGGCTTACTCAGCATCGCAATGCTGCCCGATGGTCGGCATGTGCTGACTACAGGCAAAGACGGCGCCGTGCGTTTGTGGCGCTGGGAGCGTTAGTCGCTAAGCGACTTCGTCTCTGCCCCATGCTGTTCCAGCAAGCGGCGATACCACGTCTGTGCCTGCGCTGCTCGGCCCGCCAGCGCCTTAGTGCCCCAGATCAGCGACAATGTCCGTCGCGTCTCCGCCGTCGTCTTGGTACGTTGAGCGTCCTTAACAGCGTTGGCACACGGACCTTCCGCATCGAACAGGCACAGCAAACCGGACAGGTCGATGATTTGACCGGCTGCGTTGAAGACATACGAGGCGCCCGCCGGCGCGATGCCGACGCGCAGCGGCGCGCGCGTGCGGTCAAGATCGATCACACTGATCGGCAGGCCGCTGTGCAAGGACACGACGTTACAAGCATCTACGGCCAAGTTGATCGATGACAAGGTGTTGTCACCAGCTGCCTTAAGCAGATATTCCGAGGCCGGTTTGCTGCGTCCGGCCGGTTTGAAACCGCCATGCCGTAACAACGTACGCACCGCTTCGCGGACCGTGTCGTCGCTGTGCAAGGGCGCCGGTGCGTCCCATGCCAACAGTCCCACTAACTCGGAGGACGAGGGCATCTCGCCCAGCGGGCGCGGAAACAGGGTGATGAATGCCTGCAAGTCCAAGAGGGGATGCGGGTCGAGGGTGATCATGAGGCTTCAGTGTGCGGGACCGGCGCCAATACAGTACAGGTTATGCAAGCCGCGGATAAAAAGCTGTCCTTGCGAGACGGCCGGCGAGGCATAGCATTCGTCATCGAGCTTGTTCTGGTGCAGCACGGTAAATTGGCCGTCGGCCTTGAGGACGTAGGTGACGGCGTCGTCATCAACGAAATAGAGGTGACCGTCAGCCAGCACCGGCGAAGCACTGACGTGACGCGCCAGTTTCTTCTTCCAGAGCCGCTTGCCCGTTTGCGGTTCCAGACAACTCACATAGCCGGTGTCCGAAACAACGTAGAAATATCCCCCCGCAGCGATCGGCGACGGTACGTAGGAAGCGCCGTCGCGGCCATTGATCTTGTGCGGAATGTGCCAACGGACGTACTTACTCCGGGTGATGTTGCCCTCGCCTTCGGGACTGATGCCCATCAGGTGAAACTCGGGGAAGCCGGTCGTCAGGAACAACACGTCATCGAGGAAAACGAGACTGGCGACATATTGTTCGGTTGGTCCATCGAGGA
>JAJPIY010000086.1 GCA_021324515.1 Planctomycetota bacterium
AAATACAACTCCCTCCCCCACAAGGGGGGAGGGAACAAATACAACTCCCTCCCCCACAAGGGGGGAGGGAACAAATACAACTCCCTCCCCCCTTGTGGGGGAGGGAACAAATACAACTCCCTCCCCCCTTGTGGGGGAGGGTTAGGGTGGGGGGGGTAAGTACAATGCAGACAAGGAGTTCTAACCCCCCACCCTAACCCTCCCCCACAAGGGGGGAGGGAACAAATACAACTCCCTCCCCCACAGGGGGGAGGGAACAAATACAACTCCCTCCCCCACAGGGGGGGAGGGAAAAGTCCGCCAGTCCTAAAATTCATGGCGTCAGCTAGGGGCGCGGCATTAGGGGGCTACCCCCTACTCGCCCGTGACATTCGCTACGTTGGACTCAGTAATGCCTGCGTGGCGCTGGAAAGAGATTTTTTGTTCCGTATTTCGCTGCAACTGGCTATGCAGCAAGAAGTTTCGTCCATTCCGACCCCCAAAGCCGCGCTGTACTGCTGACCGAAAAGCGCTGTAGCAGGGACATGCCTGTGCTTTGGCAGATCAATGCTCACTTTCTGCGGCTTTCGCGCTGTCTTCTCGTTGTAAATCGCTTATTTTTGCCAGATTATCCAAATTGGCAAAATTGGCATCTGTTTTGCTTAGGTAAATCGGGCAATTGGGGAGAAGATTTTTTCCTTGCTTTTCCTGAACGGGTAGCTACTTTCATGTCAGGGCAACCTAGCGTACCTAATTTGCCCATTCTCACGATGGCTTCAGATGAAGGGGACACCATGAAACGACTGATTCTCGGTGTAGCGACGCTTGTGCTGACGCTTCAGACGACTAGCTCGGCACAAGCCTGTATGCGCAGAGGAGGTTGCTGTGCTCCGGTGTGCTGTTACGGAGGCAGTCCCTGTGGCGTGCAGTATCAAGTAGCCTATCAGCAAGTTCAGCAAACCGTCTATGAATGCGTGCCGGTAACCAAGAATGTCCAGCAGACGGTGACGGTCCTGGTGCCGACCTACAAGAGCGTGCAGCAGCAATGCACCGTCCTGGTGCCGACTTACAAGACCGTACAGCAGCAATGCACCGTCTACCAATGCAACTACGTGCCCAAGCAGGTGCAGCAAACGGTGTGCGTGCCGGTGGTCACGAACGTACAGAAAACGGTGACGGTCCTGGTGCCGACCTATAAGAGCGTGCAGCAGCAATGCACCGTCCTGGTGCCGACTTACAAGACCGTACAGCAGCAATGCACCGTCTACCAATGCAGCTACGTGCCCAAGCAGGTGCAATGCACGGTATACGTACCAACGACCCAGTATGTACAGCAAACCGTTTACGAGTGCGTGCCAACGTACCAGAACGTGACGCAGCAAGTGACGGTGATGGTGCCGCAAGTGACGGCGGTGCAACAACAATGCACGGTATACGTGCCGACGCTAGTGTCTCAGGTGGTGCCATGCCAGGTCACGGTCTGCACACCGCAGCTGGTGCAGGTTCCGCCCAGCTGCTCTAATCCCTGTGGGGCCGTCCTTTGCCAAATGGTGCCGAGTGTGCAGACGGTCAACCGCACCATCACGACCTGTGTGCCCAAGGCCGTCAACCACACGTACACTGTCAACGTCTGCTCTTATAAACCAGTGGTCCAGAACGTTACCTACCGAGTCTGCAAAATGCAACAGGTGGCGCGCACCATCAATGTTCCGGTGTGCGTCATGAAGCCGGTGGTCCAGACGCACACCATCCATGTGCCGGTGGTGACGCCGGTGGTGAAGACTTTTAATGTGCCGGTATGTGAAATGGTGCCGACCGTGCAAACGCGGACAGTCACCGTCGTCGAGTGTGTGCCGACCCAGAAAGTCATCACCGTGCCGGTTTGCACGATGCAGCAGGTGGTCCGGACTTGCACGGTCAACGTGCCGGTGGTAACGCCGGTGGTGAAGACTTTTAACGTGGCGGTATGTGAAATGGTGCCGACCGTGCAAACGCGGACAGTCACCGTCGTCGAGTGTGTGCCGACCCAGAAAGTCGTCACCGTGCCCGTGACCAGCTACACGACCGTGGCACGGCAGATCACGGTTTGTGTGCCGGTGGTCACGTGTGTGCCGTGTTGCTATTAGGCCGAGTGTTTCTGCGGTGAGCGGGGTAGCATAACTCTGGCGAGCGGGGGGTGTCAACCCCCCAGTAGCCGGGGCGAGCGGGGGGTGTGAACCCCCCGGTGGAATAACCGGGGGGTTGACACCCCCCGCTCGCCAGAGTTATGTTATGCTACCGGGGGGTTCACACCCCCCGCTCGCCAGAGTTACGCAACCCCGCTTGCCCAGGTCTGTATTAATCTCCTATCGCGTCCGATCTAAAGTGCGACAATTTCGGGACCGTACCCGAAAACTCCTTGCCCACCTGCAACGATGCGATCACCGCCGATTTCTTCTTGAAAATCGGACCTAAACAGAGTGTAATTCAAGGGTCACCGCTTATGGAGATCCACTGTCATGAATCGGTCCCTCTTGCTGCACGGAATGCTTCCTTGGACCCGTCGTCGTTGGCTGGGCGGCTGTGGTGTGGGTTTGCTGGGATTGTCGTTGCCGGACTATTTCGCTCTGCGGAGTCAGGCGACGGAGCGGGCGGGAAGGCATCGGCCCCCTCTGGAGAACGGCGGTTTCGGTCGAGCGCGGGCCTGCATCGTCTTGTATTGTTGGGGAGGAGTGAGCCATCTTGACACTTGGGATCCCAAGCCGCAAGCGCCGGCCGAGGTGCGCGGCGAGTTCCGGCCTATTGCCACTGCCGTGCCCGGAGTTCACTTGGGCGAACACATGCCGCGGCTAGCAAGGCAGATGAGACGGTTGGCCGTAGTACGCTCGGTACATCATCATTGCACGGCGCACGGCAAGTCGATGTACTGGAACCGCACCGGGCATGCTCCGCCGCAGCCCGAAGTCGCCGCCAACCTACCGCCGTCGCTCAACGATTGGCCGACATTGGGGGCGCAGCTAACGTGGTTGCGACCGACGAAACGCGGTTTGCCGGGGGCTGTGCAGCTTCCGTATCCGTTGGTAGACAACGGTACTTTGCAAGCGGGCGATACGGCCGGTTGGTTGGGTAGCGCTTATGCTCCTTTGGTAATCCATCCCAAGCGCGGCAAGCCGTATGGCGGCGTCTCGCGTGACCTGGGCAGCCTGGTGTTTCGCTTGGCCGACGATGTAGACGCCGTGCGCCTCAAGGCACGCTACGACTTGAGGCGGCGGCTGGATCATCTGACGGCTGCACAGGCCCGTGTGCGCAGCTGGACGCGCTTCCAGGAGCAAGCTGCCGACCTGCTGACCAATCCGCAAATCCAGCGCACACTCGATCTGGACCAGGAACCGCCCTCTCTCCGCGATCGCTATGGTGAGCATCTGTGCGGCCAAAGTCTGCTTTTGGCGCGACGCCTGGTCGAGGCAGGTGTGCCGCTCATCACGGTCGTTTGCGCTGCCGGCGACCTTAACGGCAGCGTCGGCGATCATTGGGACACGCACGGCGACAACTTCCCGCGTCTGAAAAACGCCCTCTTGCCGCCGTTGGACCAGGGAGCATCGGCCCTGCTCGACGACTTGGCGGATCGCGGCCTCCTCGACACCACCCTGGTCGTGTGGTTGACGGAATTTGGCCGCACGCCGCGCATCCTGGGAACGGGCCGCGACCATTATCCGTTCTGCTATTCCGTGGCGTTCGCCGGCGGCGGCATTCGCGGCGGGCAGGTCTACGGCCGCTCCGACAGCCAGGGCGCCCGGCCGCTCGATTTTCCCTGCGGCCCCGGCGACCTGCACGCCACCATCCTCCACGCCCTGGGCGTCCCGCTCGATACAACGCTGACCGACATGCAAGGCCGGCCGCAAGCCCTCTGCGACGGCAAACCCTTGCCGCTGTGTTGAAATAAACGAACCACAGAGACACAGCGAAAACACACCGCGAAGAGGCGAGCAGGATTGCGTCAGCACCCCGAGGGCGAGCGGGGGGTGTCAACCCCCCGGTAGAACTCTGGCGAGCGGGGGGTGTCAACCCCCCGGTTGTTCTACCGGGGGGTTGACACCCCCCGCTCGCCAGAGTTACGCAACTCCGCTCGTCTGAAAACCTCTTCTTACTTCTTACCTTCGGCGATCCAGCGGTTGCCCCAGTGGCTGTAAAGATCGTCAAGGAATTTCTGCCATCCGTCGCGGGAGCGAGTGGACGGAAAGGGCTGCGGCTGAAGCGCCCATTCGGTATCGTAAACGATCTCGAATTGGCCATCCGGTCGTACACGGCCGACGCGCATGGGTCGCCAAGTGTAATGGGTATTTCTGTCGATACGCACACTGCCTTCAGGAGCTTCGAACGATCGTCCCTTGAGGAGAGATGCGCGGACAGCGCGTGGGTCAATACTGCCAGCGGCTTGCACTGCTTGCGCCCACAAATGAATTCCGAAATACACCGTTTCCATCGGATCGGAAATGACACGCCGTGGACCGAACTGTTGTTGGAACCTGCGGACGAACGCATGGTTCTCTGGACGGTCGAGGCTTTGGAAATAACTCCAGGCGGCGTAATGTCCGACGCCCGACTCGCCGATGTTGGACAAGTCATTCTCGCCCATGCTGAAAGACAGCACGGTGGTCGTATCCGCATGGAGCCCCGCCTGGACAAGCTCTCGAAAAAAGGCCACGTTGGCGTCGCCGTTGATGGTGTTTAGGACCAAGTCTGGTTTTTTCTCGCGTATCAGCTCAATTGCTTTGCCAACGTCCAAACTGCCATAGGGAATGTAATCGGCGCCGAGGACCTGGGCTTCGGGATGTTTGTTTTTTATGTAATCGCGGAGGATTTCATTGGCGGCGCGAGGGAAAATATAGTCCGAGCCGACCAGAAAGAGGCGGCGTTTGTGTTGCTGATCGAGCATGTAATCGACGGCCGGCAGCATCTGTTGATTCGGGGCCGCCCCTAGATAAATGATGTTCGGCGAGGACTCCAATCCTTCAAATTGCATAGGATAGAAGAGCAAATGATCGTGTTTTTCAACGACTTCCTTAACAGCCTTACGATTGACCGAAGCGCGGGTGCCGAAAAGGGCGCAAACGTGCTCTTCAGTGATGAGTTTCTCCGCTTCCGCAGCGAACTTGCGGTAATCGGAGGCGCCGTCCTTATGGATGGCGACGACGGGGCGGTTGAGCAACCCACCCTGCCTGTTCAGTTCATCAACAGCCAATTGGGCAGCATCGTGAGCAGCGATGCCGCCGCCCGCCATCGAGCCGCGCAAGGAAAACAAAATACCGATCTTAATAGACTCTTTATCCGTACCTGTAGCGGTGTTCTCCGCTTCTTTGGATGGCAGTTGAGGGACGCGGTCGCGCCACCACCACAATCCGCCTCCCAGAAAAATCAGCAGGCCCAACAAACCGCTTACCAACAGCCAATGGCGTCTGGTGTGTCGGACGGGCTGTCTAATCGGATGGGTTTGCGGCTCAGGTTGAGGGGGCTGACCTCCGGGCAGAGGTGCTGTCGGCGATAGGGTTTTTTCCAGGGCGCGCAACGCCTCGGCGACTGCTCGCGCCGTTTGCGGCCGCTTGGCTGGATCGCGGGCCAACAGTTGGTGGATCAAGCGGCGCAGCCCGGCCGGCACATCGGAGGCCACCTCTTCGATAGGGCGCGGCTCGGCTACTGCCAAGGCCGTCAATTGGGCCAAGGTATCAGCGCCGTCGAACGGCAAGAGGCCCGTTGCCATGCGATAAAGGACGATACCCAAGCTGAACAGGTCGCAACGATGATCGAGCGGTTGGCCGCGCGCCTGCTCCGGCGCCAGATATTGCGGCGTGCCGACGATTAATCCCGTGGCGGTCAGACGACGGGAGTCGTTAATCGGCCGCGCCAGACCGAAATCGAGGATCTTGACGCGGTACATATGCTCGCAGGACAGGCGGGTGCGGTTACTCTCGCCCTGTTCCGGCGGCGGCGTCTCCAGCCACAAGTTGGCCGGCTTGATGTCGCGATGGATCAGGCCGCGCTCGTGAGCCGCACTTAGTCCCAGGGCAATCTCCCGGCCAATGCGCAATATTTCGAGAGGCGGCAGCCGACCGTCACGCTGCAGACGCTGTTCCAGCGATTCGCCGTACAAGAACTTCATGGCCAGGAAGGGAACGTCTTTCTCCACGCCCACTTGATAAATGGTAACGATGTAATCGTCCGGCAAGGCAGCAGCGGCCCGCGCCTCTTGTTCGAAGCGGTCGCGGAACGACTTGTTGGACGCCAGATCCGGTTTGAGCACTTTCAAGGCGACGCGACGATGCAAGGACGTGTCAAAAGCGTCGAAGACAAAACCCATACCGCCCTCACCGAGCACACCCGTGATACGGTAATGGGCCAGCCAACCTAGTTCGCCTTCTCCTCGCGGTGGATCTAGAAAGGGAAACATGCGTGCCTCCTGCGGAGAGGGCGGACGCTGGGCCGGCTGCCGTTGGCCACCAGGGCCTTCCAGGCCGATTTCCGAGGACCAAGCGATCGCAGCGGAAGCGGGAAGGGGAACGGGAAGACCGTGACTGGTATCGCCGGCAGACTGAAGAAGCGGCGGCGTTTGATTCGCTGCCGTTTCTGCTTGAAGGGTTTGCCATGCCTGACGACACGTAGGGCAGGTGCGGAGATGTTCCCGCAACGGTGCGGCTTCTGCTGCGGGCAAGTCCGGCTGGAGCAAGCGGCGCAGGTCGCTCAGGGGAGGACAGGGCGTCTGGGTCGGCGTTGGCTTCATTGCAGCACCCCATGAGGGAGAAGTTCTCCCAAAGTATATCATTCCCCTGCCCCGTTCGCAGCGCCAGCAAAGGGACGTAGTTGCTCACGCTGTTGGCCGATTGGGAAACTACGTGTCAGTGACGGCGCTTGCACAAAGGGCGATCAAAGATTTCCCGCAACACGAACGCAGTTGCAGCAGCCTGCGGCGTGCGCAACAAGGAACACACCTGTTGCGCAATCGGTAGAGGCCGCGTGGTAGGGGCCGAGGGCGCCGGCGGCTCGCGGCTTACTAATGTCCCCGCCTTCCCCACCTCCAATTGAGGGGAAGAGGAGACGGGGGTAGGTTGGGCAATCGGTGGCCCAGGGGGACGAGCGGCCGGCAGGACAACGACGGCTTCTTCTTTGACAACCGCCGGTGTGACCGGGCGCGGTCTCTCACGCGGTTGGGGCGGGCGCGCCCGCAGAGGCGGACGCGCGCTGGGCACACGGATCGGCGGCGCTGCTCGGCGGGGTTCTTCCGGTTGGCGGCGGCGCGTTTCCTCCAGAAAGCGATCCAGGTCCGTCATCAGGCGTCGCCCTGGCGTCCGGCCCGAGAGGGGGCTACGACGGCCGACGCCCTTCGGGATCTTGTCCTCTTCGCTTTTGAAGAGCGTACCGATGATCCACACGCCCAGAGCGATCAACGGGATAATGAGTATTTCCCAATGCATGGATAGCTCCTGCTCAGGTAAGGTTGCGATCGCCGCGATCATTGTTGCCGACGTTGCTGATGGCGCTGCGCATCTGCGTGTCTGCTTGTAGATTTTTCAGATTGTAATAATCCATCACGCCCAGATGACCGTCACGGAACGCCTGAGCGATGGCGCGCGGCACCTCGGCCTCGGCCAGCACCACTTGCGCCCGGTTTTCTTCGACCTTGGCCCGCATCTCCTGTTCCAGCGCCACAGCCAAGGCCCGGCGTTTCTCAGCATTGGCTTGAGCGACGCGCAGGTCCGCCGCGGCTTGATCGGCTTGCAGGTTGGCACCGATGTTCTGTCCTACGTCGATCTCGGCCACGTCAATCGAGACGATCTCGAAAGCCGTCTGCGAATCCAGCGAGTTGCGCAGGACGGCTTGGGAAATCAGGTTGGGATTGGCCAACACGTCCGTATGATGCTCGGCGCTGCCGATGGCCTTGACAATGCCCTCGCCGACGCGGGCAATGATGGTTTCCTCGGTGGCGCCGCCAACGAGGCGGTCCAGCTTGGTCCGCACGGTCACACGAGCACGGGCCTTGAGCTGAATGCCGTTCTTGCACACACCGTCGAGAGTAGCCCGGCCTTTGCTCGGATCGGGGCAATCGATGACCTTGGGATCGACGCTGCGTTTGACGGCTTCGTAAATATCGCGGCCGGCCAGGTCGATGGCGGCGGCAACGCGCCAGGGCAAGTCCATGCCGGCCTTGTGGGCGGCGATGACGGCCCCGGCTACACGCTGCACGTTGCCACGCGACAAGTAATGCGCTTCCATTTCCTGCGTCGAGACTTTGACCCCTGCTTGCACTAGGGCGATCTTCTGGCGGACGATCATGGCATAGTCTACTTTGCAGAGCTTCATACGGACCATATCCATAATGCCTACCTTGGCCCCAGTCAGGAAACTTTGAATCCACAGCTGCACGAAGCTGAAAAAAACGAACAGCACCACGAGACAGCCGAGCAGGAGGGCAAGCAAGACGACCAGCAAAAAGGGGTGTTCAGCCACAAAACCTTGGTTCTGCTGGGCTAGAATTTGGGCAGACAACAGAGCGTTCATGGGTATCTCCTGTAAAAAGAAAGAACCAAGCCGCCAAGATGCCTAAAAGAGGTAAGAAAAGAAAGCCAACTCCAAACAGGGCCTCGTTTGGCGTCAGAAACTTTACTCCTTGTACCTCGGCATGCTTATTCGGCTTCCTTTCGCCTTCTTTAGCGTCCGTGGCGGTTTGGCGTCCTTACTTCCGTTCATCCGTTAAATATAGCCGTTTCCAGATCGCCGAGATCCGGTTTCTCAAGCGGTCGCACTACTACTTTGCCGGCCCGCACCTCGATGCAGCGGACCAGTTGGCCGGCCTCGACCATCATTCCCTCGGTGATGGTGTCTACGCGGCGGCCGTCGAAATCGACCATGCCGGCTGGCCGCAATGCAGAGAGGGTACGGCCAATGCGTCCTTTCAGGTGCTCCAATTCTTGATTGGTCGGCAAGGCTGCCACAGTCGCGTCTTCCGGTTGTTCGGTCAAGAAAAAATCTCGTCCCAGCGCCGTCCGCGGCCAGAAATACAAAAGCAAGCGGATCGTCAACGGCAGGGCCACGAAAACGGCAAAAGCTGTGATTGCGCCGACGGAAATCCCGCCGCCCAGAAACGTCAGGGCCACCCCCAGGACAATGGCCCCCAGCGAGAGCGCAGCCAAAAAGCCGCTCATGAGAAACAGATCGGCGGCCAAAAGCAAAAAGCCCGTGCCGATCAGGAGAAAGCCCAGGATTAGCATACTGAAATCCATGTAACTTTCTCACACTTCCTTGACGACGATACGGTTGCCCTCGATTTCAATGACCTGGACGCGCGCACCGGGCAAGACATAGCTGCCTTCGGCGACAACATCGACGAAGTCCTCACCGAATTGCACTTTGCCCGCCGGTCGCAGCGGCGTCGCTGCCACTCCGATAGCGCCCAAGAGCGCCGCCATGTCCGGATGAATCGAAGCCGCCGGCTCTTCACCGAATTCATCCGGCTCCTCTTGCGGTTTGAGTATCAGACGGTTGGCATAAGGAATATGCGGCAAGTAGCGAACCAACAAGAACGCCGAGAGGATGGCGGCGACGATGCTGAGAGCAAACGGCCCCAGCGCTTGCCCGTAACCAATCCACTCCTCATTGCTGCGCGGCCAATGGCCGTAAGCAACCAGGCCGATGCTGCCCAGCACCAGAACGATGCCACTGATGCCCGTGACCCCAAAGCCGGGAACTACGAAGATCTCCAGGCCGATCAAGATCAGACCAAGAAGGAACAACAGAAACGCCAGCCAAACAATCTGTCCGCTTACCTGTGAATGCGACCAGAAAAACAACAGGAAACAGACTGCCGAGAGGATGCCCGGCAGACCAATGCCAGGCATTTTCAGCTCCAGGATCAGGCAGGTGATGCCAAGCATGACCAACACCATGCTCGTCCACGGATCGCGGAGAAAATCAACAAGTCCATCTAGCCAATCGGAATCCGCCGTGTGGATCTCGCTGCGACCGATGCCTTCCAGTTCACACAATTCCTCGAAGTTGCTGACAACCTCGCGAGCGACGCCCATCTCGTGGGCCTGCTCCGCCGTCAAGGTCAGATACTGGTTCTCTTCCTTGACGACGCCGACGCTTTGCCAGCGCTGCTCACCTTGCTGATCTGCTTCCAGTTCGGCCTTGCTAATATATTTGCGAGCACTTTCCTCCTTTTTGCTTTTTACTGCGCAGATACACAAGTCTCGGTCGAGCATTCCCTCGGCAAGAATGCGCGGATAATGCTTCTTCTCGGCGATGTCGGCAAGGCTGTTGCGCATCGTCGCTTCCTGGTCCGGATGAGCACGGACATAGCGTTCGAAGCCGCCGAGGACGGCGCCTTCCTGGATGAGCTGACCGTTCTGCTTGATCTCGCGCTGCATGACAATCTTGTTGCAGGCGAAAGCGAGAAAAGCTGCGGTATCGTGAGCGCGGCCGGTGACGTAGGCGATCGTCTCCACCGGCTCGCGGCGTTGGTCATTCAATTCGCTGAGGAAGACAGCGAGGTCGTGAGCGGCTTGGCTTGCGCCGCCGCCGCAGGCCAATTCCAGGATAAGCACGTTTGCTTTCTCCCCCAGTGCCTGGCGAATGCGGCGTTTGACGCGCTCGTTCATCTCACCATTGATCGGCCCTTTGAGGTGGATATGCCAAGCACGGAGGTGGTCCAGCGCCGGATACAAACTGGACCGCGGCAACCGATAGCGCGCCAATACCTCGTCGAGGTTGTTGCACGGCATCGGCTGGCAGAGACCGAGCTTGCTGGCTTGCTCGAACGAATACAAGGCTGTCTCCCCGGGACCGAGACCCGAGACCGGTTCGCCGGCGGGGAGGGGTTTCTCGTTAGCGTCGTGGTACAGGCCGTCACGGCCTTTGAGGACTTCCACGCTGGCATCGTACATCTTGCGGACAAGGACGGCGGGATAGCGTTTGTTGGCAAGGTCTTCGTAGGCCAAGCGATCGAGACGTTCGAGGGGATGCTGGGCGTCGGCGACCTTGCCGAGATGGGCAGGCGGCTGTTGCGACAAGAGGATCTCCGAACAAGCCAGCACCGGCAGGACGGCATGGCGCGTCACATTACCATGTACAAAAGCAAGGACCTGAATGCCTTGTTTCTTTTGCAGATCGCGCAGATAACGGGCCAAGGTCTGGCAAGCGCCCGGTTCCTCGCTGGCGTTGTCGCGATTGTCTGGATTGAAATCGCAGATAAGGTAGAAATAGCCGATACCCTTGGGATCGCGGCTGCATTCGTCTTCGTAGCGGCGCAAAGGACCGTACAGAGCGCTGCGCAGTCGGCTGGTTGCTTCGGTAGTGAGGGTTGTTGGAATGGGCACAACCAGACCGACGTTGCCACGCTCTTGAGCCGACAACGAAGAAGACAGCATCAGACCAATGCAGAAAGTACCCCACCATCCCACGGCGGCAGCCCGGGCTGTCTTTGCAAACACGGCAGGCTGGCGGACCAGGTTCTGCATGGAGAAGTTGGCCGTCATGTCGGCACCTCAACAGCGACAGTCAAGTTGCGGGGCCAGGGGAAGAGAAGGCGCACGCTTCTCGAGTCTGCCTTGTGATTATAGATGGAGATACGAAGGGGTGTCAAACGACGGCCCTCCGGAGGAATGATCTCGCTATTACGTGATTCGTTGCTGGCGTACGAAGTTTTCTAGTGCGGCCTACGCCATGCCCTGTAGTATCCAAGTTCGCTTATGCTTTACTTGGCTTTGCATCGCCCTGGGGAGAACATGGATGCCGTTGCGGATTGAGGATTACGCCCTGATCGGGGATTGTGAAACAGCCGGTTTAGTAGGTAAAGATGGCTCGCTGGATTGGCTGTGTTTGCCGCGTTTTGATTCCGGCGCTTGTTTCGCGGCCCTCTTGGGTACACCGGAGCACGGCCGCTGGCAAATCGCTCCTGCCGGAGAAGTCCGCAAGGTCTCACGCCGTTACCGCGCGGGCACCGTCATTCTGGAAACCACTTTTGAGACAGCCGAGGGCGTCGTCACGCTCATCGACGGCATGGCCATTCGGGCCAAACATCCGGCCTTGATCCGCTGCGTCCGCGGCGAGCGCGGCCAGGTGGCGATGCGGATGCATCTGGTCATTCGCTTTGATTACGGCTCGATAGTTCCCTGGGTGACGCGGCTGGAAGAAGGCGGCATCAAGGCCGTCGCCGGGCCCGACGCGCTTCGCTTGCGCACCAAAGTGCCGCTCCACGGCGAGAATCATAGCACGGTGGCGGAATTCACGGTGTCAGCAGGGCAGGAAGTGCCGTTTCTGCTCTCCTGGCGCCCTGCCCACGAACCCGGCCAACCAGCGGGCGATCCCATGAAATTGCTCCGCAAGACGGAAAGCTCCTGGCGTAAATGGGCCCAGGGCTGCGACTGTTCGGGGCCGTGGGGCGAGCCGATGGGGCGTTCGCTCTTGACGCTCAAGGCGTTGACTTATGCTCCCACCGGCGGCGTGGTTGCCGCGCCAACCACCTCCCTCCCGGAGCAGCTGGGCGGCGTCCGCAACTGGGATTATCGCTATTGCTGGCTGCGTGATGCTACTCTGACCCTCTACGCCCTTATGGCGGCTGGCTACAAGGAGGAAGCCCGCGCCTGGCGGGAGTGGTTGCTGCGTGCGGCGGCGGGCAGTCCCGATAAGCTGCAAATCATGTATGGCCTGGCCGGCGAGCGCCGCCTTATGGAATGGGAAGTAGACTGGCTTCCCGGTTATGAGGGGGCGTGGCCCGTGCGTGTCGGCAATGGTGCCTATCGGCAATTCCAACTCGACGTGTACGGCGAATTGCTCGACACTATGTATCTCTCGCGGCGTATTGGACTGGAACCAGAGCAGGCTGAGTGGGACCTGGAACAGGCCCTTCTCGGCTTTCTGGAAACGGCCTGGGCACGAGCCGACGAGGGGATCTGGGAAGTACGCGGGCCGCGGCGGCATTTCACGCATTCCAAAGTCATGGCTTGGGTCGCCTTCGACCGCGCTGTCAAAGCTGTGGAACAATTCCGCCTCGAAGGCCCTATCGAGCGCTGGCGCGCAATCCGAGACGCTATCCATCAGGAAGTCTGCACGAACGGCTTCGACCGCACGAAGAATTCATTCGTGCAGTATTACGGTTCGACGGAACCAGATGCCAGTCTGCTGATGATCCCGCTGGTCGGGTTTCTGCCCGCAGACGATCCGCGCGTGGTCGGTACCGTCGCCTGCATCGAGCGCGAGCTGTTGTATGAGGGCTTCGTCCAGCGTTACAAGACAGGGGCAGAGGTCGACGGCTTGCCGCCAGGTGAAGGCGTGTTTCTGCCCTGCACATTCTGGCTGGCGGACAACTATGTGATGCTCGGACGACATAAAGAGGCTGAGCAACTCTTCGAGCGCTTACTGGGTCTGTGCAACGACGTGGGACTGCTTTCCGAGGAGTACGATCCGAAAACGCAACGGCTGGTCGGCAATTTCCCGCAAGCCTTTACGCACGTTGGACTGATTAACACCGCCATGAACCTGAGGCGGCAAGTTGGCCGTCCAGCCGAACACCGTATCACATGAACAATGATTCAAACCAAAATAGTCTCTTGAATACTGCAATGCCCTACCGTATCCTTGCACATGAAGTGGCACTTCCAAGTGGCAAATAAACCCTTGAACTGCCAGAGTAGAGAATCATGGCGCATTTTCTCCTACTATT
>JAJPIY010000266.1 GCA_021324515.1 Planctomycetota bacterium
AATTTTCCGTCATTCTTTACTGATTTTCCACCAACGATTTCTTGGAAGAGAGACAGGCCGTGCCTTCTGCACAACCACGGCGTTTGCGTCACGTGGCGGTCTTCATTGAATCATCGCGTGCGCCCGGCCGGGGGATGCTCCAAGGGGTGGCCCGCTATAACCACGAACATCAGGGTTGGACCATCTATTGGGAGCCACGGGGCTTGGAATCTGCCCCGCCGCGCTGGTTGCGGCACTGGCGTGGCGACGGCATTCTGGCCCGCATCACGACCCGTCAGCAGATGGAAGTCCTGCACGCGACGGGGCTGCCGGTCATCGATCTGCGCGGCACGCTGGCCGAGACGCCCTTTCCGACGCTCTTGGGAGACAACTGCCAAATAGCCCAACTGGCCTTCGCCCATTTGCGTGAGCGTGGTTTGAATCATTTTGCCTATTGCGGCCTCTCTCCCGGCCAGCATTGGCACCAGAGCCAGCGCGGCGAGGCCTTCCGCCGCCTGGTGGAAGAGGCCGGCTTTTCGTGTGCCTGTTACTATTTCCCCAAAAAACATCCCGAATGGGAACAGGAACAAGAGCAATTGGCGGACTGGTTGCGCGCTCAGCCCAAACCGCTGGGTGTTTTCGCTTGCTTCGATGACCGCGGCTATCAGGTGCTGGATGCCTGCCGCCGCGCCGGCCTGGCAGTGCCGGAAGAAGTCGCCGTCCTCAGTGTCGATGACGATCCCCTTTTGTGTAATTTGGCCATCCCGCCCATGAGCAGCATCGCCTTCAACAACGAGCAGGCCGGCTATCTGGCGGCGTCCTGGCTGGATCGACTGATGAAGGGCCAACCGCCGCCGACGGAACCGATTCTCTTCCAGCCCTGCGGCGTGAGCAGCCGGCGCTCAACAGACCTCTACGTTTTTGACGATCCGATTGTGAATCGGGTGCTGCGTTTTATCCGCGACCATGCTTGCGAGGGCATTCGCGTGCGCGACCTGCTGGCCGTGGCGCATTTGTCCCTCAGCGAGTTGGAGCGGCGTTTTCATCACTATTTGGGGCGGACGCCGAAAGCCGAACTCCAGCGGGTGCAGATGGAACAGGCCAAACAGCTGCTCCGCAATACCACGTTGTCTTTGAAGGTAATCGCCCGGCGCACGGGTTTCGCCAGCGAACAATATTTTGGCGATGCCTTTCGCCGCGCGTGTGGCTTTCGCCCTGGCGCTTATCGCCGTTTTCATCGCGCGCATTAACCGGCGGCCTGCCGCGCCTGTTCGATGTCGCGCCGCAGTTGTTCGGCCAATTCTGCCATGCCCGGGAACGATCGGGTGTCGCGCAAGCGTTTGAGGAAATCGACGGCGAGCGGTTTGCCGTACAAGTCGCCCTGGAAGCCGATCAAGTGTACTTCGACCTTGCGGGCGTTTTCGCCGAAGGTCGGATTGGGGCCGATGTGGGTGGCACCCGGCCATAGCGTCCCTCCATGCAGGACGCGCACCGCATAGACGCCGTCGCCGGGGATGAGGGTGGAGATCTGTTCGAGGTTGGCTGTAGGGAAGCCGAGCTTCTGACCGCGCCGTTGCCCGCTGCCGACCAGCCCGTGCAGCCGATAAGGACGACCTAACAGAGTCGCCGCCGTGTGGACGTTTCCGGCTGTCAAAGCGGCGCGCACGTGACTGCTGGATACTTCCATGCCGTCGAGGAGGAGCGGCGGCACCACCGTCAAGCCGATTCCCGCCGGCCCGCACAACGCTGCCAATGTTGTCACGTTGCCTTCGCGTCCACGGCCGAAACCGAAGTTGGTTCCCTCCACCAGTACTCGCGCTTGCAGGCGTTTGCGGATCACCTCAGTGAAGAACTCGGCGGCGCAAAGGGCCAGCAGCTCATGGGTGGTACGGAGAATGAGCACCTGATCGACGCCGGATGCCAGCAACAGCTGGGAGCGGTCCTCTGGAGTGGTCAAGCGGGGCGGCGCTTGTCCGGGGCGCAGCAACTCGATAGGGTGGGGATCGAAAGTCAGAACGACGGCCGGCACGCCGAGGGCGTCGGCCTGGCGGCGCAGTTCAGCGAGCAGAGCGGCATGACCACGATGCACGCCGTCGAAGTTGCCGATGCTGACCGCGCCGCCGCGGCAGTCGCCCGGCGGCGTCGCCTGCCAATCGATCGTATAAACCGCCATGTACCGATTCCTGCTCTCCTTCGTTGCATCTGCCTTCTTCGCTATAATAGATAAAAGGCGGGGGGCCGGCTGGACGGTCGCTGTCCGCATCTTGCGGAGAGAGGAAAGTCCGGGCTCCACAGGACACGGTGGTGGGTAACGCCCACCGTCCGAGCTCCCTTTCTCTTTCCAGAGAAAGACGAGCGAAGGACCGGGAAAGTGCAACAGAAAGGATACCGCCGGGGCCTTGTCCACGCCGCGACCCTAAGGGAGCGGCGACCTTGTCCGTTCCTTTACAGTCGCGGCTGGGATGGGGACCCGGTAAGGGTGAAATGGTGGGGGGACGGCTGTCCCTTAATGTAAGAGCCCACCAGCAGCCTGGCGACAGGCTGGCTCGGCAAACCCCACCGGGAGCAAGACCAAATAAGAGGGCAGGGCTGGTCCGGCCCGTTACGACTCTCGGGTAGGTCGCTGGAGCCGCCGGGCAACCGGCGGCCAAGAGAAATGACCGTCGCCGCCGTACCACGGTGGTACAGAACCCGGCTTACAGGCCGGCCCTCGGCCTTTCGATATAAGACGCCGCTCTTCGCCTCTCCAAGGAGGGAGGAAAAAAGTTGCCAGCTCTTTTTTCAGCTGAACGCCCTCAGAAGAACTTCCACCGTTCGGCCTCCGGCCGGCTACCAGTCGGAGACCGGACGTTATTCTCGGAATAAGTGTTACATCCGGAACAGCCTTCGCTTTTTTACCGTCCAAGGATTGACAAACAGACTAGAGAAAAGACGCTGTTTGTTGCTACAATTGGAGCGGAGTAAGGTCCGCGTGTTGGCACCAACGCTCCTTTCTCTGCCACGCACTCGCGAGAAGGGGTCCACTCATGAGCCAGCCCAACGCCGATCGTCCGGACAAGTCGCGTCTGCCCAGTCAACTGAATGCGAATAATTGTCCTGCGGAAAAGAAACGGGCGATTCCTCGTTTCAAGGTAGTGCTTGTGCAAAGCGCTATTGAGGACCTGATGTTTGTCGTCCGCAGCGTCATGGAAGTGACACGCTTCCCGCGCGCAGAAGCGACGCACAAGATGTGGGAAGCTTATCACTGCGGCCGATCTGTCTTGCTAACCACGTACCTGGAACGCGCAGAATGGTACGTCGAGCAGTTCGCGGACAAAGGGTTGAATGTGACGATCGAGCCTATGTAATCGCGCTTAG
>JAJPIY010000006.1 GCA_021324515.1 Planctomycetota bacterium
CGTTCCTAAACAGAGTTTGGGAACGAGCAGGGTGGAGCTTAGGGCAGGAGAGGGAAGATTTTTTTCGCCCAGATGAATTGATCCTTCACATTGGGCATGGGATAATGGCTGTGAGGGGACCCAGTCTGCCCTGCTCACTTCTTGAGCAGACTTTCCTCAACGGCTCAACGCCCGACGCCTGAGGTAGTGAAGGTCCCATCCAAGATGAGATGGGAGCTTCCGTTCTGCGCCTGCAACGTGGTCGGCTGGCGGTTTGACCGTTGGTCGCGCAGGCGTGGGGTAACTGAGGGTCTTCTTGATTGCGCTAGGAGAGAAAGTGGCTGCCACAGGCACACCGCTGATTGACAAACTGTTGGCCACGGTGATCCAGCTCAAGGCCAGCGATCTTCATATCACCGTGGGCCAGCCCCCGGTCATCCGGCACCATGGGCGCATGCGCCGCCTGGACACCAAGTCTCTGGACAACGATGACTGCACGTCCTTGATGAAAGCCATCACTCCCGATCGCTGCCAACAGGAGCTGCAAGAGAAGGGCGGAGCCGACTTCGCGATCGAATTCACCGACGGCGTTCGTTTCCGCGTCGCCGTCTTCAAACAGCGGGGCTGCATCGGCATGGTGTTGCGGCGCATCCCCAACCAATTCTTAACGTTTGAACAGATCGGCATGCCCGAAGCCATCAAGCGGCTTATCACTCGGCCGCGCGGCCTGCTGTTGGTCACCGGCCCGACCGGCTCCGGCAAGACCACCAGCTTGGCCAGCATGATGAATTTCCTCAATGAGAACTACGACCGCCACATGATCACGCTGGAAGACCCCATCGAATATTACCACCAGCACAAAAAATGCACCATTAACCAGCGCGAGATCGGCGTCGATGTTCCCGACTTCAAAGAAGGCATTCGCCGCGCCTTGCGTATGGACCCCGACGTTATCCTCGTCGGCGAAATGCGCGATCTGGCCACCATCCACGCTGCGATCGAAGCGGCGGAAACCGGCCACGTCGTTTTCGGCACCTTACACACCAGCGGCGCTGCCAGCACCATTAACCGTATTATCGACGTGTTTCCTAAAGAACAACAGGACCAGATCCGCACGCAGCTTTCTACCGCGTTGATCGGTGTCTTGTCGCAAACCCTGTTGCCGCGAAAGCCCGAGGGCCTGATCGCCGCCTACGAAATGATGGTAGTGACGCCAGCCATTCAAAACCTCATCCGCGAAAACAAGACCTATCGTATCGATTCCAGCATCCAAACCGGCCGAAAATACGGCATGTTCCTGCTCGACGAGAGCCTGTTCCGCCTGTGGAAAAACGGCTTGTGCGAAAAAGAAGAGGTGTTGATGCGGGCCTCGAAGCCGGCCGAATTGGCGGCCAAGATCGCCTTGGCCGAACGCGGCGAGGATGTTGAAGAAGAAGACGAAGAATACGACGAGGACCAGGACGATTATGACGACGACGAAGATGATGACGATGACGACACCTACCGTCGTCGCAACACCGGCATTCGTCGTCGGTGATCGTCATCGCAAACAACAGGTTGTTCTGTTTAGCCGCGAGCCGAAGGCGAGCGCGGGAGGGAGCGCTCGCCTACGGCTCGCGGCTAAACGCAAAGTTCCCGCGCTCGCCTTCGGCTCGCGGCTAAACGCAAAGTTCCCGCGCTCGCCTTCGGCTCGCGGCTAAACGCAAAGTTTTCTCAGGAGCGTTGACATGGCGGACCCGACCCCCCCGAAGAAACCCGTTCCTCCGGGCGTGCAAGCCAACAAACCAACGCCGTCGGCCAAGGCGCCTGCGGCCAAGTCCCAGGCCGTCACCGGCAAGCCGGCGACACCGACCGGCAAGCCGGTCAAACCCGCCGCCAAGCCGGCTGGCCCCGCTGCCAAAGACGGCGCCGCCAAGCCTGCTCCCAAGCCGGCCCTCGCCAAAAAGAGCGCCGGCAAAGGCACTTCTTCCGGCGGCAAACGCCGCATTGGCCAAGTCCTCGTCGATCTGGGGTTCCTCGATGAAGACCAGCTCTGGGAAGTCCTCGAAGAGGCTAAGAATACCGCCCAGCCGGTCGGCCAAGCTGCCGTGTCGCGCGGCTTGATTAACGAAGACCAGCTCTTGCAAGCCCTGGGCGAACAGCACGGCCTCAAGATCGTCAACCTGCAAGAGGTCAAGCCGCAGCCCGAAGCGCTGCAACTGGTCCCCGAAACGATGGCCAACGTCTACAAAATTGTCCCTCTCTCGTTCAAGGACAAGGTGTTGACCATCGCCATCGGCGACCCAAACAACCTCGCCGCCCTCGATGACTTGCGCAACTTGCTCAACATCGCCGAAGTGCAGGCCTACCTGACCATGCCCCAGGCCATCACCGAAGCTTTGGGCAAGATCTACGCCGGCAAAGAAGAGAGCATCATCGACATCATCCAGGAAATCGAGAACAACCCGGAGTTGGGCAAACGCAAGGCCGAAACCAGCATCGACCTGGAAGACATGCTGGAAATGGCTAACGAAGCGCCCGTCCGCAAGCTCATCAACATGGTGTTCCTGCTGGCCATCAAGGACCACGCTAGCGACATCCATTTCGAGCCGTTTGAAGAGGAGTACAAGATGCGTTACCGCTGCGACGGTGTGCTCTATGAAATGGTGCCGCCGCCGCGCCATCTGGCCTCGGCCATCTCCAGTCGTATCAAGGTCATGTCCAACCTGGACATCGCCGAGCGCCGGCTGCCCCAGGACGGACGCATCGAACTGAACGTGGGCGGCAACCCCGTCGATATGCGCGTCAGCGTCTTGCCCACCATGTTTGGCGAAAGCGTGGTCATCCGCGTCCTGGACCGCTCGGTGGTGTCGCTGGACCTGAACAAGATCGGCATGCCGCCGGAAATGCTGGCCCAGTTCCGCCAGCTCATCGCCAAGCCCAACGGCATCATCCTGGTCACCGGGCCGACCGGGGCGGGCAAAACCACGACGCTCTACTCCGCCCTCAACGAGCTGAACGTCATCAGCGAGAAGATCATTACTACCGAAGACCCGGTCGAGTACGACATCGACGGCATCATTCAGTGCCAGATCAACCACGACATCGGCCTGACCTTCGCCAGCGCCTTGCGCGCCATTTTGCGGCACGATCCGGACAAGATCTTGGTCGGCGAGATTCGCGATCTAGAGACGGCACAAATCGCCGTGCAGGCGTCGCTGACTGGCCACATCGTCTTCAGCACACTGCACACCAACGACGCCCCCAGCGCTGTCACCCGGCTGCGGGATATGGGCCTGGAGCCGTACCTCATCACGGCCACGGTCGAGGGCATCTTGGCTCAGCGCTTGGTCCGCAAGATCTGCGAAGATTGTCGCACCGAGTTTGAGCCGTCGGCCGAAATGCTCATGGAGTTGGGCTTGCGCCCGGAAGACGTCAAGGGCAAGAAATTCTACTACGGCCGCGGCTGCGACCGCTGCAACAACACCGGCCACAAAGGACGCACCGGCATCTACGAGCTGGTCGTCATGAACGACGACCTCCGCGACATGATCTCCAACGGCGCTTCCACCGATGAACTGCGCGCCGCCTGCATCCGACACGGCATGGTCAGCCTGCGCGAGTCGGGCCTCCGCGCGATTTACAACGGCGTCACCACCATTGAGGAAGTGGTCCGCGAAACCGTCTTGGATTCGGATTGATGTAATGGCCAGCCCGGAGCGCCAGCAACGCCATCCCGCGGCGGCGCGGCGGGCCAGTCTAGAGGATACCCCCCATGCCAACCTACAAATATGAGGCGCTGGACACCAGCGGCGGAGAAGTCAAGGACTCCGTCGAGGCCATGAGCGAAGAAGAGGCCCAGCAAAAAATCCGCCAGATGGGCTACTTCGTGACCAAAATCACCGAAGTGGCCGGCACGGCCAAGAAAGGCAAGGCCAAAAAAGCCGGCAAACGCAAAAAAGGCCGAACCTTCACCATCGGCGGCGTGGGCAGCAAACAGCTCTGTACCTTCACGCGCCAATTTTCCACCCTTCAGGACGCCGGCCTGCCGGTCTTGCGCAGCCTCCGTATCCTCGAAAACCAGATGAAGCCGGGCGTCCTCAAAAACGCCCTCATGGACGTGGTCGATGACGTCGAGTCCGGCAGCACCCTGTCCGAAGCGTTTGCCAAGCACCCCAAGTGCTTCGACCGCCTCTATGTCAACATGGTCAAGGCCGGCGAGGCCGGCGGCGCCCTGGAAATCATCCTCAAACGCCTGGCCGACTTCAAAGAAAAGGCCCAGAGCCTCAAACGCAAAATCACCGGCGCTATGGTCTATCCCATTGTGGTCATCCTCACCGCGGTGGGCATCTTGACCTTTATCATGTTGTACATCATTCCGAAGTTCGAGAAGATCTTCAAAGACTTCGGCATGAAGCTGCCGGAAATGACCGAGATGCTCATGGCTACCTCGCGCTGGTTCGGCAACTATTGGTATACGCTGCCGTTGTTCCCCCTCTGTTGGTGGCTGATGATTAAACTCATCCGCCTCAACAAAACCGGCGCCTACGCCCTGGACCGCATCTATTTGTGGATACCGCTGATCGGCAAATTGATCGAAAAGACCATCGTGGCCCGCACCACGCGCACCTTGGGCACGTTGGTCAGCTCCGGCGTGCCTATCCTTGAAGCGCTCAGCATTGTCCGCGAGACCTGTACCAACGCCGTCTTCGAACGCATGTACCAGCGCGTCTACGAATCGATCCGCGAAGGCGACACCATTTCCCAGCCTCTCAAAGAGAGCCGGCTGGTCGATGACATGGTGGTCAACATGGTCGATGTCGGCGAAGAGACCGGTGACCTGGATACGATGCTTTACAAGATCGCTGATGTCTACGATGAGGAAGTCAATGTCATGGTGGAAAGCCTCATCAGCTTGCTGGAGCCTGTCATGATCGTGGTCTTGGGCTTCATCATCGGCACCATCGTCATCGCCCTCTTCTTGCCGCTGATTAAGCTGCTGGAGGGCTTGAGTAAGTAATTTTTCTCTCCCCCGGAAAGTTCCCCTCCCCCCCTGGTGGGGGAGGGTTAGGGTGGGGGGGAGCAGATTTTCACCCCCC
>JAJPIY010000107.1 GCA_021324515.1 Planctomycetota bacterium
CCCAACAATCGCCGTGAATTTCTGCAAGCCTCACTCGCCGCCGGTGCTGCCTTGACATTGGCCGCCCGTACCCCCGGCGCAGACGACGCCTCCACCAAGGGATTGCCGACGCGGCCGCTGGGTAAGACCGGCGAGCACGTTTCAATCATCTGCCTGGGCGGTTGGCACATCGGCGCCGTCAAAGACCAGAGGGAAGCCATCAAGATCATGCACGCCGCCCTCGATGAAGGATTGACTTTTTTCGACAACGCCTGGGATTATCACGACGGCGGCAGCGAGGAGATCATGGGCAAAGCGCTGAGCATGGACGGCAAACGCAAGAAATGCTTCCTCATGACCAAGAATTGCGGCCGCGATGCCAAGACGGTCAAGCAGCACCTCGACGACAGCCTGCGCCGCCTGCGCACCGATTGCATCGACCTGGTGCAGTTCCACGAAATCAACTATGATAACGATCCCGATTGGATTATGGAGCGCGGCTGCCTCGCCGAGATGCTCAAGGCCCAGAAGGCCGGCAAGGTGCGCTTTATCGGTTTCACCGGCCACAAAGACCCGCGCATCCATCTGGAGATGCTCAAGCGCCACCCGTGGGACACGGTGCAGATGCCTATTAACATTTGCGACTACTTTTATCGCAGCTTCCAGCGCCAGGTGGTGCCGGAGGCGAACAAGCTCGGCGTTGCCGTCCTGGGCATGAAGAGCCTGGGCGGCGGGCGCGATCATCAGGGCCGCCTTGTCGCCGCCGGGGTCTGTACTGCCGCGGAGGCGCGGCGCTATGCCCTCAGCCAGGACATCGCCAGCCTGGTCTGCGGCATCGACTCGATGGAAGTGCTCAAGCAAGACATCGCTATCGCCCGCAATTTCAAGCGACTAAGCGAGGACGAGTTGAACCAGCTGCGCAGCAAAGTCAAGGCCGTTGCCGGCGACGGTAGACACGAACGTTTCAAATCGACCCAGTTGTTCGACGGTATCTATCACCGCCAACAGCACGGCTTGACGCAGAAAGAAGTTGAGGGAACGTAGCTTTGGGCGCAAGTGGGCCAGCGGGTAGCGTAAGCTCCCGCTCGCCCCTTTCATTGACACAAGCCCCCAGCACCCGCGACGGGCTTGTAGGGTTTGTGTTCCACGCAACTATGTTCCCTCGGCATCTTTCTCCATAAATATCTAAAAGAAGACATGGAGAGGGATTTCACTTGGGAGCAAGGAATTGCGTGTCTACCTGCCTGTTTCCGGTCCTGCCGGGTGAAACGATCTTGACGATCCTAACCGGCAAACGGCCCTCCTCCCTAGCCCTGCCATGATTTTTCACGTGAAAGCGTAAAGCTCACTGTTTTGCATCAGTTAAATTTGGAGAAGATGCGAAGGATCGGTGGTTTGACAAAATCCGCAGGAGAGAATAACATGCGTCGAGAACTACGGGGGGCTCGTATCCTGCTGACCGGAGCATCCAGCGGCATTGGCCGCTGCCTGGCTGAACAGATGGCTCAGGCGGGAGCACGATTGGTCCTGGCGGCCCGCTCGGCCGAAGCGTTGCACAAGTTGGCCCAGTCCCTCACGGCCCACGGCGCGGAAGCGGTTGCTGTACCCGGCGATGTCACCAACGAAGCGGATCGCCAGCACATGCTCTCGGCCGCTGTGGAACGCTTTGGCGGACTCGACGTGCTCCTCAACAACGCTGGCGTGGGCAGTTGGTGCCATTTCGCCGAAAGTTCGGAAGAGAGTTTGCGACGCATCATGGAGGTCAACTTTTTCGCTCCAGCCGAGTTGATTCGCCTGGCCATTCCAGTGCTGCGCAACGGCCGCAGCCCGGCCATCGTCAACGTGGCCTCGATGTGCGGACGCCGCGGTATTCCGGCCTGGAGTGAATACTCGGCCAGCAAGTTCGCCCTGTGCGGCTTGACCGAAGCACTGCGCGGCGAAATGGTGCGCTTCGGTATTGATGTATTGCTGATACTGCCGGGGGTGACGCAGAGCGGCTTTTGGCAGCACCTCTTGCGCAACAGCGGCCGCTATCCGCTCAACATCAGCAAGGGTATGCCACCAGAAAAAGTAGCGGCCGGCATTGTGCGGGCCTTGCGGAAAAATCGCACGGAGACCATCCTTGGCTGGGATGCCCGATGGGTGTTGCGTATCAATCGCTTTTTGCCGCGCTTGGTGGATGCCCTGTTGGCCCGCCAGGTTCGGCGCCTGTACGCCACGGCATGATGCGCCCGGAAAAAGGATAAGGAAATGTGCGGAATCGCAGGGATCATTGATCTATCAGGAGCGGGTCGGCCCGTGCCAGCCGGTGCCATCGCCGCTATGGCGGAAGCGATTTATCATCGCGGGCCGGACGAGGATGGTTTCCTCGAACAGCCTGGTTTGGCGTTCGCTTCGCGCCGCCTCAGCATCGTTGGATTGGCCGATGGACGCCAGCCGATCCACAATGAGGACGGCAGCGTTGCCGTTGTTTTCAACGGCGAGTTGTTCGACTATCCTGAGATGCGTGCCGAGCTGGAAGGGCGCGGCCATCGCTTTGCCACGCATTGCGATACGGAAGTGATCCCGCATCGTTGGGAAGACGACCAAGAAGCGTTCTTTTCCCGTCTTCGCGGCCAATTCGCTTTCGCCCTGTGGGACAGCCGACGGCGGCGGATCATCCTGGCGCGCGATCGCTTCGGCATCTGTCCGTTGTACTGGACGCAACAGGGCGATTGGCTATTGTTCGCTTCGGAGGTCAAGGCGTTGCTGGCCTCGGGCCTGGTCGAGGCCAAGCCGGACCCACAAGGGATCAATCACCTGTTTACGTTTTACGCCCTGCCCGGCCCGACTACCTGTTTCGCTGGCGTTCAGCTGTTACCGCCTGGCCATTACCTACGTATCCAATGGGGCGCGAACGGCGAGTCGGCCCAGCTCAGCGAGCGCGTTTATTGGCAGATGGATTTTCCCGATCGTGGCCAAGAGGATTATGCCAGCAGCGGCCGGCAGCTGGCCGAACGCTTCGAGGACGTGTTGCTGGGCGCGGTGACGCGGCGGTTGCGGGCTGACGTGCCGGTTGTCTCGTATTTGTCGGGCGGCGTAGATTCGAGCCTCGTCGTCGCCCTGGCTGCCAAGGTGCGCGGCGAGCCGATTCCTACCTTCACCATTCGCATCCCCCGGCCGGATCTGGACGAAACCGAACGGGCGTCCCTGACGGCCCAGCACATTGGCGTCGAGCCGGTCGTCGTGACGTGCGGACAGAAGGAAGTGCTGGACAACTACGCCGAGTTGATCCGCGCCGCTGAGGGGCCGGTAATCGATACGTCCTGTGCCGCCCTGTTAATGCTGGCCCGCGAAGTCCACACGCGCGGCTACAAAGTGGCCCTGACCGGCGAAGGGGCCGATGAATGGCTGGCCGGTTATCCTTGGCACAAAGTCAACTGGCTGCTCGGCCGCCTCGACGTTCTCCCCCGCTTATCGCTCAGCCAATTAATACGCCGTCTCTTCGCGCGCCTGATGGGTGCGCCGGGAGGCGCCTGGAAATTCGTCCAACGGGCGCAGGCGGCCGTCGGCGGCCACAATGCCTGGCTGGACATTTACGGCATCTTGAGTTTGTCCAAGCTGCGCTTCTTCAGCCCGTGGTTGCTCAAACAGGTCGAAGATCGCTCTCCTTATGACGATCTTGGCTTCGACCTCGAGCGGATGCGGCGCTGGCACCCGCTCAACCGCGAATTGGCGACGGGCGCCCGCATCCAGCTGGCCGGACTACTGCTCAACGCCAAGGGCGATCGTGTGGCCATGAATTCTTCCGTCGAGACGCGCTATCCGTTCCTTGATGAGGAAGTGTTCGCTTTTCTGGCTCAGGTGCCGCCACGCTGGAAGTTGCGCGGCCTGCGCGACAAGGCGCTGCTGCGCGTAATGGCCGAGCGTTGGCTGCCACGTGCCATCGTACGCCGCCGCAAAGCCATGTTCCGCGCTCCCTTCGACAGTTTTCAACTGGAACGCGGTCCGGCTTACGTCGGCGAGCTGCTCAGCACCCAATCGCTGCGCCGTACCGGCTATTTTCAGCCCGAAGCCGTCGAATATTGGCGGAAGTCGTTCGGTTCTTTGCCCCGCTGGTTGCCGCGGCGTATTGCGATAGAGATGGGCTTGGTCGGCGTGCTGGCGACGCAGCTGTGGCATCACACATTTATCGACGGCAGCTTGGCCGACTTGCCGTCTTTGGCCTTCAAAGGAACGCGCGGTACATCACTCAACGGTCAAACGAGATGCCGGCCGTTTCGTTCGAAGCCCGCTGTTCCGGAACGAGCCGATTAAGAAGGAGCATCATGACCTCGTATTCGCTGATAACTCTGTGGTACGAACGGCAGCGTTACGTGCCTGGCGTCTTGGCGGTAGGGTTCAGTGCCCTGCTTATCGCTTTGCAGTGCGGCTTGCTTTTGGGCTTGTTCTCGATCACCTCCATTCCTATCGACCATACGCAAGCCGATGTATGGATGGGAGCGCCCGCGGTTTCGTCCGTCGATCTGGGCCGGCCGATCCCGGAAGGCACGCTGGCGCGCATGGGCGCTCTGCCGGAGATCGAACGTTGCGAATTCTACTTGCAGGGCTTCGCTTTCTGGAACAAGCCCAACAATGGCGGCAGCGAGTTGTGCATGGTCATCGGCTCGAACCTCAGTCCCGATTCGCTGGGCAAGATCGACAAGTTGACGCCCGAGCAGTGCGGTCTGTTGGCCGAGGAAGGGACCGTTATCATCGATAAATCGGACGAAAAGAAGCTGGGGGTCGAGTTGGAGAAGAAGGCGGAGATCTCCGGCTACCCCGTGCGCGTGGTCAGTACCACGCGCGGCTTGCCGAGCCTGGCCGGCCCTTACGTGCTTTGTTCCATCGCCACGGCTCGCAAGTGCTTGCCCGTGCAAAAGGACCAGACGCCGACCTACGTGCTGGGGCGATGCCGAAATCCCCAAGATGCTCCCAAGGTGGTCAAGCAGCTCAACCAGTACAAGGACGTATTGGCCTTCACCAAGGAGGAATTCTCGTTGCGGACTCGGCTGCACTGGCTGCTGCGGACCAAAGCCGGCATTGCTCTGGGGTACGCCGCTGCTTTGGGGCTGTTGGTGGGCGCTGTCGTCACCAGTCAGACCTTGTATGCGGCCACGGTGGCCTCGCTGCGCGAATACGCGGTGTTGCGGGCCTTGGGCATTCCGCGCTGGCGAATTGCCGGAATGGTCGTGTCAGAGTCGTTTTGGATTGGTATTATAGGAATAGCACTGGCTCTGCCGGCTACCTATGGCCTGGCCTGGGCCGTAGAGAGCTGCATACGCGTCGCCATTGTCTCCTTGCCTTGGTGGCTGCTTAGCTCCGCGGCAGCGGTGACGTTAGTGATGGCCTTGGTGTCGGGCTTGTTCGCGCTGCGCTCGTTGCGGCAGATCGAACCGGCCATGCTGCTTCGCTAACCCTGCTCGCTGGTTAGCGCTATTTCTGCAAAGCGCTGCTAACCCGACGCAAAGGATCTTGAGGAACGGCTGATGATTAGCGATTCGCTGGTAATGCCGATTTTGCAGGGCATACATCTGTCGCGCAGCTTCGGCCAGGGAGAGACGAAGACGACCGTTCTCTATGACGTGTCGATCGAGCTTTTTGCTGGGCAGATCACCCTGCTCATGGGACCGTCCGGCAGCGGGAAATCGACATTGCTGGCTGTTCTGTCGGGCCTGTTGCGCCCAGACAGCGGCACGGTGATGGCCCTGGGGCACGACCTGTGGGCCCTGTCCGATTTGGAACGTGAGCGATTTCGGCTGAGGCACTGTGGGTTCATTTTTCAGGGCTATAATCTCTTCAACGCCCTGACGGCCCGGCAGCAGCTAGAGATGGTAGTGCGCTGGGGCGAGGGCGCCTCGGCCCGCGAGGCGCGCCGCCGCGCCGAGGAAATGCTCGACCTGCTCGGGCTGGCCAAGAAGGCCCATCTGAGGCCGAGCGAACTGTCCGGCGGAGAAAAACAGCGTGTGGCCATTGGCCGCGCACTCATCAAGGAGCCGAACCTCTGCTTCGCCGATGAACCGACCAGCGCCCTTGACTGGAAGGCCGGTCAGCAGGTCATCGAGTTGTTGCGCAGCGCCGCTCACGACCGCGGCGCCATGGTCCTGGTAGTCGCCCATGACGCGCGCATTATTGAACACGTCGATCGCGTTATCCACATGGAAGACGGCCGTCTCTGGCAGCAGGAAGAAAGCGAGCCGGTTTTGCACACCATCAAACAGGCGAGGTGAACCATGAATGCGGAGATCCTGGATTCGGCTTCTTCTCCGCCCGCTGGAGAGGTGAATTATCGGACGCCGATGCCTTCGTCTTCTCCGCCTGTGCGGCGCTGGCGAATGTCGATCGCGTTTTCGCTGGGCGTTCTTGTGCTCCTGGCCTCGTTTGGAATCGTGGCCATCAGTTTGCATTCGCGCGCCGATCATCCGTCCGTCCCCTCGATCTCCACCTCCGCGTCTGCCGATGAGACGCGCTGGTACTCGCTGGGATATGTCGATATTGAAGGGGGGGTTACTCCGCTTTATCCGTTGCAGGTGGGACGAGTCAAAAGCATCGAAGCCAGGGAGAACAAACGTGTCAAGGCCGGTGAACCTTTGCTTTACCTGGAAAATACCGTGCCGCTCTTGAAAGTCCGTCAAGCAGAGCACGACCTGGAGGGCGCGCGCAAACAACAGGCCGTTGCCCAGGCAGGAGTGGAAGAAGCGAACAGGCAAATCGAGGCCCAAAAGATAGCCATCCTTGCAGCTCGGAAGAAAGTAGACATGGCGCGGATTCTTCTTGACAAGCAGAAACGCTTCGAGAGGCAGGGAATAGAAGGCGACAAAGAAACCGTACAGGCCGCGCAGATCGCCGTCGAACAGGCGGAAACGGCCGTGCGAGGAGAAGAAGCAAAACTTGCCGTTATGAAAGCCGCCAAGCGCAAAGCCGAAGAACTTGCGGCCGCGGCGGAGGCCCTTGTCGAGGGCAAACAGGCCCAGCTGGAGGAGGCACGCCGCGCCGTTGACGAATGTATCGTCTGCGCTCCTGTCGATGGTAGGCCGTTGCGCATTCTCGTCACCGTCGGCGAAACGCTTGGCGCCAATCCGCGCCAGCCCGCCATCCAGTTCGCTGCAGACCGGCCGCTGCTGGTCCGTGCCGAGGTGGAGCAGGAATTCGCCGGCCGCGTCCGTCTGGATCAGAAAGTTATCGTCGAAGACAATATCACCGGCGAAAAACTGGCCGACGGCAAAGTAGCGCGCCTTGCCCTCTGGTACGCTCCGCGCCGCACCTTCAGCGCCGAAATCGTCCCCCTCAATGGGGACAATCGCACCCTGGAATGCATTATTAACCTTGACGACTCCTCTTCGGCGAAATCAGCAAAAGTCCGTATCGGGCAGCGCGTGCGCGTCCGGTTCCCCCCCAATTGAAGTTCATCTCCGCTTCCGCTAAGAAGTCCTCATTCCCATACCCTGCGCGGGAACGAGGAGAACGCACATGAACAAGACCAAGGGCGAACAATTCGCTGGGGTGACCGTGGCCCTGGTGACGCCGTTTCGGAATGGCGACATCGACTTCGCCGCCCTACGCCAACTGGTGGACTGGCACATCGAACAGGGCACCGATTGCTTGTCGCCGGTCGGCACCACCGGTGAATCACCAACGCTCGATCACGAAGAGCACGAGCGCGTCATCGCTGCCGTCATCGAACAGGCGCGGGGACGCATCAAAATCGTGCCTGGCACGGGTTCCAACAGCACGCGCGAGGCCATCCGCCTGACACGCTTCGCCCAGCGGGCCGGCGCCGACGGGGCCCTCCTGGTCGGGCCGTATTACAACAAACCAACGCAGGAAGGTTATTTCCGTCACTTCGCCGCCATTGCCGAAGCCTGCGACCTGCCCCTCGTGCTGTATAACATTCCCGGCCGAACGGCCTCGAACATTTTGCCCGAAACTATCGCCCGCCTGGCGGAAATTCCCAACATTGTTGCCATCAAGGAAGCAACCGGCTCGCTCGATCAGGCGTCGCACATCGCCTCGCTGTGCAATCTGACCATCCTCAGCGGCGACGACAGCTTGACCTTGCCGCTGATGAGCATTGGCGGGCGCGGTGTGGTGTCGGTGGTGGGCAATTTGGTCCCACGCGATCTCAAGGCATTGGTGTCGGCGTATGACGCCGGCAAGCCGGCCGAGGCGCTGCACTGGCATCGCCGTCTTTTTCCCCTGTGCCGCGATATGCTGAGCGTGGCCACCAATCCGATCCCTGTGAAAACCGCCCTAAAGCTGCTGGGCCGGGGCAATGGTGAACTGCGTCTGCCACTGTGTCCCCTCGACGCTGCCGGCGAGGCACGCATCGCTCAGACGCTGCGCGCTTATGGGCTGTTGAGTTGAATCCTTTGCTTGCACTGGGGGCGGACAAGCTATACTGGGCACGGGGAGATTGGCCACCTGGGCGAGCGGGGGGGGTCAACCCCCCGGTAGTGCAACCGGGGGGTTGACACCCCCCGCTCGCCCCTCGCCCCTCGCCCCCTCGCCCAGGTTTGTGTCCATTTCTACCGCGTTCCGTATACGGAGGCAGCATGGAATCTTTCTGTAATCGCGTTGCCTTGATAACAGGAGCGGCTAGCGGTATTGGACGGCAACTCGCCCTTGCTCTCGCCGCTGAGGGAGCGCGTATCGCTGCCCTGGATCGCCAGGGCGAGGGGCTTGATCGGCTCGCCGGCGATCTCAAGGGCAAAAGCATTGCCTGCGCTGTTGCCGATGTCACCGATCTGGCGGCGGTGCGCTCGGCGGTGACACGCCTGGAAGAACAGATGGGGCCGACCGATCTGCTCATAGCCAGCGCCGGCATCGGTATCGAAACACCGGCCGAAAGGTTCCGCGCCGAAGACTTCACCGCACAGATCCAGGTCAACCTCATCGGTGTCATCAATACCCTGGATGCCGTACTGCCCGGCATGTGTCAGCGGCAGTGCGGCCATATTGCGGCATTATCGAGCATGGCTTCGTATCGCGGTCTGCCGCATATGGGCGGTTACTGTGCCAGCAAAGCGGGACTCAACAGTCTCCTGGATGCCCTCCGCATCGAACTGCGGCCCAAAGGCATCGCGGTGACGACCATCTGCCCCAGCTGGGTCCGCACCCCCTTGACAACGCCCCTGGGCCTGCCGGATAAGGAAATGATGGACGTAGAGGAGGCCGCTCGCCGTATCCTCCACGCCCTGCGCGCCCGCAAACCGTTTCTGGCCTTTCCAGCCTCGAACGCCTGGCAAGCGCGTTTGCTGCGGCACACGCCGCAACCAATTAGCGATTGGCTGGTCCGTCAATGGGGGCGCAAGATGAAAAAAAGGAGTCGGTGATGGAACTGTTGTTTCGCCACATCGCTCCGCCGACACGCTGCGGCTATCTGCCACAACAAAAGTGGAGCCTCGAGTACGAGTATGTCGTCGAGATGACCCCAGCAGAGTATCTCGAACGCATGCTCGCCAATTGGCGCCGCTTCGGCCACATGCTCTTCCACCCTGTTTGTCCGTCGTGTCGCGCCTGCCAATCCCTGCGTGTTGTCGTGCCGCAATTTCGGCCCGATCGCAGTCAACGACGCTGTCGCCACGCCAATGAAGGCGTCCTGGAACTGCGCATCGGCAAACCGAGCGTCAGCCGGGCCAAGCTCGCCCTGTACGACCGCTATCACGCCTTTCAGGCCGACCAGAAAGGTTGGCCAGAACATGCTCCACGCGATGCCTCCAGCTATGCCGATGCGTTTGTACATCACCCGTTTCCCGTCGAGGAATGGTGCTATTATTTCGATCGTCAGTTGATCGGCGTCGGCTACGTGGACGTTCTGCCGGATGCCGTCGCTGGTGGATTGTCGGCGATTTATTTCTTCTACGATCCTCGCCAGCGGCAGCGCTCTCTTGGCACCTGGAACATCCTCTGTTTGATCGAAGAAGCAGCAAAACGGCAGCTGCCTTATGTCTATCTCGGCTATTACGTCGAAGGGTGCGGCTCGATGTCCTATAAGGCGCGCTTCCGGCCCAATCAGCTGCGTGGATTGGACGGCGTCTGGCGTGATTTCCGGGTATAAGCCGGCGAGCGGTGTTGCGTCAACGCCCTTTCGGGGCGCTGACGCAACACCGCTCGTCTTGTACTCGTGACGGACGGTCCCTAAATTGGTCAAAAAGTTTCGCCCAACTTGCGAACGCTTTTTCTTTTCGCTGCGTAGAAGCGAATAATCCTGACTCGCCAGCGGAAACCCACGAGGTGGCGTATGCAGAAAGACGTGATCGTTGAAACACGCAAATTGACCAAGATCTACCGCGACTTCTGGGGCCGGCAGAAGAAAACCGCCCTCCGCGCCCTCAACATTGAAATCCGCCAAGGCGAAGTCTTCGGCTTGCTCGGCCCTAACGGCTCCGGCAAAACGACGACCGTCAAACTACTCCTTGGTTTGCTTTATCCGACCGACGGCGAGGCGTTCGTCTTTGGCAAACCCGCCGCCGACGTCGGCAAAAACGAACGCATCGGCTATCTGCCTGAAGAGTCTTATCTCTATCGCTTCCTCGATGCCGAAGAGACACTTGATTTCTACGGGCGGCTCTTCAATCTGCCGGCGTCCCAGCGCCGGACTAAGGCCCAAGAACTGATCGAGAAAGTCGGACTCAAGGCCGATCGCAAACGTCCTCTTCGCGAATATTCCAAAGGTATGCGGCAACGCATCGGCTTGGCCCAGGCACTCATCAACGATCCCGATCTTATCATCCTTGATGAGCCGACCTCTGGCCTCGATCCGCTTGGCGCCCGTTGGATGAAAGACCTCATCTGCGATTTGCGCGCCTTGGGCAAGACGGTCATCATGTGCAGCCATCGTCTGGAAGACGTACAGGATGTTTGCGACCGCATCGCCATCCTCAACGAAGGCGAATTACAGGCGTATGGCGAAGTGCAGACGTTGTTGCAAGATCATCGCCGTATTGAACTGCGGGCCAGCGACCTGCAATTGAGCGATGATTTGCGGCGCGACTTGGAAGAACTGCTACGCAAGCACGGCGGCAAGCTAGACACGATCGGCCATCCGACTACGACGCTGGAAGATTACTTCCTGCGCATCGTCGAGGAGAGCAAGGCCCATCCGGGCCGGCGCTTCCTGCCGGGCAAGGAGCCGCTGCCGCGGACGGAGAAAGTCATGCGCAGCGAAAGCATCGCTCCAACCGAGGGTGAATCGACAACGCGGATCACCGATCGCGGATAAGAGACGGGGACGATTATGTTCGCGGTATTGACCTTTGATCGAGATCCGGTGCAGTATCAGGACGTTCCGGCGCAACTCTTTTCCTGGATCCAAAGTGCCGGGGGCTGGGCGGCCTTCGGAGTGCTGGTATGGTTGCTGGCCGGTTACACCCGCATGCGTGCGGAGGACCGTGCGCGCATCCCTGTTTGGCAAAAACGTGTTTTCGCTGCTAGCGTGGGGGTATCGCTTCTGGCCTACTTAATTGCCGGCGGCGCCTGGCTGACGCAATACGTGCCGCGAATTAAGGCGGAAACAGCGATCGCAACTTACTTTTTTAGTTTGATAATCGGCGGCGTGGGGGCCTTGGCAGCGGCGGGGCTGCCGTTTGCTGTCGGCCTTTCCTCGTTGCGCTTTCGCCGCATCTGGGCCTTGGCCAAGCTCAGTTTCAAAGAAGCCGTCCGCAACCGCGTTCTCTACGGCTTTTCGGCCATACTTTTGGTTTTTCTGTTCGGCAGCTGGTTCATTCCCTACAAGCCTGAATATCAGGTGCGCAGCTATGTCGGCGTCGTCTACTGGATGATGAAGGTCCTCTTGCTTGTCACGGCCATCATTGTGGCCGCTTTCAGCATTCCTACCGACATTCGCCGCCAGACCATTCACACCATTGTCACTAAACCTGTCGAGCGCTTCGAGATCGTGCTGGGCCGTTTCTTCGGCTTCACGGCACTGATGACCTTGGTGCTGTTGCTGATGACCTCGGTAAGCGTCATCTACGTGTTGCGCGGCGTCGATCCGGCAGCGGCGGAAGAGAGTCTCAAGGCGCGCGAGCCGCTTTATGGCACGTTGCACTTCGAGAACACCGGCAATAAAGAGAAGGGCACCAATGTCGGCCGGGAGTGGGACTACCGCAGCTACATCACGGCGGCTTCTCCCAACCAGGAGCCGCAATATGCCGTCTGGGACTTCGCGGAGGCGCCGTCCTTCCTGGCCGACCGCGATAGCGTCCGCTGCGAATTCGCTTTCGATATCTACCGCACCACCAAAGGCTTTGAAAATCGCGGTGTCTCCTGCAAATTCGAGTTTCAGACGGCCCACTTCAACGAGCGTGACAAGGACAGTTACAACGCCGATCGCAGCCGTTGGCTGTCCAAGGGTGGTCTGTTCTCCCAAAAAGACCTCGACGATTGGCTGGACGGCTACCGCACGCGCTTGACGAACCTGTCTCTTGGGCCGCTGGAACTCAATGAGCGCCTGGATAAAAAGCGCCTGCGCTTGATCGCCCAACCCTTACCAGGCGATCCGCCCCAATACCGTCTCTCCGACGCAGCCATCGAGGACGAACTGGCCGAAGAATACGGCTATTATGTTGTACCTGCCAAAGATATAACCGATTATCATACCCTGTATATCGATGTACCGGCAGGGTTGTTTCGCAACGCGCTTCAGGCCCGGGCCGGGGCGGGGGCGCGTCCACTGCTGCAAGTGCGCGTTTCCGTCACCCAACAAAGCGCCACGCAGTACGTGGGCATGGCCAAATACGATCTGTACTGGCGCCTGGACGATCCTAAGAGCGGCCATGAAAAAGCCGCCTTCACCCTCAACTTTTACAAAGGCGCTTTTGGGCTGTGGCTGCGGCTGTGTCTGGTGATCGGCTTGGCCGTGGCCTTGAGCACCTATCTCAGCGGTGTCATCAGCATGTTGGTAGCGGGGATGCTTTATCTGGGCGGCGGCGCCCTCGACTACATCCAATCGATTGCTCAGGGCACGGCGCCCGGCGGCGGGCCTATGGAAGCGCTGGTGCGGTTGGCCAACCGGCAGGTTGCGCTGATCCCCTTGGAAGATAGCACCGCCGCCACCTTGGCCACTTCTACCGATGTAGTCTTCCGGTGGTTTATTCGTCGTGTGCTCGATCTTATCCCCGACGTGGACCGCTACGATTTGACCTCCTACGTCGGTGAAGGCTTTAACATTCCCTGGACCCAGTTAGTGCTCGATTGCGGCGCTTTGAGTCTGTATTTGTTACCCTGGTTCGTGGCAGCGTATTATCTCCTCAAATGGCGGGAGATTGCGGGACCAACGTAACAGACAAGCCGCTGCCAGCCCGCAGCGCCAGCAAGGGATGCAAACCTCTGCTGTCAGCCCGCAGCGCCAGCAAGGGCCTGCATCCCTTGCTAGCGCTGCGGGCTGGCAAAGGATGCAAACCCCTGCTGTCAGCCCGCAGCGCCAGCAAGGGATACAAGCCGCTGCCAGCCCGCAGCGCCAGCAAGGGATGCAAGCCCTTGTCTGTCAAGCCCGCAGCGCCAGCAAGGGCCTGCATCCCTTGCTAGCGCTGCGGGCTGGCAAAGGATGCAAACCCCTGCTGTCAGCCCGCAGCGCCAGCAAGGGATGCAGGGAAACGTTTGGGAGTCAATCATGGCAAGTCCTTTTCAGCAACAGGCCTTATATCGCAAGCTCACCTATGGAGCGCTGATCCTCGCGCTGTTTACCTTGGCGCTGGGCTGGCGCAAAGGCGAACTAAGGCTCTTCGGCCTGAACATAAAAGGCGTCGATGCGCAGGCGCGCGACCTCTCCATCCGCGAGGAAAGCCGCGGCGAAGTTGATTGGCTGGGCGCCCTGGCGCGCCTCAGCACCATCGGCACGCGCGGGGCGGCTACCTGTGTGTTGTGGGTCAATGCTATGGAAGCCCAGAAGAAAAATCAGTGGAACGAACTGGAATTGTATGCACGGTCCTTGACCAAGCTCCAGCCGCACTTTATCACTCCCTGGCTCTTTCAGAGCTGGAACCTGGCCTACAATGTCTCGGTCGAATCCGATCGTGTCAACGATAAGTATTTTTACATCACCCGCGGCATCGGCTTGTTGGCCGAAGGCGAACGGCAGAACCATGACAACCCGGACATTCGCTGGTCGATCGGCTTCTTCACTCAGCACAAGATCTGCCAAAGCGATGAAACGAATGTGTTGCGTTCGCTGTCGCAATTGAGCATGATCCCACCCAACGAGCGGGATCCGGGGCGCTTTTGGACCAAGAAAGAGGGCGGTCGCCAAGAGATCAATTTGTTAGAACTAGAGGACTTCTGCAAGCTGCATCCGCAATTGGTGCGGCGTTTGCGCCAGGGCATACGGCGGGAGCGAAGGTCGGAACAACTCCGCCAGTTCCGCTGCGAGCGTGCGGAGGATCTGATACAGTTTTTACAGGACAATTTCCGTGTGCCATCGTTGTGGCTGGATTCGCCCCAACCTTCGGAGCCGGGCGCATGGAAACCGAAGCAAGATACCTTGAAGCCCTTGGCTGACCGCTTCCCGGTCTTGCCGCCCTATCACGAAACGGCTCGGGAAGGACAGCAGCCGCCCGACGAGACCGCATTGCACGACCAATCGCCATTGTACGACCATCACGATGCCTATCAGATCGCGCGGGCCTGGTACAGCTACGCCCAGGAGCCAGTCCCCAAGCCCGGCAAACTCCCCGGACAAAGTGAGCCGATCGTCAATCCCGTCGTCCAGCGTTTGCCCAAGCACATGATGACCATCATTTTCCGCACCCATCCAGCCCAGGCCCAGCGCTTCACGGCCGAACGCTTGATGGAGGAAGGATGGTTTGACGGCTCCGGCTGGGCCATCGGCGAGACGACCGATTGGTTCCGGGAGGCTGGCGACCGTTTTGCCGACGGTTCTCCCGCTGTGGTCGGCGCCAGCCATGAATGGTGGGCCAAAAAGGCTTGGGAAGCGACCGAGAGGGCCTGGGAGCGCTTCGGCAAAGAGAATCATTTGCTGCTCAGCCCAGCCGAACAAAAAAACCTCGAACAACGCGCCCACGCCTTCGCCAAAAAGAAACACATCCAAGATGTCTCGCAAAACCTGACGCTGCGCGAGGACGAGTTGGATCCCGAGACCCGTGAAGAGTACTTCGCCTTTATATTTCTGCGTGATTTAGCACAGTATAAGACCCTGTGCAATTTCGAGGTCCACTACAACCGGGCGCGGGTCGAGTCTAAGGAAGAGACGGTAAAGGCCCGCAAGATCTTCTCCGAGGCGCTGGACGCCCAACGTCAGCGCAACGATGAACAAGAGGCGCTGCGGAAATATCTGGACCCAGACGGGATGAAAGCCTGGCGCGACAAAGTGTTGCTGAGCAATAAGGTCTTTCGTGGCGACAGCTTGATCCAGGAACAAACCTTCGAGATCCAGTTGCGCTTCGTCGATCTGTATTCTCGGCTTAACGGCCGGACCTTTAAGGCGCAGGCGGCGCGCATGCTGCTGATGCCTCTGCAAAATCCCCCCGGCGGCGGCGCTTGCCCCTTGGGATTGGCCAGTTGGGTGCCCCCCCTGATCGAGAAGGACTGGAACAATCCCTTGCTCGGAGGGCCGTTTGATGGAACAGACGACGAAGGCAATCCCTTGATCTCGGAGCAAGCGCGAAGGCAAGTGCTCCAGCGGCTATTCCCGTCGTTGGCAGCTTCCCTGGCGCAAGAAGCTCCTCCGGCGTCGCAGTCGGAGTCCTCCCAATCACGCTGAAGAGAGGGCTGATTGGGCAATGTCCAAGGGGAAGGCCATCTTCTCTTTGGACATCGTCAACCAGCGTTAAGAACATGGCCGATGTCATCCTGAGCGTGCTGGCCCATCCCGACGACGCCGAATTTTTGTGCGCGGGTACGCTGGTCCGTCTGGTGCGCGAGCACGGCTGGCAAGTCCACATTGCCAGCATGACGCCCGGGGATTGCGGCTCGGCGGAACAGGGCCCCGAGGAGATCGCGCACATCCGTCGCCAGGAAGGCGCCCGCGCTGCGGCTGTCCTTGGCGCCACCTATCATTGCCTGGAAGAACGTGACCTGCTCATCTTCTATCAAGAACGGCCGTTGGAACGCATTACGCGCTTGCTGCGTACAGTACGGCCACACATCGTGCTGACGCACAGCCCAGCTGACTACATGCTCGATCACGAAATGACGAGCCTGTTAGTGCGTGCTGCCGTTTTTGGCGCCCCCGCGCCGAATTTCTTCCAGGGACGCGGCCATCCGCCGGCCCTTGCGCAGATTCCGCATCTCTATTATTGCGATCCCGTCGAGGGCAAAGATGCTTTGGGCCATCCCATCGAACCTGCTTTCTGTATCGATGTCAGCTCGGTCATCGACGTCAAGAGCCAGATGCTCGCCGCCCACGCCAGTCAGCGGGAATGGCTACGAAAGCATCACGGTATGGATCAATACCTCCAAGCCATGCGCGAGTGGTGCGCCGCCCGCGGCCGGCAAGCAGGGGTCGCCTTCGCCGAGGGGTTTCGCCAGCATCTCGGCCACAGCTATCCCCAGGACAATTTGCTCGCTCAGCTTCTCGGCGTATGCTGAACCGTGTTCGCGCGTCATCGAGTCTCCTTGACAGTCCGTCGGCGACCGTCTAAGAAAGAAAAGTACAAGGCCCCCATCGTCTAGCGGCCTAGGACGTAGCCCTCTCACGGCTAAAACAGGGGTTCGAGTCCCCTTGGGGGTAGTTTTGCGAGGGTGCGAGAAATCGTAAACTCGCTTCATTTCAGGACTTACAACTTCGATCGCACTGCCGCAAACCGCCTGCCTCCACGACGGTATGCGATCGGACTGCCGACCTCGGCCTCCTTGGCTCGTTCGGCCTGGAAGGTATCCCACACATGATGATTCGTCACCAGGAACTTCCCGCCAGGCAGCTTGAGGAAGGAAACCATCCCGTTGTTGTCGGCCCCTTCCGGGGACGGAGGGGCGCCTCGCACGAACGCCACCATCGCCACCCTGCGACTGGTCTTTTCGATCCTGAGTTGCAATAACCGGCGAGTCTCCTCGTCGGTCAGTTCTGGATCATCCATGCGGCACCAGCCTTGGTCAGCTTCTCAACGGCAGTCAAACAGGCGGGCGATAGAGGCGGCGACCGCCTGGGCGACGACCGCCTGGGCGGCATCATCGCAGAGGCTTTCACATCCCCTCAACATCGTCCAGGCAGCGTGTTTGGCTGCCCACATTCCTAACCGCTCCCTGTCGCCAGCCTTCGCCGCCTCGTAGAGTTCCGTCGCAGCAGCCTTCACAGCCTCCTCGCCGCTGGTTGCGTGGATGATTTCGGCCAGGCACTTCAGCGAAGCGCACACCTTCTGCGCCTCGGTCTCCACGTCCTTCCGGGACCACTGGTGGACCATCAGAAAGCGACAGCACAACTCGATGAACGCCGAGAGCCTGGCGTTGTCTTGTTCGGAATCGGTTCCGGGCTGCTCAAGCCCCAGGATCACTTTGACTGACCCCTTCTTGGTCAGTTCCTTGCACAGGCTCCTCCACGCATCCTGCGAGGAGAGACACGTCTCGATCTGCTTGAACGTCTTGCTGAAGAAGGTTCCGATGTCGCCCCTCGGATGTCCGGCAGCTTCCCTCGCCTTCTCGATGAGGACATCAACGCAGATGTGGCGCAGCAAATCCCAAC
>JAJPIY010000348.1 GCA_021324515.1 Planctomycetota bacterium
AGCCAAATCTGGGTGGCGTCGCGCTTGTTTTGGTTGCGACGCTTCTGATTCACCGGATGGTCGTGCAAGATTTTCCGACTGCGCTCCATTAAGTCCCTTAGCAGATCGCTTCCGGGGCCTTTGGGCAAGTGCTCGGCGATAGGGCGATCCGGCACATCATGCGGTGGTTGTGTTTTCGTTTGCTCGGTGAACGGCGCGGACGTGCCGGCGGCGGGGCGGTAGACGAGGAGGTTGCGATAGCTGACCCCGGCATGGAATTCCAGACACGCCCCATTCGGTCCTCTGACGCCGCCGAGTTCTTTTTGCAGCGCCTCGATCAGCGGCCGGCCTTCTTCGCTGGAGATGTGACCGGCCGTGAAATCGCGCATGCACTCTTGCTCGATGTGAACGAGGTTGCAGCGGATGGCCCAATCGTCAGGACCGAGCCGAATGCCCATCGCGGCGGCTTCCAAGGGCGCTCGCCCGGTGTAGACGGCGAGCGGATCGTAGCCGAACAGGCTCAGCGTAGCCACATCGCTGGCCGGCGTCAACGGCTGCGGCACATTGTTCGCTCGGCCGACCACGCCCTGCTGGGCGATGCGGTCCATGTTCGGCTTGTGGGCCGCTTGCAACGGCGTCTTGCCGCCCAGCGCTTCTTGCGGTTCATCCGCACAGCCGTCCGGGATGATGATGACGTATTTCATGTGCCCCATGCCCCTTTCTTACAAGTCCGCCGCGCCGGCAAGGGCATTCTTTGCGGGCGCGGCGAATTAGTAAAGTGTTGTTTGTCGGAGTTAGTTTAAGGAAGAAGCCGTCTCATCTCTAGCCCTTGGCCCGAAACTCTTCACCTCGGCGTTTGACAGCTTTGCCTCCCGCGCATAAACTTCTAAGAACTCAATAAGGTGCCAACGGCTTCCCCAAAAGGGGCGATGGTTTCTGCATCAGGCGAACAGGGAACATCGAGAGGAGCGTCTGGTAGCCAGAGGAAAGGCCGCCACCGATTTACAGCGATGGAGAATTGCTTATGCTCCCTACCCGGCAACAGGACAGCACCGGGCTGGAAGAGGCCTATTATCGCCTATTTCGTGAATTTTTCGACAAAGCCGAGAAGAAACGCCGCTGGTCAATCCGCGACGACATTCCCTGGGACCAAGTTAATCCGAAGCTTAATCCCGCCATCGCCGACGTGCTGGAGACATTCTGCACTGTCGAGCTGTATTTGCCGGACTACATTGAAAAGGCTTGGCCGCTCCTGCGCCACAGTCGCGGCCGCACCTGGTTCCACGCCAACTGGGGCTATGAGGAAGCCAAGCACTCGATGGCCATGGGCGATTGGTTGATCGCCTCCGGCCAGCGCACCGAAGAGCAACTGCGCGAGGTCGAGACGCAGGTCAGCCAGTACCAGTGGAACTTGCCGCACGACAGCCCGATCGGCATGGTCTTATACGGCATGACGCAGGAATTGGCCACCTTTCTGCACTACCGCAATCTCCGCCAATGCGTTGAGAACGAGCCCGTGGGCGATCCGGCCTTGTCGAAGCTGCTGAAGTTGATCAGTGTCGATGAGCGTGCCCATCACCATTTTTATCTGCAAGTGGCCAAGCTCTATCTGGAGCGCGACCGCTCCGGCACCATCGAAGCGCTGCGCCGCGTCATTCACACGTTCCAGATGCCAGCCGTCCATATGCTGGCCGACAGCCGCCGCCGCGTCCAGGCCATCAAAGAGCTGAAAATCTTCGACGAAGACATGTTCTTCACTGACGTGGTCAAACCGCTGTTGTTCGAGCTGAACATCTCCTGGTCGGAGTTCCGCGAGCGCAAGCCAAACCGCCGCTCGATCTCGACGCCGTCGTTGCCGTAACAGAATATTGATGAACATTGCTTAGCGATGCTTCGGCGAAGCATCGCTAAGCGACGTTTAGCGCAGTTGCAAACGGTGCTGCTCCGCCTTTTCCCGTTCGCCGATGCGCTGAAAATAATCCGCAAGGGCTTGGTGGCTGGGCTGATGGGCAGGGTTTAGCTTCAAGGCGCGGTAAAGCCAACGGACCCCGACGTCCGGTTTGCCATAGCGCAAGTAAAACATGCCCACTTCATAGTACAATTGCGGATCATTTGGGGTCCGGCTCATTTCCTTGCTGGCGATGGTGCCGAGGCGCGCCAAGTCTGCTTCGACACGTTCGCAGGCAGCGATCTGTTGGGCGGCTTCGGGCTCTTTGCCAGGCTGCTGGGCCAAACATTGGTATAGCCGATAGTGGGCGTCGCGGTTTGCGGGGTCGGAGGCGATGGCATTGCGGAAGAGCTTTTCGGCTTCCGTTATCTTGCCGGCCTGCAAAGCAATTCGTCCAAGCTCCGTGAGTGCCTGGGCATTTTCCGGCTCTTTGGCGAGCACCGCTTCGAGGAGTTGGCAAGCCCTGTCTGTCTCGTTCAGGATGCGTTGGGCCTGTCCCAGCCCCAGCATCACCGCTGCGTTATCGGGCTGGCGAGCGAGTAGGTACTCGAAATGAGCGCGCGCCTCTTCGGGACGGTCGCGGAGAAGGATTTGCGCCAAGTTCAAACGGGCATCATCTCGCTCTGCGTCCAATTCCAGAGCGAGGCGATAATACTTGAGGGCGTCTTCCATTTCGCCGCCGCCTTGCTCGATGATCTTGCCGGCTGTCACGAGCGCTTCCACGTTGTTCGGCTCACGCTCCAGGAGCCGGCGCAGACAGTTCATGGCCAAGCTCAAGCGCAGCACGCGCGCATAACCGCGCGCCAGGGCCTCCAGGACCAGAGGCGTCTGCGGTTTGTTTTGCTCGACATATTGCCATAAAACTCCTTCCACCTCAGCGATGTCGCCGGATTGAGCCAGGAGGAGAAGGCGCTCCAATGCCAAGGGAAGCGAAGCATCTTCCGCGCCGCCTTGGAGCCGTTGACATTCCGCCAGATGATGTTCAGCCTCCGGGTACAGCCCGGCGCGCCGCGCCGTTCGAGCCGTTTTCAAGTGCAGCGCGGCGCTCCAGCGCCATACCTGAACGGCTTGAGCATAGTGGGCGTAGGCTTGGGAAAAATGGTAACGCTCCTGTAAGCGGTCTGTTTGTCGATAATGATGCCAGGCCCAAAGATTGGTCCCAGCCGCGATCAAGGCCAAGCCAATCAGGACGAGCCAACCAAGCCGGAAACAGAAGCGGCGGAGGGTCAAGGTTTCTTCCTTTCCAGACCTCGATTTTTCCAAATCGTGATTGCCTGGTCGGAGGGACGATTAAGGAAATGGCCCGTCACCAGGTCGATCCGGCCAGTGCCAAAGATGTCGCCTGCACAGCAGGTGACATGATCGCAGGTGACGGTTTCCAGAGAATGGCGCACGAAGCGACCGGGCGCTGTCTGTTCCAGGTAGATTACGGCGTCCAAGGCGAGTTGTTTTCGTTGGGGGAAACAATCCGGCGGTAGGTAGCTGACGGCCACGATGTCCAACTTTCCGTTGCCTCGAAAGTCGGCCGCCACTGCTCGATGCACGCCATACATCGGCGTGATTGGATGGTGCAGGAAGGGGAAACGGCCTTGGTTTTCCAACCACTGAATGCTGTGATAAGGCTTCAGAAGATAAGGCGGGTCCATTGTGTCGCCATTCGTGTAAAGCACGTCGAGTCGGCCGTCGCCGTTGAGATCGACCAGCTGGATGCCGCTGGACCCATAAGCCGGATGCGGCGCGGTATAGATGGTTTGCCGGCGAAAGCGACCGCCGCCCTGGTTGAGAAAGGCGACGATGGTTTCGTGTTCCTGGCTAATGAGGGCGACGAAATCGGGCCGGCCGTCGCCGTCGAGATCGGCTATCGGCACATGGATGGCGCCGTGGCGGTCATCCAGTTCGCGCGGCACGAAGATCGGATGCGTCCAATCCGTCGTTTGATTTTCCAGATAAAGGATGCGACCGGTATGAAGCCAACCGAATTCGGCAACCACCAGGTCGAGCCGGCCGATGCCCCGGAAATCGGCGGCCTGCACGTCGGCGACGCGGCCGAGGCCATCCAGAAGCGAAACAACGCTGAAGCCGCCGCCGCGCTGACCGCGCAGCCAGACGACGCTGCCGTTGGAGTGGTCCATCGGCCCCATACTGCCCAGGTTGGCGACCAGGATGTCTTTGACGCCGTCGCCGTCGAGATCAACCACTTCGGCATGACAGGGGTTGGGCACGGACGCCAAAATCTCCCAGCCAGAGGACGAAACATGGGGGCGCAGCGCCATCACCCGGCCCGCACGCATGTCGCACGCCAACAGGGCCGGCCGACGCTCATCGAAAAGTCGAACGAGATGGACGTGGGCAATGGCTGGTTCGGCTGCCTGCGGAGGGGCGGGATAGGCTATTGGCTCAAACCGCAGCGGCGCAGGTGCGTTGGTTCGGGAAATAATGGCTGCGGGCAACTCCAGCGGCGCGCGTTCTTCGTAGTAGCGGAGGACTTGTTCCATCGGCGGCGGCGCCAGCACCGGCTTCTGCTTGCGGTCCAGTTGCGATTGGGCAATCAGTTTGTAGGCTTTCTCCACTTCCTCTTTCCAGGCCGAGCGGGGGAACGAATCGGGAGGCGGATAGGCATGGCATTTACTACAGTAAGTCTCAATGTACTGCGGCGTGACGGTGGCCGGCTCGACAGAGGAAGCAAAGGAAGTTTCCTCGTGCGAAATGGAGCGGCCAAAGTGATAATACACGGCGACGACCATCGTACCGATGCCTACGACGGCGAGGACTGTCCATCCCAAATTGGGCTTGCTTCTCTTCATTGATTGGTTGCTCCACTGCCGCTTACGGTCGTGGCTCAGATATGGTTTTCGCCGGTTTGAGCTTGCGGCGGTAAGCATCGGCTTTCGACGGTTGGCCAATCTTATCATAATGGTCCACGAGGGCCGCCAACGCCGGCTGATAATCTGGATCACGCTCCAAAGCGCGTTTCAGCCAGTAATGGGCCAAGTCTTGATTATTGGCGCGGAGAAAAAGCAGTCCCACTTCAGCGAGTGCGGCAGGATCGGTAACGGGGCTGTCCGCTTCTTGCTTCAACGTCTGGTTGACGCGCTTGAGCACAGCTTCGTCATGTTCCAATTGCTCCTGCATCGTCAGGGCTTCTTTGGAGCGGCCCTGAGCTTGCAAGCAGAGGACCAACAAGCGCTCCGCTTCGACATCGGTCGGATCCAGCGCGATGGCGCGGCGCAGCCAGCCTTCGGCCTCTGCCGGCCGCGGGGGAGTTGCTTGCATGTGGATTTTGCCCAAGGTGATGAGGACCGCAGCATCTTTGGGCAATTGCTCCACGGCGGACTCTAAGAGACTGCGGGCTTCTTCCGTCTCTCCTTGCAGATAACGGCACTGCCCAAGCCGCGCTTGAACGTCCGCACGCTCCGGGAAGCGCTTCCGCAACTGCTCCAAATGGGGTAGGGCGGAGAGCGGATCCGAACTCTCTAAGTAAAGCTCGGCCAGCCGAAGACGAGCCGCAACATGATTGGGATCCCGCTCCAGCGCCTGTTTGTATTCGTTGATTGCCCCTTCCCGATTGCTCAGGCGCTCTAGAACCCAGCCGCGCCAACGGAACGGTTCGGGCGAGTCGGGGGCAACCTCGTGCCAGCGGCTCAAGCAGGCGAAGGCCGGACCGTAGCGGAGGTTTTGCATGTAAGCCCAAGACAGGGTTTGCAAGATCAGAGGCGCTTCGGGATAATTGTTCTCGACGTACAGAATAAGCTCCGGAAACACCCGATCAACTTCGCCGCCCTGGACGCGCAGCAGAAGAAACTCCAACTGGATGGCTTCCGAAGCGCCGCGGTTGAGTTTGAGGCAGCGGTTCAAAAGTGTTTCCGCTTCTTTGAACTCTCCCCGCAGTCGGGCGGCGCGGGCCGCCAAAAGATGCACTGGAACGCTGCGCGGCCAGAAGAACAGACAAGTCTCCAAGCAGCGTTGGGCTTCCTCATATCGGGCCTCTTGGACGGCCTGTTGAGCGGCTTGCCATTGATGCGCGGCATAAGCGTAGGCGCCTACCGCCATCCCGGCGACAACCAACAGCGCCGCGAGTGCCACAAACCAAGATCGTTTCCGGACCCCCTTTTCGGCAACAGACAGCATCGGTCGCTCAATCGGTCAAGTCAAAATTTAACTGGTTTTTCCCGTTTTCCAGTTTCTTCGTTTTGAGAGGCGAGCTTTTTTTGTCGCCGTACTTTGCTGGGATCTTGACGTAGGCGCCCTGTGCTTCCGTGACACCAGAGAACTTACCCATTTCCTGCATCTTTTTCTTGTAATCGTCCGCCGTCATTTTGTTTTTACCGCCGCCCATCGGCTGCTGGTATATCAGTGTTTTTCGGTCCGGGTTGATCGATTCCGTCTCGATGGTCACGATGTACTCTTCGGGCGGCATACTCGCTCCCTCATAGGTGCCGTCCGGTTTGATGGAGAAGCCGTAGCTGCCGCTTTGCTCTTCGTCTGCTCCAGTGGCAACAATACGGTGGAAGGCGATGGTGCCGCCCGTAACCGGCTGTCCTTTGTAAGTGACTTTTCCGGTGACGCTGCAAGGCGTCGGCCCCGATCGGCTGCACCCGAAAACGATCAGCAGAAACAACGACAACGCTGACAAAAATCGACTCGATCGAGTCATAATAAGCTCCTCAGAACAAGGCCAAGGGGGATAAGTTGAGAACGAGACACGACCAAACTCACCAGCGCGCAGTGCAAGCAAAGGTCAAAGAAGCGTCTCACAAGGACTTCCATTAGCGATACTTCGCAGAAGCGCCTTTCTGTCCGACGCTCCTGCGAAGCATCGCTAACCGAAGTTGTGAAATTACCAGTCCGGTCCCAAGGGATAGCCGTCGTTAGGATCAATGGCACGTCCCCAGGTGACGTTGGAAATACCTTGGGAAACAAGGCGGACACTACCGTCTCCCATCGCCACTTGTATGCCTCCAGGCGAGAGCGATTGCAGAAGCCGGGGGTTGCAGAGATTTTTGAGCGGCGTGTTTTGGAAAGGCAGGGCGTAGGCCCACGGATAGTTCGGGATGGCTTGCCAGTTAACGCCTTGCGAGGTCGGGTTCAGGGCTACCCAGAAGGCTGGTTCAATCCAGGCTTTGGGGTCGTAATACTCGCCGACGGGACCGGACTGTTGCCCATCTTCATTCCAGATGCGAGCGGCAAAGTTGATGATGCCGCCTGTGCCGACGCTCCAAGCGTTGTTGCCGCCGCCTTCATCGCCAGGACCGCATACCGAATAGCGTTCGGAGATAAAGATCGTATTGTTCAGGCCATCGCCGATGGACGAGACCTTGTTCATGCCGCCGACCTGCCAGTCCTCGCCCCAGCCGCCGCGGTAGACGTGCCAATTGAGGGCGTAGCTACAGGCCCCACGGGGCTGCCCGGCGGCGCCGGTGGCCCATTGTGTGCCGCTGGCAGGCATGAAGGGATCGCCGGGCGCCTGGAACGTCTTGATCTTGCCGCCAATGTCGATCCACCAGGTGTTGGTATTGGATGGATGAAACGTAGTGGTGCCTGGGTAGTAAGCAACCACGGGGTCGTTGTACACGTTGGTTTGTTCCATAAACGGCAGCAAGAAATACATGCCGGTCCCGAAACGCGACGGCACGTAGGGAGCTTGCCAATTGATGCCATTGCCATCGACCGGATAACATCCGTGCGTGTTGGGGAATTTGCCGTAGGTATCGTGGGCATTGTGCGTGGCGAGGATGAGTTGATGCAGGTTGTTTTGCGACGAGGCGCGATTGGCGGCGTCGCGAACTTTTTGAACGGCCGGCAGCAGCAGCCCAATCAAGATGGCAATGATGGCGATCACTACCAACAGTTCGATCAGCGTGAAGCCACGCCAACGATGGAACGCTCGCAGTAACGGCATGATTCACCTCCAAGAGAGAAGAAAGGAAAACCAAT
>JAJPIY010000169.1 GCA_021324515.1 Planctomycetota bacterium
AACGCTGCGCGGAGGATGCCTTCGAGATCGTCCACGGTTACGGGGCGTGGGTTGACGCGGAGAATGCGTTGGATCGTGAAGGCCTTTTCGGCCAAGGGGCGTAATTGGGACGCGGTTACGCCGATATCGCGTAAGCGTAGGGGAATGCCGATGTCGCGGCGTAATTGCTCCACGGCGGCAACGGCGGCCTCGGCGGCGTCGGCCTCGCTTTTGCCCTCCACGTCCGCGCCAAGCAAGCGGGCAATGGCCGCGAAGTGAGGACGACGCACCGGGAGATTGTAACGCATGACGAACGGCAACAACAGCCCATTGCCGGCCCCATGCGAGCAATGCGTGACGCCGCCGATCGGATACTCCAGAGCATGTACCGCCGCCACGCCGACATTGGAGAAGGCCAGGCCGGCCAACGTCGCCGCCAAGGCCATACCTTCGCGGGCATCGAGGTCGGCGCCGTGAGCGACGGCACGGCGCAGATACTTGCCGATCAGCGCGATCGCTTTCTCCGCGAACATAGCGCCCAAGGGATGGCAGCCTTGGTAAACAGACCGCTCGCCCTGGGGCAGCGGAAAGTGGGCGTTGTCCACTGCGGTGTAGGCTTCGATCGCGTGCGTCAGGGCGTCGGTCCCGCTCTCGGCCGTCACTTTGGGGGGACACGACAAGGTCAGCAGCGGATCGACCACGGCTGCGCGCGGTCGCAGATAATTGCTCAAGACGCCGACTTTGATCTTTTGCTCGGGGTCGGTTAGCACAGCAGCGGCGGACACTTCGGAGCCGGTGCCGGCCGTGGTCGGCAGACAAATCAGCGGCAGCACCGGGCCGGGAACCTTGTCGTCGCCGGCATAATCGAGGGGTTGGCCGCCGTGTTGCAGGAGCACGGCCGTGATCTTGGCCAGGTCCATATTACTGCCGCCGCCCAGGCCGAGGACGGCATCGGGGCGAAAATCACGGCCCACAGCGACGGCCGCCGCAACGGCGTGCAGGGAGGGTTCCGGCTCGCCGCCGGAAAACACTTCGACGCCAACGCCCGCTTCACTAAGCGGTACGTGGACCGGCTCGACCAGGCCGGCCTTGACGAGAACGGGATCAGTGACGATCAGGATGCGGCGCACGCCGAGGCGGCCGGCGATGTCGCCCAGTTGTTGCGTGGCGTGCCGGCCGAAAAGCAATTGACCGGCAGAGTGGAATGTCCAGGTGGTGCGCATTTGCGTTTTCGATTTTCAGTTTTTCGATACCTCGAACAGCGAACACCCAACATCGTATACTGAAAAACGGAAAACGGAAAACGGAAAACCGAAGGGCGATCCGTATGAACACAGATCAAGCGATCCGTATCGGCATTGTCACCGTGTCTGACCGCGCCAGCCGCGGCGAATATGAAGACCGCGGTGGGCCGGCCATCCGTGCGTGCCTACAAGAAATCTTATCGTGCGCCTGGGAGGCGGTGCCGCGTCTCATCGCTGATGAGCAGCCGCTCATCGAGGCGACTTTGAAGGAATTGTGCGATAGCGAAAACTGCTGCCTGGTCGTGACGACCGGCGGCACAGGACCAGCGCGGCGCGATGTGACGCCGGAAGCGACCGAGGCCGTATGCGACAAACGGCTCGATGGTTTCGGCGAGTTGATGCGGGCAGTGTCGCTGAAAGTCGTGCCCACAGCGATCCTGTCGCGGCAGATCGCTGGCATCCGCGGCCGCTCGCTGATTGTCAATCTGCCTGGCAAGCCCAGCGCTATCCGCGATTGCCTGTTGGCCGTGTTCCCGGCTATCCCTTACTGTATCGACCTGCTCGAAGGCCCGTATCTGACGACGAACGAAGCGGTGGTCAAGGCCTTTCGCCCAAAAGCATAAGGTGTCGTGGACATAGATCTCAACTGTGATCTCGGCGAGGGCCATCCTCACGACGCCGAGCTGATGCCGCTGATTACGTCAGCGAGCATTGCATGCGGTTTCCATGCCGGGGATGCCGCCACGGCCCACGCCGCGCTGCGATTGGCGGTGCGGCACGACGTCCAGGTAGGCGCTCATCCCAGCTTTCCCGACCGCGAACATTTCGGGCGCCGCGAACTGCCGCGAAGCGAAATGCAAATCTTCGAGGATTGCGTCTATCAAATCGGTGCTCTCGCTGGCTTGGCCCGCGCTGCCGGCGCCTCGTTGCGCTACGTCAAGCCGCATGGCGCTTTGTACAACCTGGCCTGCCGCAATGACGCTTATGCTCGCCCCATCGTCGAAGCGACGTGTCTGTTCGGTCTGGCCCTGATGGCCCTGCCAAGATCGCGCCTGGAAGCGCTGAGCGCCGGACGCTGTCCATTCATCCGTGAGGGATTTGCGGATCGTCGGTATCTACCCGACGGTTCCTTGACGCCGCGCTCCCAACCGGATGCATTCGTAACGGATCCCACCGAGGCCGTTCGGCAGGCAGAATGGCTGCTGCGCGAGCACGGCGTGCAAACATTGTGTGTACATGGCGATAATCCGCAGGCCGTAGCGTTTGTACGCGCCTTGCGTCAGGCATTGTCTACTCAGGGAATCGGCATACAGAAGTTCCATGTTCGGCATGAGGGGTCTTTCGGTGAGGGCTTATGAAGTTTGCTGTGTTACCTGCTGCCGGCAAGAGCAGCCGTATGGGCCGGCCTAAGTTGGCCCTGCCGCTGGGCGAGCGCACTATCCTCGAACACGTCATCGCGGCTCTGCGTCAAGCGGCGATTGAGCACATTCTTGTCGTGATCGGGCCACACGTTGCCGAATTGGCCGTTCTGGCCGAATCGGCGGGAACGTATGTTTATTCTGTGGCGACGCCGACCACCGGGATGCGGGAAACGGTCGAACACGGCCTGCGCTGGCTAGAGCAGCGCTTTCAGCCGCAGCCGGACGATGCCTGGCTATTAGCGCCTGCCGATCATCCGGCCCTGGATGCGTCGGTTGTACCGCAACTGGAATCGGCTTATACCGCTCATCCGCAATTTTCGATCGTCATTCCCACCTACCGTGGGCGCCGCGGCCATCCCACGCTATTCGCCTGGAAACACGTCGCCGCCCTGCGCGCCTATCCTGCCGAGCTTGGCTTGAATACCTATGTCCGCCAGCACGCGGCCGAGACGTTAGAAGTACCGGTAGACAGCGCCAGTGTGCTCTGGGACATGGATACCCCGGAAGATTATCAATGGCTGCGCCAGAATGGGCCTTGGTCGAGGACGAAGCCGCCTTGACGGCAATGCGGGCGCACTTTATATCCGCTGCACCATGAAAACGTTGATCTCTTCACTGTTATTGTTGAGTATCTTGGCAGGAGCAGGCAGGGACTGGGCATACGCTGCTGAGCAGCCGCCGTCGCTGCGTAAAGGCAAAGTACTTATCCTCAAGAATGAATACACGATCGAGGGCGATATCGAGCAGATCGGCGATCGCTATTGTGTGCGCCGCAAGGCCGGCGAGACTTGGGTGCCGGCCGAACGTGTGTTGGCTTTAGTGGCGTCGTTGCCGGATGCTTATGTTTATCTGCGCGGCCGAATCAATCTCGACGATCCCGACGAACGGCTGCATCTGGCCCGATGGTGCCGGACCAATGGGCTCCAGCAACAGGCGCTGGCAGAACTCCGGGCTGCTGCGGAGTTGCGGCCCTCTCACGCCGAGACGCGTCGCCTTCTTCGCTATTGGCAGCAAGCGTCGGTGAGCGGGGCTGCCTCAGCACCCCAGGAGAGTCGTACGCGGGGTGTGGGCGCCACTCCACCCACCGACGCCGCCGAGTCGCCGCCGATTGAGGTGACCGCCGAGTCGCTGGGGCTGTTCGCCACCCGGGTACAGCCGATCTTGATGAATACCTGCGCCCGTTGTCATGCCACGGGAAAAGGCGGCAACTTCCATCTCACCCAAGTTTTCTCCGAGGGCGTCAGTAACCGGCGGACTTTGGAACGTAACTTGGCGGCAGTGCTTGCCCAGATCAATGTGAACCAACCCGAAGCCAGCCAGTTTCTCATCAAGGCCGTCAGCGATCACGCCCACACGGGACAAGCCCCTTTGCGGGATCGCCAAGCGACTCCTTATCGCACGCTGGAGAACTGGGTCAAGTTGACTGTGGCGGATAACCCCCATCTGCGTGACAAATCTGAAACGCGAAATCCGAAAGCTGAGACGCCCAAGCCCCTGTCCGAGGAGGCACGCGTGAAAGCCGGGGAAGAATCGCAATGGGGGACCGAAGCACGTCCTCATACTCCTTCTGCTCCTGCGCCCGTGGTTCACCCAGATAAAGGAAAAGTCGGGTCGCCACCGGCCAAGGGGAGCGGTGAAGCCCCGGTTGATCCGTATGATCCGGAACCTTTCAACCGCAAAATGCATCCCGAGGCGAACCCATGAGGTCTCCTTGTCCTGCTCCCCGCGCGTCGGAGTTGTATCACCGTTGGCGCGACGGCTCCGCCGATCCGGGCAACCGTCCCTGCCTCAGCCTGCGTCTGGCCCTGATTGCGTGGCTGATTTTGGGAACAGCCGTGAGTATCCGCACGGTGATACACCCTAGCCATCACACCGTTTTTCCGATCTTTGCGGCCAGCGCCGAACATTGGTGGGGCAATTGCTCGCTGTATAAACTGTATCCGGGGCTGGACCGATTTCGCTACCCACCCGTCTTTGCTCTGTTTGTGACGCCGTTCAGCGCCCTGGGACTAACCCCAGGCGGCATCTTGTGGAGTTGGCTGAGCATTGCTGTCTTCGTGGCCGGTCTATGGCAATATTTGCGCGACGTGGTCCCGTCGCGATGGACGCAGCAGCGCAAGGCCTTGTTCCTGCTGCTAGGCGGCTTGGGAGCGTTGCGCGGCCTCTGGAACGCACAGAGCAACGCTCTGATTGCGGGCCTTGTCTTGTTGGGGACAGCGGCGCTGGCCAGAGTGGCGAGTCAAGCATATGGCTCCCGGCAGGCCGAAGGCTTGAAGCAAGCCCTCGGCTTGGGGGCAGCCAAAGGCTGGTGGCTGGCCGCGGTGCTCTTAGCGGTCCCGGTATGCCTCAAACTGACGCCAGCAGCGCCCGTGTTTCTCTTGGCAATGTTGTGGCCTCGGCAATTGGGCTGGCGTCTGCTTGGGGTCACGGTGGGGTTGTCCTTGTTACCGTTTCTGACGCGGCCGCCTGCCGTTGTGTTCGACCAGTATCGAGAATGGATCGGCCATCTGATGGAGACGGGCAACATCCGTTGGATCGGTTTTCGGGACGGCTGGACGGTCTGGATCGTGTTACAGCACATGCTCAGCGGCGGATCGGGCGGCCTGGCCTTGTGCGCACCGATGGATTCGCCGTGGTATCGTCTGGCCCAGCTGGCAACAGCGGCAGCTGCCTTGGGCTGGTGTTTGGGGCAGCGACGCCGTGCCGGTCGCTACGGCTTGGGACCGCGCTGGTTGATCCAGGTGACGTTGAGCATGGGATTGACCTGGCTGATGTTGTTCGGGCCAGCCGTGGAGCACGCCACTTATGTCTTCCTGACTCCGCCACTGCTGTGGGCGCTTTTGGAGCCTCAGGCTTGGCCAAACGGACGCGGCCTGATTGGGGCGTCCTTCTTACTTATCATGGTCCTTGGTTGGGGGGCGGTGACACGCTTGTTGGCGCCGAATTGGCCAATCGTGTTGACCACCCTGCCGGTCGGCACCGCCCTGTTCGCGCTGTGGTTAATCGGCTACGCTCGACATTGTGGGACCGAGGATCAGCGGTCTCTACAGCCTCCCCGTGAAGGGTCCTCGCCAATCTTGGAGCGTTTGGTCTCGTCTCCCTACCGAAATGTAAATGCCCCGTGACGTTGGGGTGGCGTCACGGGGCCGGAGGAGCATTTACGCGGAGGGGTGGGCAGTTAGAAGGGGTTCGCTTCCAGGACATTGGAAGAGCTAGCCGGTGTCAGGCCCTGGTTGTGGGACTGGACGGCGCCGCTCTTCTTGGGGGTGGTTTCCTTAGGAAGGACCTTAATTGGTTCCGCGCTGGGCATTGCAGCCGGAGGGGCAGCCGCCCCCGAGCCGCAGCCATTGCCGCAGCAGCTATCGCAGCAGCTGTCGCAGCAGCATCGGCGAGCGCGCAGGCGCTGTAAAAAGCTGGGCTTGCAGCAGCACGGCTCGCAGCAGGAGCCACAGTCGCAGCTGACATGAGAACCACAGCTGCTGGTGCAGCAGTTGGTGGTCGCACAGGTATCGCAGCATTCACAACAGTTGCAACATCGGCGAGCGCGCAGACGCTGCCACAAACTCGGTTTGCAGCAGCAATCGCAGCAGCCGCAATTATCGGTACAGGCCGCACCGCCGCAACAGCCGCCCGCGACAGGGGCGCTGGCCACCGCTCCGGGATGAGCGGCGGAAGTGGCTGGCGCCGGGTCGGCCCCGGCGAACCACGCCGTTGTTACTAGCAAAAACGCAGCATTCACGAGAGTAATCCTCCGTTGGAGCCTCATTTCGGCAAAAGGCCACCGCCATTCGGCAGGGAACGATCCCCTCCGCCCGAGCCGGCGACCCGCGCCTTTCTGTTGGTTCACCACTTGCCTGCTGTGTCCGCAAGAGATGTCTTGCCGGCACGGCAGGCAGGTGATTTCTGCTTCTTTCTTTCGGCTAGGAAGGCACCCCCTCTTGAGTAGCTTTCCCAAAAACCGGCGAATCCTTCGTGTTGCCGGGCTTCTCCGGCCGGCCAAGTATTCGCTGTTCCGCATCCACCTGCGCGACTGGCGAAGGACGTCGCTTGGGGACACGGGAGCTGGTGTAAGCGGCACCAGCCAAACAGAAACCCCCAGGCCAACGCCGGCCTGGGGGTGTTCTGCTCACAGGGGGGTAGACAGGGTGACCTCACGAGCCTACGATCCGAATGTTCCGTACCTGGAAAGCGGGTCGCAACTGTCGGCTTTCGGGGTCGATCAGCTCTCCTTCCACACGTACACTTTGGCCGGGTTTGAGCGCTGTTGAGGGAGTGAACCCCACCAGCGTCACACAACCGCCGTAGCGATCATTTTCTTCAAACGGCACGTAACGCAACAGCCAGGCACCCTGAATCCGAGAATAATCAAGGATGCCCATCAGCCAATGATAATTCGGATCGTGTCCAAAACGGTCCAAGGCCGGCGCCTGCGCGTCCTGGTGAGGCCCTGGCAAAGAAGGCGGCGAACCCGCGCTCCATTCGGGATTGGCAGGGCCGGACGGGGCCGTGGTGGAAACGACAGGCGCCGGCGAGGAGGCCGCTGACGGGCGGTCCTCAAGGACGTGGACAGGGGTCTCTGCGGCCAGGGTCGGACGAGAAGAAGAAGCAGGCGGCGCAGCCTTTGCCACCGTGGCCGGGGCGTAGCACTTTGAACGACAGCAGCGGTCATGCTGACAACCGCATGCCAGCAGAGCAGTGAGTAAACTGCCCCCGGTCCCCAAACGCAGTAAGAAGCGTCTCATGAACGTCCTCACTTTTATGGCAGCGCACCATGCAGAGCGATCGTTCGGTGCGATGGGGGCATTCAAGCCCCCTATGTCTCACGGATCGTCAAGCGGCGAATAAGCGCTGCATCCGGCAGCACCCGTTCTATCGGATGCGGTGAGATGGGATCTTGCGGCCCATTCCGGGAAAATGGCCTGGAGCAGAAGCGATTGTACTGCCGACGAAATCGGCGGCAGCGAGAGAAACAGCGGAAGAAGCGTAAGTTTGCCTGGCCGTGTATAATCGCCGAAGGACCGGACTGGTGATGGCGGTGATATAGGTGGTTGGTGGCTAAGGAGTGGTTGGGCAACCCTCTCTCCACCTGAGTAGAAAAAGGACGACCTTGATAACTCCCACGATCAAGACTTGGCGGCTGATGCCGCATGACAGCGCCGCTGTGGAACGTTTGTCAGCCGCTTTGGGAACAGGGCCGATTGTCGCCCAGTTGTTGCTCAATCGCGGTCTCACCGAGGTGGCGCAAGCGCGGCGTTTTCTCGAAGCGACCCTGAGCGGCCTGCATCCGCCAGACTTGCTGCCGGGCGTGGCCGCAGCTGCTGAGCGCATCCTTGCAGCCGTACGCGCCGGCAAGCGCCTTTGTGTCTACGGCGATTACGATGTTGATGGCGTCACCGGCTCAGCCATCCTTCTCATGGGCCTGAAGCTGCTGGGCGCGGCTGTCGATTTGTATGTGCCCCATCGCCTGGAAGAAGGCTACGGACTCAACACCGAAGCGTTGCGGCAAATCGCCGCCTCCGGCGTCGAGGTGGTCGTCACGGTCGATTGCGGCATCGCCAGCTTGGAGGAGGCCGTTGAGGCCAAGCGTCTGGGGTTGGAGCTGATCGTCACCGATCATCACGAATTCAAGGACGCGCTACCAGAAGCGGCGGTGCTCGTGCATCCGCGGCTGCCGGGCGCAAATTATCCGTTCGGCTACTTGTCCGGTTCGGCGGTGGCTTTCAAGCTGGCCTGGGCGCTGGCCCAGCGCGCTTGCGGCAGCGCCAAGGTGACGCCACGCTTCCGCGATTATTTGCTCGATAGCGTCGCGCTTGCCGCGCTGGGCGTCGTGGCGGATGTGGTCCCGCTGTACGATGAAAATCGCATTCTTGTGCGCCACGGTCTGCACCGGTTGCGGCAAACGACCCTGCCCGGCCTGCGCGCTTTGTGCGCCGCTGCCGGCTTGGCCGCCGGCGCTCCGCTGCGGGCGGCGGACATCGGCTACAAACTGGCCCCGCGCCTCAACGCCGCAGGACGCCTGGGCTGCGCACGCCTGGTCGTCGAGTTGTTGACGACGCCGCGCCCCGAACAAGCGATGCAGCTGGCCTGTTATCTGGAAGAACAGAATAGCCAGCGGCAGACCCTAGAACGGCGTATGGTACAAGAGGCGCGCAAGCTGATCGAGGAACAGGCCCGCGGCGAAGACGCCGCCCTCGTGTTGGCCCAGCCGGGCTGGCACGCCGGCATCATCGGCATCGTGGCCGGACGCCTGGCCGAACTCTACGGCCGACCAGCCTTGATGATTGCACTGCCAACCCAAGACGAGCTACAGGAGGCCGCCGCCAGCGGCCGGCATGTGCGTGTCGGCATCGGCTCCGGCCGCTCTGTTAACGGTTTGCCCCTGCACGAGGCCCTGCGAGCCTGCGATGATTTGCTCCTCAGCCACGGCGGACATGCTGCTGCGGCCGGCTTCCGTGTCTTGCCGGAAAACATCGATGCTTTCCGCGATCGGTTCTGTGAATACACCGCCGCTCACTTCCCTGGTGGACCGCCCCCGCCTATGTTGGTACTCGACGCCGAAGTGCCCTTAAGCATGTTGACCACTGGTCTGCTCGCCGATCTGGACCGTTTGGAACCTTACGGCGCAGAGAATCGCCGGCCCCTATTCTTGGCCGGCGGTTTGCAGATTCAGGGCGAGCCGCGCAGGGTTGGCGGCGGCGAACGCCACCTGAGTTTCCGCGTCACCCAGCAAGGCACGACCTTGAGGGCCATCGCCTGGGGCATGGCGGAGCGCATCGAGGAGTTGATGTCGGCCGGTGGTGCATGCTGTCTCGCGTTCACGCCCCGGCTCAACGAATGGCAGGGTTGGCACAGCGTCGATCTGGAAGTGGTGGATTTTCAGGCGGGGGCGCAAGCCCGGTTGGGATGATTCTCCGGGCCGCACACGCAGAGCGGCGAGGCAAGGAGGCCGAGGCGTGCTTGGAAATCCACGATGAAATCGCCACGGAACATCGGATGTATGAATGAGGTGACAGACTGTCATCATTCGGGGCCGCCACAGTAAACTACTGGGCATGGACGGCGTCGCGCAACTCGTTCGTTCTCGTCCCCAAGTTATACTTGGCACGGGTGGTTGAGACGCTTTTTCTCCCCCCACCTTAACCCTGGTTCCCGTTTCAGTCGCTTTTCGCAAACTCACGCCAGCAAGATTCGAGGGCGTCGGTGGATAAAGTATCGTGGACGTACAGTCCGTAGCGAAGGCGTAGCGTCTTGCCGTTGGCCAATTCTACCGGAGCAGCGAAACTAAAGGAGGCGCCCATCCACCCATCGTCGCGGACGTGGAAAATACACGGGTGATTCGGATTATGTGGATGGTCGAAAATCGCGATGCCTTCGCGTCGCTTGACATCGCGGGTCACGGCCCCGCTGTAATCAACCCATTTGGCGGGCTTCCACAAGACTTCTTTTTCGTTGACGCCGCCGGCCGAGTTGCGAATGGTTCCGCCGCCGTCGCGGACGCCGATGTTCTTGGCCATACGCACGCCAAGGAAACCAAACGGCGTCTTGCCAAAGATAACGTCGGTCTTTGCTTCCAACTGGCAATCAATGACAATCAACGCCGCGCCTTCTTCCTTGGGGACGACCGTGATACGACGGCGCTCCGCCAGCAGTGTCTGCTGCTTGGCTTCGTCGATCCACACGTTGAAGGTAGTCGCCGAGGCGGCGTCGTCGCCGTCGGTCAGTTTTTCGAGGCGCTGATGAACGATGCGACCCTTGCCGCCATCGCTCCAAAAATCGACGCCGTTGACCTTGGCGTGCGCCAACCACACAGAATTGTGATGGCTGTGCGTGACCGGATCGTGCGGATGTCCCATGCGCGTCAGCGTCCGACCAGAAGGGCCGATCACGGGATAAAGGAACGGCCGTTTGAGTTCGGGACGGAAGTGGGCGCGCGTCAACTCGCGGCCGCGGACTTCAAACGAGACTTGATGGTAGGGCAAGGGAGTTGCTTGCACGCTAGGTGCCGGTTTCGGCCCCGCTTCGGAAGTCACAGCAAACACGGCAAGAAACAGCCCGGAAATGAACTTGAGGAGAGATTTCATCGGTTCACCTTGATGACGTTTGCTCGCCTCCACAAAAGAGGCAGACGAGGGCGAAGGGCACTTTCTCTGCGGCGCTACGTGCCCGGCTCGGGCTTATCGCTTGATACGCGCCTCCTCACGGAATAGTGTTGGGTCAATTTTATCGGTTAAAAAACGAACGGACCCATCGGCCCATAAGACGTTGGCGCCGCCGCGATGAAGTCCGCCGAAGGCGGCGTCCCTGCCAATGCAGCGGTCGCTGTCCCGCAGAACGCCGCGTACAGTCGGCAGGCCGCCGGCCGGCCAGGGACCATTGTCTTGCATGGTCTCGATTGCCGTCATTGTAGCATCGAGACGGGCCGAAATGTCCGAGGCGCCAAGCAAACGATCGTAGCCGAAAAAGCCGGCGTTGGCATCGCCGTGCAAAAGGATGGCGGCATCCTCTCCAACCCCGGCGATGCCGACATAGGAAGTCAGGCCAACCTGACCCTGCGTAAATTCGTGTGCAAATGTTGGGCAGAGAAAGGACGTGACGGTTCGCCGCAGCCCTGCGTTGGCGGGAGCGTTCCAGGCTTTCTGGAACGCAATTGCTCCGACCAATTTCTCCCATTGTTTACTGGTATTTCTGCCGGCTGTTCCGCCCTCCGGGAAAAACGGCAAGATGGCTGCTTCCCAGCTCAACCGCTGGGACGGCTTCAACGCCGGATTACGGACGGTGCCCGGGGGAAAATAATGATGATCGTCATGATCACTGTATTGATAAATAGCTGCACCAATTTGCCGAAGATTGTTGGCACAGCTGGCGACATGGTTTTTTTCTTGGACGTAAAGCAGCACCATACCAATCAAGCCGAGGATGGTGGCGGCCGTAGTAAGAGCGCTCAGCGCCAGGCCGGCAAGGACCAGGCCTTGGCCGCGCAGCCGGCCTTCGCTGCGGTTGATCGTCCGAATGGCCCAGATACCCAGAAAAAACGCGGGCAAGGCCGTCACGAGCAACAGGACCAGCGAGGACGCACCCAGCACAAAGACGGCAAGGGCAGCTTTGCTAAACCGCCTCGGCTCGGAAAGTCTCGACGACTGATTTTGCACCAACAACATACTAAATAAAAACATACTAAATAAGCAGCCTTGGTGAAAACACCAAAGCTTCTCCAGGATCCTTCCGGGCGGCGCAGCGGCAAGCACTGCGAGAGAAACAGACGCTTCGCCGAGAGATTGCAGCCAGCCGTCCCAATAAGAGGCCGTTAGCCGTATATCCGCTGGCAGAGGAACCTGTTCAAGTCCCGAAATTCCAGTCGAAGTTCGGCAGGTTTGGCCATTTCTTGACCTGAATCATTGTACTGCCCATGCTTCCCGTCTTCGTGTCGGCGACAGCGACGCTCTGAGTTCCTGTCTGCCACAGAACAATGCCGCTGAACGTGTGCTGTCCATTATCCGCGGTGGTGAAGGTGTAGTCTGCCGGCAGCCATGCCAACACATCCGAGCTGGTGAAATGGATCGTCCCCGTGTAGTTGGTGACCTGGTTGCCATAAGGATCGAGGGCCGTCACGGTAATCGAAAACGGCGTGAGTGCAGTGACGGAAGCGGGGGCGGTGATGCGGAACTGGCTTGCCGTCCCTGGAGTAACCGCGACCGACAACGTCCCGCTAATGCCTGAATACGGGTCCGTGACCGTCAGTGTCTGGTTGCCGACGGTCTTAAAGATGACGTTGAAAGTGTGAACGCCGTTGTCTGCGGCGGTAAAGGTGTAATCGGCGGGCAGTACCGCCGAGCCGTCTGTGTTAGTGAAATGCACGGCGCCGGTGAAACCAGGGACGACCTGGCCGGCGGAATTGACGGCCTTGACTGTAACTTGCAGGCTCGTGCCTGCCGCAGTGGACGAGGCGGAGCTGCTCAGGACAAAAGAGGTCGGCACTGCCGACGCCTTGATCAAGATTGCGCCCTCCCCATTGCGGAGCGAGATGCTAGTGATCGGCGCGCCCAGGGTACCATCGGCTTGCAATGGATAGTAGACGCCGTCGAGTGTTACCGTGGTGGCGGTGTTGTCCGCTGTGGTGCCGGTGATGCCGTTGCCGTAAGACAGCGGTTTGTACAGCACCAGAGCATTGGCGAAGGAACGCTGATAGATGTGGTAAGTCAGGGAGGGGTTCGACGGATCGGCGCCGCTGGCGAACAGCGACCAGGCGCCTAGCGGTTGGCCGATGTTGATGTTCATCGCCGGGAACCAGTGCTGACTCCAGGGGCCGGTAGTATCGTAGCCGCCGTCGTAATCGAGGAATGTCGTACTTGGATTGGCGAGGAGATAGTAATACGCCAGCGTGGCCATCTCGGTTCGTGGGTCGGTCGGCTTCCCACCTTGCGGCGAGCTGTCGAGCACGGCATAAGGAGAAGGCGAGGCCAACGTGGCACGTGCAGCAACCGTGGCGGCCAGGGCCTCGAACTGTTGATAATTCTGGGCCAAGGCCCGGATGCCGAATTCCTCGAAATAGCCCTGGACCCTTTGGACTGTTGGATTGGCGTTGCTGCCGCCGCCGGAGGTATTGGCCAAGATCCATTTCGGGGCGATGGCCCGGCCGATCTCATAAAGCAGGGTGGCATAATCGGCGGCGTAAGTGTTCAGTGGTTCGATCACGCAGTCGGGCTGTGCTGGGACAACGGCGTTGGAATTGTCCATGAACAAGCCGGCCGCCCACGGATTGGAGTTGAGATTTTGGACCTCGAACTGGATCGCCCAGGCGCGGAAGGCAGCGTCGCCGGGGTTGGTAGCGAAACGCATCGGTCCGTAGCTAAACAGTCGGCTCTGGTAGCCGAAGCGGGCGGTGTAGCCGGCTGCAGCGGCGAGGGCATATTCCTGCGGATCGAGATAGCCGCCCGATGGGTTGAGCGCCCAATCGTAGGCCGGGATGACGCCGGAATTGGTGCCGTTGGAATGCGTATAATCATCGCCCAAGATAGTATTGGCCACCGGAGCGACGCCTGAATTTGTCGTGAGGATGCGGACGTAGTACATCCGCGGCGAACCGCCGAGGGAAGCAGTCACCCAATTGGTGGGCGGATTAAAGGTGATTTGTCCGGATTGGGTAAACCCGGCCGTGGTGTCGCTGAGGGTGGCCAGCGGCGCCCATGCCGTGGGGTTGCCGGAAGCATCCACCGCTGTAGGGTACTCCAAGATGCCGGCCCAGCCGTTTTTCGCAGCGGAAGCCAGGGCGAGATTGATTTCCCAGAATGGTTCGGGATAGCCAATGTAGACCGATTGTCCCAAGCTACCGAACGCGATACTGCCGCCCGCGTGGGCTTGCCAGGTCCAATTGCTCAGCGTCGAGCCGCCCACGTATACGCCCCAGAACCAATTAACCGGCTGCGTCGATCCCGTACCGCTGCTGCGGTACGGCGTCGCCTGAGAAACGTGATAAAAAGCTTCCTCCCGCGAGATACCGTGTGCGTCAGCATAATTGTCCCAGGCCAGGAGCGAGCTTTGGTAGATACTGGAGACGTTGGTGTAGAACAGCTGCGGTATATTGGGAGCGACGGCGCTGATTTGGTTGACGAAGACGGCTTCGGGAATGACCAGATCCACAATGGCATTTTTCAGCAGCGCGAGATCCGACGCAGACAATTGGGAAGAGCCGCCGTTATAGGCCAGGTTCGCAAGGTTGATCCCGGAGGGATTGTGCGGAATGCTCGGGTAGGGAAGGGGCGAGAAGTTGTTTTGCGTCGTGAAGGTCAGCGACGCCTGACCAATATTTTGCGCAGGATCATAGGCTTTAACAGTCAAGGTGTGGACGCCATTGGCAATCGTTGTCGTATCAAAGTTCCAAGAGTAGGGTGCGCTGGTCTCGACGGCGCGCAGCACGTTATCGACGTAAAATTCGACGCTGGTGACACGAGTATCGTCGGTCGCCGTCACTTGCACCGGCATCACGCCGGACACGGCAGCGCCGGCTGTCGGGGCATCGATCGTCACAGTCGGCGGCTGACTCTCGATTGTCACCGGGACATAGTAGAAGTTATCGAGGTAGACTGTACCAACATAGCTCGGCAAGCGTCCCACTCCTATCACTCCGCCGCCGCTGATAGAAGCGTCTAATAAGTTCAGCGCCCATGTCGGGGCGTTTTGCCACTGCCCGGAACTGTTCAGATATTGGCCCGCACTGTTCTGTACCTGGGCACGCACATTGTTGTCATTGGTGAATAGGGTCACATTGACCCACTGATTGGCGATCCAGCTGGCCGATTTAATCTCCCCCAGTGTGGTCACAACTCCATTAACGACCTTCAGCAATTTCAGGTCCAGTCCTTGGGTGATGGACACGGCATAGTATGTAGGAGTGTTGGTGTCCAGGTTGCTGCCGCGATCGAGGATTTCAACAGGGATGGAGCTGTTCAGATAGACGGCGGCGCTGACGGCTTCGTTGGCTGACTGAGGGGTGTTGACCCAGGCCCGCGCGTTCAAGGTGCTGAGCGTGGGCGAGCTAATTGCCAGGGCATTGGGTGGGCTGAGGGACTGCGTGGAAGAGACGGCAGAAGCGGCGACTCCGGTGCTGCTCCATTGCGACCAGCCGGAGGGCAGGCTGCCGGGCGTCGTCGTGTCAAACGATTCTTCGGTCCCCACGGGAGCGTAGAAAAAATTATCGACGTAGGTTGTCCCAACGTAGCTATTCAAGCGCCCCACCCCGACCGCGCCGCCGCTGCTAATCGATGCGTCCGTCTGTGTCAGCGCCCATGTCGGGGCGTTTTGCCATTGCCCGGAACTGTTCAGGTATTGGCCCGCACTGTTCTGCACCTGCGCCTCTACGCTGGCGCCGTAGGTATACAAGGTCACATTGACCCACTGATTGGCGATCCAGTTGGCCGATTTAATCTCGCCCAGCGTGGTCACAACCCCATTGGCGACCTTCAGCAATTTCAGGTCCAATCCTCGCGTGATGGACACGGCATAGTACGTAGGAGTGTTGGTGTCCAGGTTGCTGCCGCGATCGAGAATTTCAACGGGGATGAGGCTGTTCAGATAGACGGCGGCGCTGACTTCTTCGTTGGCTGGCTGAGGGGTGTTGACCCAGGCCCGCGCGTTCAAGGTGCTGAGCGTGGGCGAGCTAATTGCCAGGGCGTTGGGCGGGCTGAGGGACTGCGTGGAAGAGACGGCAAAAGCGGCGGCCCCGGTGCTGCTCCATTGCGACCAGCCGGAGGGCAGGCTGCCGGGCGTCGTCGTGTCAAACGATTCTTCGGTCCCCAGGGAAGCCGTGGGCGCCAGACGAGGTTCTAATTCTTCGAGACAAAGGGGGGCAGGGCGCAAACGTTTGGCAGGCTTCTTCATCCGGTCCTCTCCATGGTGCTCTGCAAAGGTGAAAGGAGCTTGTTCGCTTCATTGCGGGCCTTGGAAGACCATCCTGGAAAAATTCAGGGATTCCCTTTCCCTCGCACGATCTCTAGTTTCGGCGATTTCGGCGAGATAGAACAAATCGCTTCCCGGACAAATAGATGGGAAGAGAGGATTGAAAAGCTAAAGCCCGCCTGTTTGACAAAGAAGGGGTTTTCCCACTATCTGGCAGCGCCCGCAGAGGATGCCCTTGCTGGCGCTGCGGGACGGTTTCCCTAGAATGCACGTATGACAATTACAGGAAACGAAACGATTACACTATGAACACGAACTCTTCCTCGGAGACCATCCTGCAATTCGGCGCTGGCCGCTTTCTTCGCGCCTTCGCCGACCTGTTCATTCACCAAGCTAATGAAGCGGGGCAGAACATTGGCCGTATCGTCGTCGTGCAATCGACCGGCGATGAACGGGCAGCAGCGCTCAATCGCCAGAAGGGCTGCTATCATGTGGCGGTGCGTGGCTACGCGGATGGAGGCGTCGTTGATCGCATCGAGATATCTGCGAGCATTAGCCGGGCCCTTGTCGCCGCCGTCCAGTGGGATGAAGTCCGCGCTGTGGCGCGTTCGCCCCAACTCCGCATCATCCTGTCCAATACCACCGAATCCGGTTACAACCTCGATCCTACCGACAAACCGGCAGATGCACCGCCGCGCTCCTTCCCGGCGAAGCTGCTGGCTGTGTTGCGCGAACGTTTCGAGGCGGGCGGCTCGGGACTGACGGTCGTTCCTTGCGAACTGCGTGAGCACAATGCCGATACGCTTCGCCGACTGCTCTTACAACTGGCTCGGGCATGGGGCCTTGCAGACGCTTTTGTCGAGTGGCTGGAACAGGGGTGTACCTGGCTGAATACGTTAGTGGATCGAATCGTCGTCGATCCCCCCAGCGATCATCCGCTGCGACCGGAGGACGCCTTGCTGGCCGTGTGTGAACCGTATGCCCTGTGGGCCATTGAGAACAAAACGTCTCCGTTTCTCCGTCATGCCGCCGTGGTATGGACGCCAGACGTGCAGCCATACTTTCTTCGCAAAGTGCGCATCCTCAATGGGGCGCACACGGCTTTGCTCATCCAAGCGTGGCCGCGAGGTTTCCGGACGGTGCGCGACGCCGTAGACGACGCCGAATTGGGGGCTTGGTTGGAACGGTTGTTGTTCGAGGAGATCGTACCGGTGTTGGAAGGTCGCGTCGAAGGCCCGGCCGAATTCGCCCGACAGGTGCTGGAGCGCTTTCGCAATCCGTTCTTCGATCATCCTTTGGCCTCAATCGCGGCACACCACCAAGCCAAGGTCCAGGTGCGCCTCCTGCCGACCTTCGACGAATTCAAGGCGAAATTCGGGCGCACGCCGCCCCTTCTGCAAGAAGTGTTGAACATGCCGCAACCAGCCGTCCAGACCTGAGAATGTCAGGAAAACGCTCCTCTTTTTCCTCCTTTTCCTCTCTTTAGCTCACCGATAAGGGCAGGAGTTTGACACTGGGGTTAAGGGGCTTTCGCGGGGTCTGGCCGTCTGGACCGACCTGCCAGCTCTCGACCCATTGCTCCCACGCCAGGGGGACTCGGGCGAAGAGGACGCGGCCGGGATCAAGCACGGGCCAACTCGCCGCCACCGCGCCCTCAAGAGGGTACGGCTTGAGGGGGCCTCTTGGTTTAGTCAGGTCATAGCGGACAGCGGCCTCCCGGAGCGGGCCGATCTCCACGATCAGATAGCGCTCTGTCAACGTGAAGCTCGCCTGCGGCGGTAAGTTTTCGCGCACTTGCTCGGAGACCAGATCAATACCGGCCAGCTTGTATAGCCCCGCCAGGGCGGTCGTTACATCTTGCCTCTGGGTACCATCGAGCGCTTCCAACCAGCCGGACTCGCGGATGCTCGCCACCAGCCAGCCTGCTTGGTCTTCCCATTCCAACTGCACGGAGGGTAGCGTCGGCGCTTGCAACAGCTCAATGCCGATACGGGTCGGCGTCAACATCACCTTGCCGACGCGCACCGGCTCCCCCTTCCAACGCATACTTTCCTGTAGGAGCTTGATCAATTCACGCTCGACCAGACGCCGAAGGGTCTGCTCAACTCCGGCCAGGGAATGGCGTAAGGTCCGCGCCGTCCGCCAGCTGCCGGTGCGAATGGCCTCGCGCTCGGCCGCGCGCAAGCGCGCGAACAGCTTGGGCACGGTGCCTGAATGAAAGCCCGGCTGCAACAGCTGCCGCACCGTCTCGCCGTGCGGTCCCACGTTGACGGGGCGCAGCAATTTCTCGCGGTTGGCTCGATACATGTACCAGTTCTCTTTCATTTCCCAGAACAAAAAGCCGAACAGGTCCGGCAGCAGCCAGACCGTCGGCAGCGCAATCAGCGATGCGATCACGTAGGCCAGTACAGGCCCCAGGCTCGGCTCCAATCCTTTGGCCAACTCCGGCATCTGCGGCAAGACCAACGGATAAATGAATTTGGCCGCCAAGATCGAGATCGGCGCTTTGAGGGGATGGAAACCCGGCTCGATCAGCACCACCAGGTAGAACCGCGCCAACCACGCCACCGGATACCACACCAACCCGGCGATGGTGCGGACTACCAGAGAGAATCGGCTGTCTCCTTGACGGAAACGCAGCCACTCGTCCACGGTGTACAGGACATATTCGGTCATGTCGATAGTCTGCTTGAACGCCCACACCAACAAGCGGAGAAGACCTGGTAAAAGGCCGGCCCGCAAAAGCTTGTAGACATTCACCAGCGCTTGCAGCAGCGTTTCCGTCACCGCCTTACCAAAGCGTGTGTTCAAGACATAGCTGAGCACCAAAAAGGCCAGACATTTGGCTGGCCAGGTGAACAAGTCTCGCAGGTCGTCCGGCATCAGCTGCCACAAGAGCGCCGACGCCAACGCCGGCTTGCACACATAGGACCAGAACAACAGGAATGGCCAGCCCTTTAAGGCTTTTTGCACCAACGGCAGATGGATAAGGTAGAGCGGAACATCCACCAACACACCCCGAAGCGTGCGATACGTAAGCAGCAGCCCTTGCTTGCAAAACTCGCGGAACCACGGCAGATGCAAAAGTGCTAGCAAGAAGCACCCTAGCAGCAACAAGGACAACACGGCCGTTTGGGGAAACTGGGCCGCCCGCAGGGTTTCAAGGCCGCTGACGGGATCGAACTTAAGTTCGCTCCACTGTTTCAAGAGCGGGTACTTGTTGCCCAAATCGAGCAGCACTTTTGCGCCTTCGAGCAGCGCGGCCGCGCCGCCGAAAGGCAGCAGCACAAAAAGCACAAGCCAACGTCCACTGGCCGTGCCGAACGCCGGCGCCGTCAACCGCTCCAGCCAGCGCAGATAAATCTCCCCCGGCCGATATACGCCATCCAACGCCGAGGCCAGATGGCGGTCCAGCCGCAACAGAGGATCGCCGCGTGCGAACTCATAGGGATCGTGCAGGTCTGGCATCTTCAGCTGATTGCGCGAAATCGTATCTCGTAAATCGCTGAAGGTCAAAAAGCCCAACTCGACAATGCGGTCGAGCATTTCTTCGATCATGCGGGCGAAGGCCGTGCGTTCCGGTGGATTGCTGGGCGCCAGGCCGATGTTGACAAGGGCGTCGGTGAGGACCGGACGGAAACGGCTGCGCAAGCGTTCTTCGCAGTGATGTAGGGCAGTTTGCAGCAGATGGGCCAGGTGTTGGCGTTCCTCATCGGCCAAGCGGGCCTGGGTCAAACGCTGGGCGGCACCACGCAGGTGCTTGGTGATGCGCACCAACCGCTGACTGGGCAACGGCCGTTTGATCGGCCGCCGACCGCCCGAGGTCAGCCACGTCACCACATCGAGCGCGTAGATGTCACGCTCATGATCGTCGCCGATCTTTTGCAAATCGTACAACAGTGCCGCTTCGACCGGCCAACTGCCCTGGTCGGCTTTATCCAGAAGCGCGGGCAGATCTTTGAGCCATTCTTCCGCCTCGCCGTCACTCAACTCCAAGGCCGCTTGCAAGCGTTGCGTCAGACGACGCAGGTCGTTAAGGGCCTTGTCGCGCGTTGGATCTTCCAACGACGCCGGGGCGACACGGGCCGCCTTGGTGCGCAAGATCGCCGCCCGTACGGCGTTGCCTTCCTGCTCTGCCTTGTCTGCAACATTCATCAACCGCCGATAGTAGTCGTGGGACTCGTCGGAACTGGTGTCGGCGCGGAAAATGGGCTGGGGAGCACCTTCCAGGCGCGTGCGGTGGAACAATTCCTTTGCCTCCACATCGCGCGCCAACAAAGCGTCGATCTTGGCGAGGTCGGACAGCCCCGGAAAGTACACGGGCAGCAGGTTGGCTGCGAAATAGCGCAGCTCCAGGTAGACCGCTGCAAATTCGATGTATACGTCTGTCTCGCTGGCCTCGGCCCCGCTGGACACCAGGTAGTTTTCCTGATCCAGCACCATACGGATCTCTGCGAAGGCGCTGACGCCGATCTGCTCAATGCGCTCATGGATTTGAGCATGATTCAGTTGCCCGGATTGGACCTGTTGCCGTAAGTGCCGATGAATACTGGCGTGAAACAGGCGCCGCCAATAGGTCAGTAGGATGATTTCCCGATCCAGGGTGTTGAGGGTGTTCGGAGACGAGGGCTGCGACAGCAGGATCACGGTAGGCGGCAGCAAGCGATCCGGTTCGAGTCCTAACTCGTCTGGATCGACAAAACGATAGAGGGTCGGCCGATCGATGACATACGATTTCCGATGCGGCACTTGTCTGAAGAGATTAGACAGCTGGTTTTGTTCCTGGATCAAGCGTTCGAGTACCCGGCGTGGCACCAACACCGCCGCGGGGTCGGCTGCCCGTAACGCCTGCTGCAATTCCGCCAAGCGCATCGCTGCGTTCCTCATCTTCGGGGGCGACTTACACGACCCCGCTGGCTTTCGTTTGTACTCTATAGAATCATAATAAGCAAAACCGGGCTGCACCCCAGCATGCAGCCTGCAACTCAACAATAAGGAGGTACATTATGACTCGACAACGCTTGGCGGGGATCGGTGTGGTCTTCGGCGTACTTTTACTGACTGCGGCGCCGACGGCAGCGCAGCGGCCGCGCAGGGGGCCGACGCCCAACGACACTTTAGTTTCACCGGAAATCTTGGCCGATCATCGGGTGACGTTTCGCCTCTACGCCCCCAAGGCCTCTCATGTAACGGTGAGCGGAGATTTCGGCCCAGCCGCGACAATGACCAAGGACGACAACGGTGTCTGGTCGGCGACTGTCGGGCCGCTCACCCCGGATGTCTATAGCTACAATTTCTTCGTCGATGGCGTAAAGACCGTAGACCCCAAGAACCACCTCATCAAGCCGGGCATTGCCACGGTGGACAGCATGGTCTTTGTTGCGGGGAAGGAAGCCGATTTTGAGGACAACAAGGAAGTCCCGCACGGCGAGGTGCGCCAGGTCTGGTATCGCTCCTCCACATTGAATGCCCAGCGGCGCATGCACGTCTACACGCCGCCCGGTTACGAGGACAATTCGGAGCGTTATCCGGTATTTTACCTATTGCACGGTGCCGGCGATGACGATTCAGGATGGAGCACCATTGGCCGGGCCGGCTTCATTCTGGACAATCTGATCGCCCAGAAGAAAGCCAAACCGATGCTCGTCGTCATGCCCAATGGCAGCCTGCCGCGGCCTGCCAACCTACCCCGCAGGGCGCCCGGCGCTCCGCCGTCGCCGGACTTTGCCAAGAGAATGGCCGAGTTCCAAGGACTGTTTGTTAAGGAGTTGCTCCACGATATTGTTCCGCAGGTCGAAAAGCGATTCCGGGTGCAGACGGGCGCAGCGAATCGGGCCTTGGCTGGCCTGTCCATGGGCGGCGGGCAGACCTTGGCCGTCGTCACCAGCCATCCCGACCAGTTCGGCTACATCGGCGTTTGGAGTGCGGCCATCTTCGGAAGCCCCGAAGATTACGAGAAGCGCAACGCTACGTTCTTCGAGAGCGCTGACAAGGTCAACAGGACCGTGAAATTGTTCTCGATCAGCGTGGGCGATAAGGATTTCTTGCTGGCTGGTTCCAAGAACCTGGATGAGCTACTGAAAAAGCACGGCATCAAGCACGAGTTTCATCTCAGCAGCGGCGGACACACCTGGATCAACTGGCGACACTATCTGAACGATTTCGCGCCGCAGCTGTTCCAATAGAGACGTTGCCGAAAAAGCTTTCCTGGCAATTTTGCTTGTGAAGGAACGAAGAAGATGGTAGAAAAGAAGTGTTGGCACGGGGTTTAGCTGAGACTCGCAAATCAGCCAATCCCCGTGCCACAGGTGGGAGGTGTGAATATGTGGGAAGTCATTTCTGACTGAAAGGTTGGGACTCGCAACCAACCTTCTGCTCAAGGATAAGTGCAACTACTGTACCAATTATTCTTATTCCTTCGCCTCATCTTGACTGAATTGCCATAAGTCCTTTCCTCCCCTAGGGATTAAGCATATTCCCATTCTCGACGGCTCTTTGCCTAACTTCCCTGTGTAATTTCGCTACAACGAGAGATTGCACGATTTCGATGCAGAGGGCTGTATCATTTTGCGAAAAGTGTCTCGTTTTACCTTTTAAAAGGAGTGTTCCTGCATCGGGTAGATCACTGGACTTGCGCAAGTAAAAAAGGGCGAGCGCAGCGAACAATGTTTCTGCGCCCGCCCCGGACAGATGAGGCCAAGCTCTCATGAATCCTCGTTGGCATCCTGACCGCGCAGGTAGCGCCGGATCGTACGTCCTCCGACTAGCCCCAGACCAAGACCTGCCCACAGGACTACGGTAGCCGGTTCTGGGACCGTTTGGGGCAGCGGTGGTGGTGGTGGCGGCGGCGGCGGTGGGGGCGGCGG
>JAJPIY010000099.1 GCA_021324515.1 Planctomycetota bacterium
CAACCGGGGGACTCACACCCCCCGCTCGCCAGAGTGCAACCGGGGGGGTCACACCCCCCGCTCGCCTATGTTTGTGTCCATCTCTACTGCATCCGGTGTACGCCAGGTCTCTCTCCCATCGGATGCGTGCCTAGGCCGTGGCACTCGTCTGATGGATCGTTACAATAGCTCTATGCATGCATTGCAACTTTGTTCGCAATCGGGCGGTGAGACGCGCCGGCCCCTACTTGAAGTGCCCACCGCGGAACTGCTTGCCTGGCTACACGCGCAGGGACAAGCGCCGTTCCGCGCCTGCCAAATCCGCCGCTGGCTGTTGGCCGGACGAGCCACCGCGTTTGAACAGATGAGCGATTTGCCCAAACAGCTGCGCGAGCAATTAGCGGCGGCGTTTCGCCCTTTGGGCAGCGATATCGTCTGCCATCGGATTTCACGCGACGGCACGCACAAGCTGCTGCTGCGGCTGCCCGACGAGCAGGTGGTCGAATGCGTATTGCTGCAAGAGGCGAATCGACGGACGGTATGCATCAGTACCCAAGTCGGTTGCGGCATGAGCTGCGTCTTCTGCGCCAGCGGCCTGGGCGGGCTGGTCCGCAATCTGACGGCTGGCGAGATCCTGGAACAACTGATCCACGCGCGCAATCTGTTGCCGACTGAAGAACGGCTGACACATATCGTCGTCATGGGCATGGGCGAACCGTTGGCCAACCTCGACACCCTGTTGGAGGCGCTGGCTGTTGCCACTTCGCCACAGGGATTGGGTATCGGCGCCCGCCACGTCACCATCTCGACAGTGGGATTGCCAGCCAAGATCCGCCGTCTCGCCGACCTGAAAAAACAGTATCATCTGGCCGTATCGCTGCACGCTCCCAACGACGAGTTGCGCTCACGCATCGTGCCGACCAACGACAAGACGGGACTGACGGCCTTACTGGAAGCAGCAGACTATTTCTACGCTACGACAGGCCGGCAAGTCACGTATGAATACGTGTTGCTGCGCGACCTGAACGATCAACCAGCCCATGCCGTCGCCCTGACTCAGTTGCTGCGGGGGCGGCAGGCGCACGTTAACCTGATTCCGTTCAACGATGTGACAGGGTTGCCGTATCGCCGACCAACGCAGCAAGCGTTGACGGACTTCGTAGCTATCCTGCGTGGTGCTGGCCTCAGCGTCAAGGTACGCAAACGGAAGGGCGCCGACATTGACGCGGCCTGTGGGCAACTCCGCCGCGCCGCCTTGGCGGAACTGCCACAACCGGGAGGCGTTGTTGGCCCTGGTGGGGCCGGCCTACCGGCAGGTGCTGACCAGCGATCCGCACCGCAAGACAATTAAGGTAGTTTATTGAGGATATGCCTGGGTGTGTTCCTGCTTTGTCAAGAGGCCCCGCGCGCATTTTTTTTCTCCCCGACCGTAAGATCGAGCGGACGATCGAGGCGGAACTCCTCCAGGGGTATCGCTGATTTTTCGCCTACCAGCAGTTGCTTCATCACCAGGGCAGTTGCCGGCGACAACTGGATGCCAGCACGGAAATGACCAGCGGCAACGAAGAGATTATCGATGCCGGGCACAGCCCCCAGGAACGGCTTGCCGTCCGGACTGCCCGGACGTAGGCCGGCCCAGCAGCGTTCAACGGCGGCTTCAGCCAGGTTGGGCACGAGTGAAACGGCGAAGTGAAGCAACTCGGCGATGGCGGCAGCGGTGGTACGGGCATCGAAACCGGCGTCTTCCTCAGTGGAGCCGACCAGCACACGACCGTCGTTGCGCGGCACCACATAGCGCTTGCCGCACAGCAGCATCGGGCGAACAGCCGCTATGCCAGTGTTCAAAAGGGCGATCTGACCGCGTACCGGCCGAATGCCCGGTTGCCAGCCGAGCGGCGCCAAAAGCGATTCACTCCAGGCGCCGGCGGCGAGCAGATAGCAGCCTGCGGAGAATCGGCCCTGGTCGGTGTCCACAGACGTAATTCGACTGCCATTGCCCACCAGCCGATGGACGGCACAGCCGGGACGCAAGGACACACCGCAAGCCGTACATGCCGCTTGTAGCGCCTTAAGATGGCGCGGATTGCGGACCTGCGCCATCTCCGGCAAATAGTAGGCCCTTTGCACCGCTGGAGATAACTCCGGATAGCGGTGGTGCAACTCGTCGCTCTGGAGCTCTTCAAAAGCGATGCCCTCGCTATGCCATTCATCGGAAGGTTCCTCGTCTGCGCGCGTGAACAATTCCAATCCACCACAGCAGAGATAGCCGTTATCGATCCCCGTCCGTTCATACAGCTTCCGCGAGAGCAATGGGAACAAGTCCCAGCTGCGAGCGCGAAGTTGGTCTAAGGCGGTGTGGGCGTGTTCCGGACTTGCGGGAGAAAGGATGCCGGCGCCAGCCCAGGACGCTCCCCGGCCGAAATCACCTTTATCTACGATCGTGACGCGCACGCCGGCTTCGGCCAGGAACCAAGCCGTAGTCAAACCGATGACACCACCGCCCAGAATCAATACGTCGGAATGTTCTGCCATAAAGACTGTTATACGCAGGACACAGAGTGTGAACATGCAGCTGTGTGAGGCCATCTCTGCCCACCGTGCTGAATTTCCATGCACGAAATGCCGACAATGCGGGCAAGAGTCGAAAACAGACACAGATGTCCAGTACCAGTATACTTCTGCTTATCCTCTTACAGATAAGGGACTTGCAACGCTTATGGAGGTGCGGACTTAGCCCGGCACATGAGTTGCTCCACACGGGTGTCCATACGTTGGCGATCTCTCTCCTCCGGTACTGCCGCGCCTCGGGCGCCGCACCGGAAACGTCGAAGGAGAACTTTGTGAAGCACTCGCTGCTCGCGCTGCTTGTTACATCAGCGCTCTTATTGTCCAGCTCGATCGTTCGAGCGGAAGCGGATTCGGAAACCGCAAGCCCTGCAACGTCATCGAGTTCAGAAGCCAAGATCGATTCGGGCGACACGGCCTGGATGCTGGCTTCCACCGCCTTGGTCATGCTCATGACGCCGGGCTTGGCCCTATTCTACGGCGGCATGGTTCGCCGTAAGAACGTCTTGGGCACCATGATGCACAGCATGGTCGCTTTGGCGATCATCGGCATTCAATGGGTGTTGTTCGGCTATTCGTTGGCTTTCGGCTACACGCATGACGGCTGGATCGGTTGGGACCCCAAGTTTGTCGCCTTGCAAGGGGTCGCTTCCAGTGATTTGTTCCCTGGCACGCACATCCCCGTTTTTGTTCACTGCATGTACCAGGGTATGTTCGCCATCATCACGCCCGCGCTCATTAGCGGCGCCTTGGCCGAGCGCATCAAGTTTGGGCCGTACTGTCTGTTCCTTTTGCTTTGGGGCACATTGGTTTACGCTCCGCTGGCGCACTGGGTATGGGCGGTCGGCGCCGATGGCAAACCGATTGGGTGGCTCGGCGCTATGGGCGCCCTGGATTTCGCCGGCGGTACGGTAGTCCACATTGCCGCGGGTCTGTCGGGCTTGGCCGCCATCCTTGTGTTACGAAAGCGGATCGGCTATCCCGAACACGCCATGCATCCCAACAGTATGGTCTTGACATTGACGGGAGCTGGGCTGTTGTGGTTCGGTTGGTTCGGCTTCAACGGCGGCAGCGCCTTGGCGGCCAACCAGCTGGCCGGCTCCGCCTTGACGGCCACTCAGATCGCCGCCGCCGCGGCAGCCCTGAGCTGGATGCTGGCTGAATGGGTCCACAAGGGCAAACCGACCGCACTCGGCCTGGCCTCGGGCCTAGTGGCTGGACTCGTGGCCGTGACGCCGGCTTCCGGGTTCGTCAAGCCGATTGGCGGCTTGGTAATCGGCCTTGCAGCCGGCATCGTTTGCTATACCGTCGTCTGCATGAAACCCCTCTTCAAATACGATGATTCGCTGGACGCTTTCGGCGTCCACGGCGTTGGGGGGTTCCTGGGCGCCGTTTTGACCGGCGTTTTCTGCGCCAAGGCCATCAACGAAGCCGGCGCGGACGCCAGCTTCGACCAGCTCAAGATCCAATTGACCGCCGCCAGCGTCGCCGTTGCTTTTGCTTTCGCTGTCACCTTTGTCATCGTCAAAGTCATCGACGCCGCCTGGGGCTTCTGTCTCGAACCGCAGGCAGAAAACGAGGGGCTGGACCGCACGCAACACGGCGAAGTCGGCTTTGACACAGGCACAGCCTATGAGCAAGTTCCCGAAACGCCGCCGACCGAACCGCGCCCCGCAAGAGTGCCGCCCAATGGCAAAGGGCGCTTCGCTGTCATTGTTGACGGCGTCTCGCCGCAGGAGTTAATGCAAACCTGGTCCGAGTTGTGCCAGACCAGTTCCCAACCGGCGCCCGCCGAACTCCGCGCCGTCTATCCCTTCGTTACGACTGTCCAGGGCAATCGCTTCCACTTTCGCGGCGGCGATCCGCACACGTTGAGTGCCACCCTCACGCGCCTGTTTGAAAGCCGTCTGCGCGGCAAGAAACTGCACGCGCGTGTGGAAAGTTAAAGACGAGGCGGGGTTACGTTATTTAGGCGAGCGGGGGGGTCACACCCCCCGCTCGCCTAAATAATGCAACCCCGCTCGCTGGGAACATATCACAAGGACACCAAACCGATGAAACTAATAGTCGCTATCATCCGCCCGGAACGTTTGGAGGCCGTGCAAAAAGCCTTGAACGAGCACGACGTTTATTTGATGACAGTCAGTGACGTGCGGGGCTGCGGCCGGCAACGCGGCTACACCGAGGTCTATCGCGGAACCGAGTTCCAGGTGCGGCTCTTGCCCAAACTGAAATTGGAGATTGCGGTCAACGAGGCGTTCGTCGAGGCCGCCGTTGAAGCTATCGTCCACGCCGCACGCACGCCGGAGACCGGCCAAGTCGGCGACGGCAAAATTTTCGTCCTGCCGTTGGACGATTGCGTCCGTATCCGCACCGGCGAACGCGGCCCCGATGCCATTGGGCCGTGAGTTTGTCTTTCAACCAGCCTGGAGCGCCAGCGAGGAGTCGAAATCCTCGTCGTGGGTACTCCCCGGTTAGTGACAATACTACCCACGCCTCGCCTTTCCCCTAGGATAGGGAAAATGTTTTTCGTCCTTAAGGAGAAACGGTTTTTCCACAACATCATTGTTTTGAGAACCAACCTTATGTATCACATGACTCCACGTCACGCTGCTTTACAAGCCATCGCCTCCGCCGAGTATCAGCTCCAACAGGTCAACTTCACCGAAACCCACATGAAGGACCTGTTTGGGAAAAATGTATTCAGCGAGGCCGTTCAGCGCGAACGCTTACCCAAGCCGATTTTCAAAGCCCTGCAAAAGACCATCAAGCAGGGTGCGCCGCTCGATCCGGCCATTGCGGACACCGTAGCCGCCGCCATGAAAGACTGGGCCATCGAACACGGTGCGACCCATTTCACGCATTTGTTCCAACCCATGACTGGCCTAACGGCGGAGAAGCACGATAGTTTTGTGGTGCCGACCGGCGACGGCAAAGCTATCCTGGAGTTCTCCGGCAAAGAACTGGTGCGCGGCGAACCGGATGCTTCCTCGTTCCCTTCCGGCGGCATCCGTGCCACCTTCGAGGCGCGGGGCTACACGGCCTGGGATCCGACCAGTCCGGCGTATATCCTGGAAAGTCCTAACGGTGCTACGCTTGTTATTCCTACGGCTTTCCTCAGCTGGACCGGCGAAGCGCTGGATAAGAAGACGCCGCTGTTGCGCTCGATGGAAGCATTATCGAACCAAGCCCTGCGCATCCTGCGCTTGTTCGGCAACACCGAGGCGCGCCGCGTCTTTACCACGGTCGGTTCCGAGCAGGAATATTTCCTCATCGACAAGAACTTCTATTATGCCCGCCCCGACCTCATCAACGCCGGCCGGACGCTGTTCGGTGCGCCGCCGCCTAAGGGGCAAGAGATGGAGGACCAGTATTTCGCCCACATCCACGAGCGCGTCCTTGCTTGCATGGCTGATTGCGAGGCCCAACTGTTCAAGCTCGGCGTGCCGGTCAAGACCCGGCACAATGAAGTCGCCCCCAGTCAGCATGAGATCGCACCCATGTTCGAGGACTCGAACCTGGCCACCGATCATCAGATGACGATTATGGAAGTGCTGCGTAAGACGGCGCCGCGCTACGGCCTGGCCTGCCTGCTGCACGAGAAGCCGTTCGCCGGCATCAACGGTTCGGGCAAGCACAACAACTGGTCGATGGCCACCGACACGGGCGAGAACTTGCTGGAGCCGGGAGATACGCCGCACGATAACGCTCAGTTCCTCGTTTTCTGCGTGGCCGTCATCCGCGCTGTGGCCAAATATCCAGAACTGCTGCGCGTCTCCGTGGCCAGCGCCCACAACGACCACCGCCTCGGCGCCAACGAAGCACCGCCGGCCATCATGTCGATTTTCCTGGGCGACCAGTTGCAGGACGTGATCGACCAACTCGAAAAAGGAGCAGCCAAGTCCACGAAACAGGGCGGTTATCTGGAGATTGGCGTCAGCGTACTGCCCAAGCTACCCAAACACGCCGGCGACCGTAACCGCACCAGTCCGTTCGCCTTCACGGGCAACAAGTTCGAGTTCCGCGCCGTCGGCAGCTCGCAGTCGATCGCTGGGCCTAACACGGTGCTCAACACCATCGTCGC
>JAJPIY010000311.1 GCA_021324515.1 Planctomycetota bacterium
ACGATCTTGAAGACCAGGCCGCAGAACGGCTCTTTGGGATCGGGCTTGCGGATTTCCACCTTGTCCTTCTTCTTGGGATGGACGCCGCGGATCGGAGGGCGGTCGAGCGGGCTGGGCAGGTACCAAGTCACTGCATCCAGAAGGGGTTGAATGCCGATATGCTCCCGTCCCGATCCGCATAGCACCGGCTGAATGAGGCCCTTGAGCGTCTGCTCGCGCAGCACGGCCCGAAGGGTGTCGGCAGAGATTTCCTTGCCTTCCAGATAAGCACTGGTCAGCTGGTCGCGTTCGTCATGTTCCGTTAATTGATCGAAGAGCTTCTCGCGCCAACTTTGGGCCTTGGCCCGCAGTTGCTCGGGGATTGGTCCAGCATGAAACGTCTTGCCCTGGTCGGCGGGATCGAAATACAGGGCTTGCATCTGGAGTAGATCAATAATGCCTGAAAAAGGCGTGGCGCTGTCTTTGATGGAGCCCGAACCAATAGGGATGTTGACGGCGACGGGGTTGCCTGCCAAACGGCGGCGGATGGCCTCCAGGACGTTTTCAAAGTTAGCGCCGACCACATCCATTTTGTTGATGAAGACCAGCCGTGGTACTTCGTACTTGTCGGCCTGCCGCCATACTGTCTCCGACTGTGCCTCAACGCCTTTCTGAGCATCGAAGACGACGATGGCGCCGTCGAGCACACGCAAACTGCGCTCGACTTCGGCGGTGAAATCGACGTGGCCGGGCGTATCGATGAGATTGATGGTGCAGTCACGCCAATGGAAGGGAATGCAAGCACTGTAGATGGTGATGCCACGCTGTTGCTCCTCGAGATCATAATCGGTCTCCGTAGTGCCGGCATCGACGGTGCCCAAGCGATGCTTGACCCCGCTGTAATAGAGCAGGTGCTCGGTAGTCGTGGTCTTGCCCGCATCGATATGGGCGATGATGCCCAGATTGCGGAACTTGCTCAGATCGATCTTGGCGGCAGCCATAGCTCATGCGTCCGTAGTCCGTAGTCTGTAAAACATAGTTATAGCAGAAAAAAGAAATCTGTGGTCAGCAAGCCCTTGTCTACGGCTGAGGACCAGAGGACGAGACCTGTTTCTCACGACGCCTTGCGTTCGCCCGACGCTGGCTCCGGATATTTGATGCGCGAATGGTACAGGGCGATTAACCCTTTGCACAGCGTCTCTTCGATGATGTGCAGTTCCGTCAGGGTCAGGCCGCTTTCCTCGAATTGGCCGTCGAGCAGGCGTTTCATAAGCAGGTCGTGGACGAGTTTGCGCAGGCTGGCGGGTGTGGGGGTGGCCAAGGCGCGGCTGGAGCTTTCCACCGCGTCGGCGAGCATGACAATGCCGTTCTCGCGGTTCTGGGGTTTGGGACCGGGATAACGGAAGCTCGGCTCCAGCGGATGCGGCTGGCCGTCGCATCGCGGCGGCGCGTTGCCTTGGCTCTCGTGCAGACGGAGCGCCTCGCGGTAAAAGTACTCTACCAAGGTGGTGCCGTGATGCTGCTGAATGAAATCGATGATCGGCCGCGGCAGGCGATACTGTTCGGCCAGGGCGACGCCATCCTTAACGTGACCGATAATGATGAGCGTGCTTAGGGCCGGCTCTAGGGAGTCGTGGCGGTTTTCGCCGGACTGGTTTTCGATGAAGTACTGGGGCTTAAGCATCTTGCCGATGTCGTGGAAGTAGCTGCCAACGCGGACCAGGAGTGGGTTGGCGCCGATGGCTTCGGCGCACGGCTCGGCCAAGGTCGCCACGGTCATGCTGTGCGTGTAGGAGCCGGGTGCGCGGCGGACCAATTCCTGCAACAGGGGATGCGAGCCATCGCCCAATTCCAGCAGGCTGACATCCGTAACAATGGCGAAGCAACGTTCGACTAACGGCAACAAACCGCTGACGATAAAGCCGGCCAAGATACCCCATACCAAGGCCCAGATGGAATCGCTGATAATTAGACTCCACGTCTGGCCGGTGTACAATTCCGTAGCCAGGGTCATGGCCAGATAGGCGCAGCCGACGCCGATGCCCACTTTGACCAGCCGGGTTCGCGTGCGGATGTTGCGCAGGGTGAGAATGGCCGTCGCTTGTCCCCCCATTGCTACCAGTAAATCGTTGAGCGAACCGTCCAGCATGACAATCATGGCCAGCGACAGGCTCAACGACATCAGCAAGGCAAACGGCGGATTATAGGCAACCGTCAGAATCAGGGCCGTCACCGTCAAGGGGATGAGGACGACGTGCCAACAGACTTCGTAGCACAAGAACAGGCCGATTACCAGGGTCAACAAGACGATGGCGCAGACGCCGACGACCATGCGTAAGCTGGAGGCCAAACCTTCCTGAAAGCGAACGACATAGAGAATGACCAGCAAGGCCAACAAAGTGAAGATTAAGAAGATAGAAAATGTGCGCACCCAGATCTTGCTTCCTTGATTCTTCCAGTAAGCCTGGCTTTCGGCTTTGAGCAGTTCATACTGCTTCTCGCTGATGGGGAAATCGCGCTCCACCAATAAGGTGCCGGGAGTAAACTCTTGGACCACCTTCGTCTCTTTGCGGACACGCTCGATTTCCTTGGGGTCGTGTTGCTGGGCCCATGTTAGGTTTTGTAGGGCCTTATCGCGTTCGCGCGCCGAAGCTTCCTTGTCTTCGATGTCAAAAGCAACACGCGCGCGCAGGTCGTAAGGTCGGACCTCATCGACGCGATAGGTTATCAGGCCGCCCCAGTTGTGCGCGAGGTAGGTGGCGCCCAGCACCGTGGCTAGGACGGCCGCCAATCGCAACAATACCGCATGACCAAATAGCTTCGGCGACTGGGGGCCATTACTGCACGCCGCGCGCCGCCTGCCATTCCATTGGCTCAGCCGCGAGGGTTTTTTGAAGAGAGCAAACATATTTGGTCCGCAGTCCGCTTTCCAAGCCGCGGCCGCAAGGGAGTAGTATTCTTAACCGCTCCCTTAGTGGTCGCGGCTTAGATGGCGGATGGCGTTACTCCTTCTTTTTGCGGGGCCGTTCTTCCTCGTAGGCCCGCAGGATTTGCTGAACTAACGGGTTGCGAACGATATCGTGCTCATCGAGGTAGATGATGGCGATACGTTCGAGATCGCGCAAGCGGTGAACGGCGTCGGTCAAGCCGCTGCGTGTTTGCTTGGGCAGATCCACCTGAGTGACATCGCCGGTGACGATGATTTTCGAGCCATTGCCCATGCGGGTCAGAAACATCTTCATTTGCGGGACGGTGGTGTTTTGGCCTTCGTCGAGAATAATGACGGCCTGGTTGAGGGTACGGCCCCGCATATAGGCCAGCGGAACGATTTCAATAATATCGTTCTCCATATAGCGCTTGACCTGCTCTGGTTCCATCATGTCGTTGAGGGCGTCAAAGAGCGGTCGCAGATACGGGTTGACCTTGGCGGCGATGTCGCCGGGCAAAAAGCCGAGCCGCTCGCCAGCCTCGACCGCTGGGCGCACTAGGACGATTTTCTTGACCGCGCCCTGCCGCAACAGGCTGACGGCCATGCCGACGGCCAGCCAGGTTTTGCCCGTGCCAGCCGGGCCTACGCAGATGGTGAGGTCGTTTTCGCGCATGGCACGGACGTAACGGGCTTGCCCATCGGTGCGCGGCCGGACATAGCGGCTGCCCGCCTCCGCTGACTTATCGGTCGGAAGGCCGATCGCCTCGCCGCCTTGCGTCACGACTTCCAACACCGTCTTGACGTCTTCACTCGATAACCGGCCTTGCTGACGCAATAAGCGGCGCAACTGATCGAAAACACGCGTGGCCAGGGCCAACTGTTCCTCGCTGCCCTTGAGCAAAATCTGATTGCCGCGGCCGACTAATTGTTGCATGCCCAACTGACTGCGAATTTCACGCAAATATTGATCGCGGCTGCCAAACAGTAACACCGCTTCATCACGGCTATCGAGGGTGATGGTTTCTTCGCTCATCTCTGTGTCCGGGGGCGCGACCAGGGGACGCCTATCTATCTCTTGGCCAGCTGGCAGTGCCAGCAAAGACCTTCTTTGCTGGCACTGCCAGCTGGTAAAATCGCTATTTATCATCGTAACCAATAATAGGCGATAGGCGCAGCGAAAAGGATGGAATCGGTCACGTCGAGTACGCCGCCAAAGCCGGGCACCATTTGCGAAGCATCCTTGCGCTGGCAATCGCGCTTAACCATCGATTCTGCCAAATCTCCCAAGACGCCGGCGCCACCTACAACCAGACCGAAGGTGGCAGCGCCCGGATCGCCACCAGGTACTACGGACAGGGAGCGGTTGATAGCGACCGCCGCCGCCGCTGACAAGAGCAGTCCGCCCAGCAGTCCTTCCCACGTCTTTTTGGGACTGAGCACGGGCGCCATCGGATGGCGACCCAACAGTCGGCCCGTAAAATACGCACCTATATCACAGCATTTGGGAACGAAAATGCCCAGGGCGAGCGCTGTCCCGCTGAACCAACGCAGCTGCAACAGAAAACTGGGCAACAAGCCGAGGTAAACCGTGATCCACACGAGTAAAGCAAGGTGGGCCACCACGGCGCTGCCTGGCAGGGAAACCTCGGTGTTCTGAGAAGGGGGGCGAAAAGCGGCCATCTCCACAAGAAAGCCCAGCAACATCACCGCGGTGAAGGCGGCGAGGACAAAGGGCCAGGGATCGTTGCCAAACCGGCCCGGCCACAAATGCGCCGGCCAGTTGGCCAAGAGTACCATCAAGACCGAGCCGCTGCTCAGCCACAGCGGCAAACCGTACGCCGCGCCAACGAGTTGATGTAGCTCCACGCTGCCGACCGCAGCAAGCAAGAGCGCCAGCATCAGAAGAAATGGATACCAGGGGGCCGGATCAAACAGAAGGACGCAGATCACCAAGGCAATCAGGAGCGAGCCCATCCACAGCCGCGTCTTGAGCATGGCCAAGGCCCCAGCTAGTCCTCGGTGAGGATGCCGCCGAAGCGCCGCTCGCGTCGGGCGTAGTCGCGCAGCGCCTGGTGCAACGTATCACGGTCGAAGTCCGGCCAGCATCGCTCCGTCACCCACAATTCGGCGTAAGAGATCTGCCAGAGGAGGAAATTGCTGATGCGCATCTCACCGGCGGTGCGAATGAGCAAGTCCGGATCGGGCATACCAGCGGTATACAAAGCATTGCTGATGACCGCTTCGTCAATGGCCTCCGGCGTCAACGTGCCGTCGCGTACCTGACGAGCCACGTCGCGGACGGCGTCGATCAGTTCGGTGCGGCCGCCGTAGTTGATGGCCAGGCACAGGCACATGCCGGTGTTGTCCTGACTGAGTCGGATGTTTTCGTCGATCTCGTGCAGCACGTTCGTGGGCAGGCCGCTACGGCGACCGATGGTAGTGAAACGGATGTTTTGATCGAGGATCTCCCGGCGCTCTTCGATCAGATAGCGCTCCAGCAGCGTCATGAGGAAATCAAGCTCCGTCCGCGGCCGTTTCCAGTTCTCACTGCTGAGGCAATACAGCGTCAATTGCTGGATGCCAAGCCGACAGCATTCCTCGACCACAGTGCGCACGCTGTGGGCGCCGCGAGCATGGCCTTCGATGCGCGGCAGCCCCCGCTGTCGGGCCCAGCGGCCGTTGCCGTCCATGATGATGGCGATGTGAGCGGGCAAGCTCTCCGGTTTCAGGCCGGCCTCGGCCAACTGTTGGAGCTCTTGCGGCGATGGCGGTTTGGTTTTCATGGTCCGTAGCCTGTAGTCCGAGCCGCGCACGCAGCGAACTGGCCCGGATTGCCGATTACTGGACGAAAATCGTCTGCGCCCGATCCGGCCCCACAGAGATAATGGTAACGGGCCGCCCCAGCAATTCGCCGAGGCGCTCGACATAGCGCCGCGCCGCCGCCGGCAAATCTGTGAGGCGATGGACGGCGGAGAGATCCTGACGCCATCCCGGCAACGTTTCATAAACCGGCTGACAACGCTCGAGCACGAAAGCATCCGTGGGGAAATGATCCAGACGCCGGCCGTCCAACTCATAGGCAACAGCGACGCGAAGCTCCGGCAAACCACTGAGCACATCCAAGAGCATGACAGCTAATTCATCCGCATCGTTGAGGGCGGCGCTGTAGCGTGTGGCCACCGCGTCGAACCAACCGCAACGACGCGGCCGGCCGGTGACGGTGCCATACTCGCGGCCCGTCCGCCGAATGCGCTCGCCGACGCCGTCAGGCCCATCATTCAACTCCGTCGGGAAGGGGCCGCGGCCAACACGCGTCGAATAAGCTTTGATGACGCCGATGACGCGGTCGAGCTTGCGGGCCGGCACTCCTGAACCACTCCACACGCCCGCTGTCGAGCTGTTGGAGCTAGTCACGTAGGGATAGGTGCCGTGATCTACATCGAGCAGCGTACCTTGAGCGGCCTCGAAAAGGATGCCTTGGCCCTTGCCCAACGCCTCGTGCAAAAGCTGTGAGGTGTCGGCAATGTGCGGACGAATTTGCTCCATGCAGGCCAAGTAGTCGCGGCAAATCGTGTCGGCGTCGAACTGCCGCGCCTCCGGGCTGAGGGCGCGTAAAAGACGATTTTTCCTCTCTACAATGGGAACAAGCCGTTCCCGTAACTGTTCGGGGTGGAGCATTTCCCCCAGACGGATAGCAAACTGCCGGCCCACTTTGTCTTGGTAGCAAGGACCGATGCCGCGGCCGGTGGTGCCGATGACCTTGCCTGTCCCGCCCTCGTTGAGGCGCTCTTCTTCTAGGTGATAAGGGAAAATGACGTGAGCGTGATCGCTGACGACGAGGTTGGCGCCGATGGCGATGCCGGCCTGGCGGAGATTGGAAACCTCCTCCACGAAACGCGGCGGATAAACGACGACCCCATTACCGATCACTGCTCGCACCTTGGGGCGCAGTACGCCTGTAGGCAAAAGCGACAGTTTAAACGTCTGCCCATTGCTGACGACGGTATGGCCAGCGTTAGCGCCGCCGTTATAACGGACTACAAAGTCGTGATTGTCGGTAAGCAGATCGACAATCTTCCCTTTGGCCTCGTCGCCCCATTGCAGACCGACGACACAGGTGCAGGGCATGGTGTTTCACCTTGATGGAGATATAATTTCGGTGGCGACCCTACATAGGAGGCGTCGCTAACCGGCAAACATAAAAAATGCCTGAGGTCGATAGACCACAGGCTGTCACGCGACGTTACGGAGTACGGAACCGCTCGTCTTTCTTAGCGGCGCACGCTGCATTCGTCAAGAGCGAGGGGGACATCATGTTTTCGGTGCATTGGGGGATGACCGTGTCGGTTTGCGCTCTACTCTTCTGGGTAACGCCGCTCCGTGCTGAAGAGGAAGAGCCCGTCTTTCGGGGCAAGAAGCTATCCGAATGGATCGAGCAGTTGCAGAACGGCAAAGACCTGCGTGATCGCCAAGCGGGCTTGCTGGCCATTCAACTAATTGGACCGCGCAAGGACCGAAAAGTCACGCAGGCCTTGATCGCAGCTGTGCGCGAAAACACCGCGGAGAGCATCCGTGCCGGCGCTGCCCGCGCCCTGGGCAGCATCGCCGCCAAGGCCCGTGATGAAGATGACATCCCCCTCGACAAAATCCGCGATGCTTTGGCGACATCCTTAAGGGCCGATAAGAAACCTGTCGTTCGCCGCGCCGCCGCCAAAGCGTTAGGCGAGATGAAAGGCAGAGCGATTGGCGCCGTTGACGTCCTGGCCCTGGCTTTGAAAGACGCCGACGCCGCCACGCGTACCGAGGCGGCGCGCTCGCTGCGGCTGCTCGGCCGCAACGCCGACGAGGCCCTCGCCGACTTGCAAACCGCCCTCAAGGATCCCCGGCTGGAACACCTCACGCGTGTCCATTGTGCGTATGCTCTGGGGCATATTGGCTCTTCGGAATCCGTGCCCGTTTTGAAGGAAATCCTCACCGATACCAAGAACGATACGGAACTGCGCCGCGCCTGTGCAGAAGCGCTGGGGGAATTAGGACCGAAAGCGGCCGACTCTGTGCCGGCGCTGGCCGCCGCACTGACAGCCAAGGAATCCGACAGTCTCCTGCGCCGTGCCTGCGCGGAGGCACTGGATCAAATGGGTCTGGAAGCCCGTCCGGCCCTGCCGGCCCTGCGAACAGCCCTCAAAGACGACGATCAGTTCGTCCGTTCTCTATCACTGCACGCTATCAGCCAAATGGGCCGTGAACTCGGCGACGAACGCAAGGCCGTCATCGAGGGCATCCTCATGGCCCTGGACGATAATGTCCTCGAGGTTCGCATTACAGCTATCGAGGCGCTGGGCAATCTCGGGGCAGACAGCCTGGGCGATGAAAACCAGGCAGTAGTGACTCGCTTGACCGCAGCCACGCGCGATCCGCAAAAAGCTATCAGCGATGCGGCCAAAGTCGCTCTGAAAAAACTCCAAGGTATGCCCTGAAATACCTTACCCCGAAAGGAACCTTATGACGGCAAACTTGACTCGACGGACTTGGTTAACCACGGCTGCGACGGCCGTCGGTGGAATGGCAATAGCCGGCGCTGCGGCCTCTGCGCAAGAGAACAAGGACAGGAAAACCGCCGCTCCGTTCCGCTATGGCCTGAACACAGCAACTCTCCGGGGCCAAAAGCTGTCGATCGTCGAGGAAGTCGAGATTGCCAGCCGGGCCGGTTATCAAGCCATCGAACCGTGGGTGAGTGAACTCCATCAGTACGTCGCGGAGGGCGGCAGCTTAAAAGACCTGGGCAAACGCATCGCCGATCGCGGCCTGAGCGTCGACAGCGCCATCGATTTCTTTGAGTGGATTGTGGATGATGATGCCCAGCGCAAAAAGGGATTGGAGAACGCCCGGCGCAGCATGGACCGGGTGAAACAGATCGGCGGCCTACGTATCGCCGCACCGCCCTCAGGTGCTACCAACCGAGCCGCCATTCCCTTGTTGACCGCGGCCGAACGCTATCGGGTACTTCTAGACATCGGCACACAAATCGGCGTCATCCCCCAGGTCGAAGTGTGGGGCTTCTCGAAGGTGCTGAGCCGTCTGGGGGAGGCCGCCCTCGTGGCTATCGAGAGCGGCCACAAAGAGGCATGCATCCTGGCCGATGTTTATCATCTGTACAAAGGTGGTTCTGGTTTCGAGGGAGTGAATTTGTTAGGCGGCTCAACGATGCACGTCCTGCACATGAACGACTATCCCGCCGATCCACCGCGAGCCGTCATCACCGACGCTCACCGCATCTATCCCGGTGAAGGGGTTGCCCCGCTGAAGACGTTCCTGCGCGATTTGCGCCACATCGGTTTCCGCGGAGTGCTGTCGCTGGAGCTGTTCAACCGCGAATACTGGAAGCACGATGCCCTTGCCGTAGCGCGAACGGGGCTGGAAAAAATGAAGGCGGTGGTGGCGAGCAGTCTGGAGTAATTGGCGGCCACGGCCCGCTCCCGCCTCGTGTCCTTCGGCAAGGATCGCCGGATTGAGCAGCCGCGGGCCGGCAAGAGAGTGTTCGCACTTCTGTGCAAATCCCTTCGGGCTAACGGACAAAACTCCCTCCCCCCTTGTGGGGGAGGGCTGGGGTGGGGGGGGAAGTACAATGCAGACAAGGAGTTCTACCCCCCCACCCTAACCCTCCCCCAC